>JAISMU010000097.1 GCA_031276635.1 Deltaproteobacteria bacterium | reverse complement strand
TAGGACCAGCAAGGCGACTATAAGAAAGGAGAAAAAGGTCAAAATCAGAGAATATCGACTTTTATAGGCCTCACCAGACTCTTGGGCTGGCTTCCAATAAAAACCCGTGAACGCTTACTAATTTTTGGAAGGTTTTTTCCCCTAATTCGAGCGATAAATTGCTCTCTCCGCTTAACCGAACCCTGGATTGGCTCATTTAAGGCCGCGCGGCAAGAAGGCCACCTCCAAGGTATTGGGCTTCAGAGCCCTGTATGATGGAGGAGAGGACCATTAAGCGGACACCCGTTGTCGCTATTTCACGGCGAAAGGCGGGCTGCCCATTGAGCGGGAGATTTTTACCGATGGGTTCAAGGGCCGCTGGAGCGCGCCAAAGGTAAATCAGCTCAGTTCCAAGCCGCGGACCCGGCTGAGAAGGTTAGACAGTCGCGGCCGCTACGGTCTCAAAACCTCAAGCTTTAAAACCCGCGAGCGTCGGGCTATAGGCCCACCCTGTAAAACTCCCAGACGCGTCGGGCCTCCTCAGCCAGAAGTTTCCGGAGCCACCTGGGCTCCAGAACCTGGGCCTCCCGACCAAAGCTCAGGAGCCAGCTGAGCGCCTCGTAGGAGTTCCGGACAGTCAGGGACAGAACAATGGACCCGTCAGCCCGCTGGTCGATAGACTGATCTTCGCTCCAGATCCGCTCCCGGACCCATCTGGCCGAAGCGCCCAGGAACCTGATCGAGGCCCGAAATTTCTTGGTCTCAATAATTCCTAACCCCAGATCGCCCAGAGGCGGCAAAGGTGGCACGCCTCGAGACGACTTGGTCAGAAGCCGGACCCGCCTGACCCGATGGAGGCAAAGCAACGAGGGTTCCGCGAAGAGAGGCCGATAGTTTTCACTCAGCAACCAACCCCGTAAAAAAAGGGTCTCCCGAAAAGCGACCAATTCCAGGGGAGCGTAAATGAAATGACCAGGCTCCTTCCTCTCGCCTCGGAGGTAATCAAACGCGCAAACGGTACGCGTCCTCAAGGCCTGGAACAACAACAGCTGCTCTTCGGCCAGGACGGAGTAGTCGATGATTCCCCAACTGATCCTCCGGGCGAAGGAGGGTCTTTCGTCCTTCGACTCCGCCTCGGTCAGGGAATAACCCTGAAGCAGAGACGTTTCCATGGCTTTCCAGAGATCCCTGGGAAAAAGCCTCTCACAAAAATCGCGGCACATCCAAAGAGCGCTGATCCCCTCGACCGTAAATCGGGCGTTGGGTATTTTCAGGTTAGTTTTGTCCAGCTCGTAGTAGGACTCCCGACCGCGTTTGGTCTTAATCACTTTCCCATAACGAGAAGCCTCTAGCTGGTCAATGACCCGAAGCATGGTTGAGGTTGAGCAATTGAAGATTTTCCGTAGATTTTGCAGACTCCTGGGGCGATGGGACTGGAGAAGAAGCGTGTAAAGGCCGAGGATTTTCTCAGCCGGCCTGAGTTTGTCCTCCGCGTTTTTCACAATTTTCTCCTCCAGAAGTATTTGACTTGATCAGGAACCGGTTGAATTGGTTAATCTTAAAAAGACTTATGATCGCTGGAAAACCCTGGGCTTTTCCCCTGGTCGGCGGGATTTTTCGCCATAATTTAGGGACGCGAAGAGAGTCGTCCGGCCAACTTCGCCAACTTAATTGAGAATTTTGCCCTGTCGCCAAGAGTCCAATCGTCACCCACTGGCTCAGTCCTATACTCAGCTGGCCGATTCCGCCCAACCAAGAGCTGACTTTTTTCGGTCCAGATAAAATATTTATAATTATTTAATATTCGATACGGCCAATAAAGTTTCTATTATTTGATTTAATAATATAAATAGTTACATAATTATCATTATCATCATTATCAATATTATTTCTATAATCAATTGTTTCATAAAAATCAATATCAATAATTATTTGCTGACCATTATCAAGATAGAACTGATAACTAGTACTATTTACATATTCAGAATTAGGATCGCGAGGCAGAGATTGACCTAATTTGCCAACTAATACAGTATCATATTTATTTTCCCCTATTAAATCATTTAATATGTTTAAAAATTTATAATTATTTCTATATTGAATAAAAGATAAAGAATCGGTATCAATTCGTTTTTTGAGTTGATCGCGGATAAGCCGCAAATCCTCTTCCGGGTACTGTCGGAGTTTGGCGATCGTTTTTTGGCTGTCATGAACATAAGAGATTAAAACTGGGAAGATCGTTTCGTCGCCAACGTTGAAAGGCGCGGACTCTAGGAACATCTTATGGATCGCGACGACTTCCGGTTGGGAGTCCCCCTCTAACAAAAAAGCCCCCGACTCGACTAAAGCCTTGATCTGGCTGGCCAAAACGCTAATCGCCTGATGGCTCAGCGGCTTGGTCGGCTCTAATCGCCGCCCGAACAGGACCAGATTGTCCCTCAGGCACAGACTGGCGTCGAAGTATTTCGAGAGTCTGTATTGTCGACCCTGGACGGTTAACTCCACCAAAGAGCCTTCCTCTCCCAGATGAGTCAAATCCTGGGTGACGCCAGGGGCCATGACCAAATCAGCCAAGACCAAGGCTCCAGCCTGATCCCTTAAAGATAGAACGCAGGGAAGATCGCCGGACTCAATACATTCCTCGCTGAAATAGCCTCTGACTTGGAAAGGCAAAGCCAGAGCCCGACCGAGGCACTCACTTGAGGAATCAAAAACAAAATTTTCTGGAAATGGCTCCTCGGGAACCCGCCCCAGTTCCCCGCTTTGACTCCGGGCCGGCTTCTTCGGTTGAGCCCCGGGGCCAGCGTTAATGGTGGCGGAACTGACCGGTTGGCTAGGGACAGGGGGGGCTTCGGGTTGGACTGGCGAAGCGGAATCAGCGACCTGAGCCAGCGGTCGGTCAATATTTCTTGAAGTTGTTAAGGAATGGAGAGGAAAATACAATTGGACTAAAACAAAGCCTAAAACATCCGCGACTACAAACAAAATGACCAACGCGGACAAACCGCCGAGGCCTTCCAATATTTCGACGGTTTTCCGGAAATCGCCGCCGGACTCGACTTCCGCCTTCCCTATAGCCAGATCCGCCTTGTTTCTGACCCACCTGACCGCGGAAAAACCAGTGAAGATGGCCATGATAACGTAAACCAGGCCGAAAATGACCAGGGCGTTAAACTCAGACCCAAAGCCATAAAAAAAACCCAAACCCAGAAACAGCGAAAATATCGCCACAGACTGAGGATAAAGCTGTCGGGCGGGCGCCCAGAATGGAGCGAGAAGAGCCGGAACAAGGCTGAAAACCCTCTTTTCCTCCAAGTCAGACTGAGCGAATTTATCCAGATAATAATCCGAGTTCGACTGAATAAACGCTGAGTACAGCATTTCCCGCTCGGTTAGAGCCTTTTCGGGCGAGACGACTGAAGTCCGGGAATAGGCCGGCCTGGATTCCGCCGGTTGAGGCCTCGACGGCGGGCTCGTTGAGTTGGCCAGAAGACCACCCGATGGAGCCGCGACCGCTGGCGTCACTGGCCGCTCCGGCTCAGAACCGTCCCTCAGAAATTGAAAAATATCAATCAAACGCCGGTCTGGTTCTATTTCCAGGGCGCTCTCCAAAAGTTTCAACGTCTCCG
This sequence comes from Deltaproteobacteria bacterium, assembly GCA_031276635.1. GTDB lineage: Bacteria > Desulfobacterota > Desulfarculia > Adiutricales > Adiutricaceae > JAIROO01. Next base: position 37,012 of record JAISMU010000097.1, on the reverse strand, counting down.
GCGCCAGTTCCCGGGCCAAAGAGTCGAAAACCAATCGCAGAGGATCCGGCTCGTCATAATCGTTGGCGAAACGCCGGACGCTCAGGGCTATTGGGGCCACGCCCGACAGACAATGAAAAACCAAGGCCCCTAAGGCGTAAACGTCCGCCGGAGAAACTATCTGACCCTCGACCTGGGCTTTTGGCCGCGCCCCCGCTAGGGCGTTGTAGGAGATATTGTCCGTCAGAACCTGGTCCGCCGTCCGCGGGCTTAAAAGAACCAGCCCACCGGAGTTGAGGGCCAGTAAATTGTCCGGGCTTAAATCATGGCGCCAGACTCCCTTTTTATAATTGTCCGCCATAGCCTGTATCAGGGGCTCCAGCCAGGGCCAGAGCTCGTCTTCGGACATCTTGCCCTGAGGTAGGCCCCTAAGAAGATCGCTAAGGATTTTTCCCTCATAGTGGGGAATAATCCGATAATAATTGCCGTTGGAGGCCTGGAAATAGTCTAGAACCTGAGCTGTCCCCGCCAAATGGCCTTGAGCCAGAAAATAGGAGTCGGCCCAGAACGCCGCGAGGCTATTGTCAAAAGGAGTTTTCAGCCAGCCCGCGAGGGGGGCCAGGAAACCGTCCGCCGTTCGCCGGGCCAGGGTCTTGGGATGATACTCGAACAACCAGACCGATCTGGGGAAATCCCGCCTGGTCGCGGCGTAGACGGTTTCCGTCGGAGTTAGCGAAATCGTCCGGTCAATGACATGCCCATTAATGATGGAGTCTTTCAATAAAAGCTGACTCTTGACGAAATCTCTGGACATAATCGCGATCCCAAATGTTGAGTCGCCAATCCTGGCGAGTAATAATTCCTGATCTGGTGGGCCCAGCCCAAAACAGAGAGCCAGGCTCCGACCAGCGCGGCTATCCGTTATTTTTTTAATATTCTATTAAAATTCTATCTTAATTCTATTGAAATTCTATCGTTTCGTTTAAATAAATAGTTATCAGTATAAACTGTATACTTTAAGTTGCCACTATAACTTTTATTATTATCTAAATTTACAAAATCAAATGAAAGATTACAAACACATTTTTTAAATTTTTCTTCTTTTGCTTCTACATCTAATATTTGAAAATTAAATTTGTTTTTAAAGTCGTTCTGACTAATATTTAAATTTTTACTATAATGAGATATAAAAAGGTTTATAGCATCATTTTGAAATTGTTTTAAATCGCAATATGGACTATTAGCTGATATAAATAATATTAAATAAATAAAAGGCGCTACTATAAGATTAAATTTAAAAAAACTATTTCTTTTATTTGGTAATTGTTTTGATAAGATATGTCTGGCTTGGTCAAAATTTCCCTCAGACTGCCGCCAGGCGACGTCTATACGTTGGTCAACATTTTCTTTTAGCCAATATAATCCAAAAAAGCCACATATCATTGAAAAACAAAATAAAAATATTGATCTAAATATAATATTAACTTGAATATTGATTAATAAAATGCTAAATATTAATATATAAAAGACAGCGTAAAGGATTAAAGCTCTTTTCAGCATTAACTCATAAGCCGTCCAGGCGAAAGAAATCAGAAAAGCCGGCAGTCGGAAGCTGGCTCGTTCGCCCTCGTCTATCTTGGCCAATTTATCGGCCAGGGCGTAGTCTTTGGGCGTAGTTTTATTCCTTTCCCGGAGGGCCACCGCCCGCAATTCCCGGAGCTGATCGTCATTAGGCCCGGCTGGCCGATCGCTTATGGGAATCAGCCAGGCGCGAATTTTCACCCAAATTCCGTCCACCAGAGGCGTAACTTTATTGGAAACTCCCGAAGCCGCCGCTAGAGCTCTAGCCGGACTGACCGGCGGTTGGGCGAGCGCGGGCGACTCGGGTCTCAGGCTTGGGCTTGTTGGAACCGGCTCCGCCACCTTGGGCCCCCTGACCGAAGAGCAAGACCCGGCCCGGGCCAATTTTAGAAATGCCCCGCAACTCTGGGCCCGTTCCCGTCGATTGAGCGTCAGACAACTTCGGACGGCCTGGGCCAACTCTCCGTGGCTTAGGTCGTTTAGAGACCGCAAATCCTCTTCCAGGGGATCCTGGTCGCCCAAGACAACCGCGTCGCGGCGTTGGCGCGAGTCAACCGGCTCCCGACCGGTCAGACAACGTAAAATAACGGCCCCTAAAGAGTAGAGATCCGTCCAGGGCCCCAGGTTGGCCGGATTTTTCTCCAACAGCTCTGGAGCCCGATAACCGGGAGCCTGCGGGAGGCAACTGTCCCCGAACCCCAGAAGGACGGGATGACTCTCCGAAGCGAGGACAATTGTCGTTGGGCTCAGGTGACCGTGGAGAATATTCTTCTCGTGCCCGGCTCGTAAAGCGTTGACTAACGGACCCAACCAGGCCAGAATTTGGTTGTCGCCAATTTTCCCCTTAGGGGGCAAAGTCTTCAAAAACCGCTCCAGAGTCTGGCCGCCGGAATTCAGAAAAACCCGGTAGACCGTGGAGTTCAGGGAAAAAGTGTCCAGCGTCAGGCAAATATTCGGGTGGGCCAGATTGGCCATGTTGTAAGTGTCGGCGTTGAAACGCCCAAGAAACTGTTTGAATTCCTCAACCAGCCGAGGGATCAGGGCTCCTTGGGGATCTCTGGCCGCCAGACTCGCCGGGGCCGCCTCCTCCACCAGGACCTGACGATTGAGCCGCGAATCCTGACCAAAATAGATGATGGCCAAAGAGCTCACGAGAGAAATTTCTCGCAGCTCGTAACCGCCTAACCTAGTTCCCGACGGGAGCGGAGCTATGTTTTCCGTCAACTGGGGCATGGAGTCTCCTTGTTGGTTAGCTCAAGAAAAAAAACCACAGATTGATAGTCCACTAAAAAGACGCTGTCGCTATCGCCAACAAGTTCCCATAAAGAGCCAATGGCTTGCCCCCAACCGGAAGACTCAAGAGCGCGCTAGCCTCTTCCGTCCCAAAGCTCCCCCTGAGATGGCTCAGAAGACCTCTTCGCCTTATAAAACGGCCCGACTGACTCAATTTTCCATCCTCTAAGTTGCGAAGATAACAGCCCATCGTTCTAAATCCTGAAGTGTTTTCCAAAATAATTGGCCTTAAACGTCGAGAAACCTTGGTAATTTTAACCAGCCTAGCCATTTGACATTACTTGACTTCAGAGCGGAACTGTAAATATTTTCAGATTTTGGAGAATTTTTTTAAGTTATTTGTCAGTTTAATTAGAAAATTTAGCCAGAATGTTTTAATTTATAAGTAAAAAAATATTTTTTTAAAGTTATTATTTTATCTTTTAGATGATTTTTCTTTATGTATACATCAAATATTAGAATTGAGAAGAAAAAATTTTTTTGTGTTTTCGGCTTAGAAGCGACTATTTATGCGGTAATATGCCAAACGATGTATTATTAGATCCCCCTCGGACAAATTTCTTCTTGACTTTAAATCAAGGCGCTTTATCTTAGCTCTGTTGACGGTTAGTCCGTCCGTCAGGCATTTTCCCCGGTCGAGCCCCTTTTTTTTTCTCGGCTTTCCTTCTTCTGACTCTCTTCCCCGGCCTTTTGCCCTTCGAGGTTCTTATGTTCCCCAACCTTGCCCAACCTCAGGCGACCCTGTCTCTGGAGTATTTTCTTCAACTCTCCCAACCGCTTGATTTTTTGAGCCAGGCTGACCAGGCTGGCCTTTTGTCGGAAATTATTCCCGCCCCTGAGGCCGGTCTCGCGGGCCCTCAGAGCGTCCTGGACTGGATTGGCGCGGCTCGCGATTTTTCAGGTCCGGTCTTTTCGCTGACCCTGAGCGCGGAGGAGGCCTTTTTCTTTTCCCCGCGCCCGGGGTCCCTTTGGCTTGGGCCCTTTTCGACGTCCAATTTCAACCAGTGGCGGGATCGGACCCTGGCCTGGCTGGATCAGGTCTTTGATCGCGAGGGCCTGATTGTTGAGCTGATGACGCTAGCCCCAGACGACGACCGGGTCCTGGCCCCCAAGATTCGGGCGTGGATGGGCCAGGCGGCCTGGGATAAGGCTCGGTTCAGCAAGAATCTTGAGCCCTGGCCAGTTTTGTGGCGGAGTTACAGCCAGGCCCTGGTCGATTTGGGCCTGGCCAAACCGGCGAGGAACCAGAAGCCCACGGCCGCGGCTATCGCCCGTTACTACCGGGAGACCAAAAACCTGGATCGAGCCCTCCAGGAGGTGGAAAACTTTGACCTGGAGTCGCTGATCCGGCTCCAGGAGCGGGGTCCGGCCTCCCTTTCGGACGAGGAAATTAATAGTCCCGCCAAGGAGGCGATGGAGCTCTCTCTGGCCGCGGCCCGGGAGGTTTTCGCTGATTGGGGTTTTCTGGCCAGGGCGGCCCGGATTGAGGCGGAAAGACTCAAATTCGCCACCTTCGAGGTCGAGCGGCTTCTGGCTCAACGCCAAAAATCCCTGGAGTTGGTGAAAGAACAGGTCGAGCCCATCCTGGGGCTCCCGGCGGCCAAAGTCTTGGAGGTGGTTTATAAAGCGAGTTTGGCGGCGGAGCCAGTCAGCTCCCCGGCTCTGGGGAGTTCAACCAGGCGAGGTCAGGGGGCCAATCTGGGCGGCGACCAGCCTGATAACCAGCCTGATAACCAGCCTGATAACCAGGGCCTGGGCCAAAGCGATTACCAGTTGCCCGACGGAACCTGGGTTAGGGTGGATAATGTTGAGTGGAGCCTGAGGCGACCGGGAACAGCGGACCAGGGGATAGCGGATCAGGGGATAGCGGAGCTCGGGGACGAGGGGCTGGGGGCCATCAATCTGGTCAGGCGCCTTTCGGGTTTGGATGTTGATAGGGCGGTCATCTTTCTATTGAGTTTTTTCCCTTACCAGGAGGTCAAAAAATCCCTGGCCTACCACGAGGCCATCAGCGTCGAGAGCGAGGTGGCCGCCATTTTGAGCCAGCCGTTTGAGTTACCGGCTACCATTGAGGACACTTGGCTGGCCATCCAGAGCTACTTGGTCCAAGATCTGCGGCTGCCGGAACGCCTGGTGGAAAAGGCTCACCAGGAGCGTCGGATTCTCTCCACCAGTCTGGGCCTGATTGTTTTCAACTGTGAGGCGGATTCGGGCATGTTCTTCATGTTTCGGCCTGGTCGGGCGGCGGACTCGGTTTTGCCTTACGTGGAAAGCCCGTTGCCGGATAGCCAGCCCTGGTTTCTGCCGGGTGAGGGGTCGCCGATGTTTTTAACTGACCATCCCCTGGAGGCCCTGGCCCTGAAAGCTCTTTACCAGGCCAGTCCCGTTCTGGCCATTGGCGAGAAAACTCCGGTGGACCTGCTCAGTCCTTACCTGGCCGGGTCAAGGGCGACGCTGACCGTCCGGCCGGGCAAAAATGGCCGACAGCTGGCCAGGCGCCTCAAGGAGCTGGATCTGCCCATCAAGCGGGTTCCCCAAGGCCAGTCCTGGTTGGAGTGGTGGCGAATAAGCCAGAATTCCAGGGACCGGCGGACGGCTGGCTGATGGGTTGTTACCAGGGCCCGAGGGTTTCGGGCCCTGGTTGTTTGTTGTTTTTCTCCCTGGGCTGGCGGCGTGGGGATCTGGGGAGGTCAGGGTATGGACCCCACTTTTTCCATAAAAATTCACAAGCTTCGGGACTGGCCAAAGGTCCAGGAATATTATAAACACAATGTTCGGGGGTAACGGTCGTCAACGCCGACGCCGCCCGAGCCGGGCTCAACCGGCTTCCGCTGGGCTCGGAGCGGCTGGGCGGGCAGACGATCCGGTGGGGCATGATTTTGGTCGGGGCCATGATCATTGAGGCTGGCCCAGAGTATTTCCGGCCTAGCCGGGCGAGTTCGAGCCTGAGCGGGTTGAGGCCTAGGCGCGGGTCTCCAGCCAGTGGCTGGCGGACACTTTTGGCGATTTGGTTTTCAACGCCAACCTGCGCCTCAATGAGGTCTCCCCCCACATTCACGCCCTCATTCCGCTCCTGGACCAGAGGAACCGGCTTAACTACTTGGAGGTCTTCGTCAGGAATAACCGTTACGAGGAGTTTCGCGAGTCAGATTTCGCCCGAGTCAAACCTCAGTCAGTTTTGGCCGAAATTCCGTCCTCCGAGGAAAAGCTGGAGCCAAGCTCAAGCCGAAGCCACGGCCAGTCTTGGTTGAGACTCTGACTCCTGAGAAAGAGCGGGAGCTGAGACCGCGACCAAGGTTTTTTTGACCTCAGGGGAAATGGCCCCGGCCGTCTCAGGATTGGGGCGGGTCTTGGGGCTTTTGGGGAGTTTTCCCAAAAAGGTCAATTGGTGTTAAAATGGGCCCAAGATCAAAAAAAGATAGATTTTTCTGGGCCCTGCGGGTCTTATAATAGTTGGCCATTAAGTTTTTTTCATCCCCTAAAAACTATTGTTTAGGTTTATAATAGTAAAAAAATGGGTGTTTCATGAGCCGAGCCAAAACCATCCAAAGCCGCCTCAATTATTGTCAGACTCAACTGACCGCCCTGAAAGAGGCGGACTTGCCGGCCCAGGCCACAGCTCTGGGGCTGGCGCTCAATGAGCGGGGTCAGGTTCTTGTAACTTTTCTGGGCCAGGATTTGTTGGTGACGAATGAGGGGGTCGAGGCGGCCCAAGAGGGCCAGGTGTCCGTGGACGTCAAAAGCGTGGTCGCTCATTACCTGACGTCGCGGGGTCGGGGGCCTTTAAAGGGCGAGTATGTGCCCATTAACCGCTTGACCGGCATTTCCGTCTCCCCATCCAGCCCCAGCTCCAATCTGGCCAAACCCCTGGAAATGATCGATGGGGATTACGCCCGATTCCAGAAAGCGGCCAGCCAGATCGGTGGCCAATATCAGGGAGCCGTCTCTTCCGGGGCTCAGAGCTGGCTTTTTGGGGGACTGCCGCTTTTGCCGGTCAAAATTGACTTTTTCGAGAAAGACGAGGAGTTTCCCTTTGAGTTGAAGATCCTTTTTGACAGCTCGGCCAATATCATCGCCAGTTACGAGTGTCTGGAGCTTTACATCATGTGTCTGACGGTGGGGCTGTTGATGGCCGGCGGCTGGATTCAGGATCCCGACGAGTGCGAGCGCAGCTTTCTGTGATGGCGGGCTAATTTAAAGGCGCGGCGCGAACAAGCTCAATACTCTGGCTATTCGAGCTTTTGGCGCGAGTGGTCAAAAAAATTGGACTCGAAAGTCAGGGGCGGCCAAGGCTCGCCAGTGGGCGCGAGGAGAGGCGATTATTTGGGCTCTCTGCTGGCTTTCGAGCCAATCCTGACTTCCACGCCTCGCCCCCAGAGCGCGTATAGAGCGAACCCTTGGATTTCCTCAACTTCCTCAAGCAATCGCGGGTAATATTTTTCCATTAGCTTTTCCGCCTCGACCAGTGAGCTCTCAACTGAGTTATGAGGAACACCCTCGGATTTTGTCGGGTCAGGCCGCCAAAACCTCAACTCGATCAGGATCCCTTCGAGAGAGCTATTCAGTTTGAGAAATAAACCCAAACCCCCCTGCCTGAGCTCGTCCCCCAACCAGATAATCAATATCTCTTTCAAAATCGACTCGGTAGAAATTGGCGAAATCCAAAAGGATTTTGAGAGCGAGTAGGAACGCTCTTTCATTATTTACACATAGCGAAAGGGGCAGGCTCAGAGCTATTTTGGTCAGGATATCTTTCAAAGCCGCGAAGTCAGGCTCATAAAAAGCTTTAAACAATAAATAACCGAAATTCTGAAGATTACCAAGCTTATCAGCCAAGATCTTGGACAGGGCGAGAGACTCGTAGGCGTCCCTGACTTCCAGGTTCGGAAATTTCAGGTTGTAACCATCGTCAGATGGAGGTCCACTTTGATCATAGCTCATCGAGATTATCGCGTTTTGACTGTCTCGGAAGAGGATCCTTGATGTTCAGGGATTGGTTATATAATCAGATCCCCTGGCCATATCTTCAGAACAAAACCAAGATACAAATTTTGAAATCGTTATCAAGAGACCGGCAAAAAATTTATTTTGAGGCCGTTTCCCTTGAAGAGCAAATTATCATTCTCTTATAAATTTATCTGGCTCGGCTAAAACCTGGTCTCATATTAGCGCATGGCAAATATCCGTCAGACTGGGATCAGTAGCCCCGCGATCAGTAGCCATCGCGTCATCGTTGTTGAGGTGAGGAGCGACTGAGGGGAAAGAGCCGTCCGAAGGTTGACCCGACCAACCGGGCGACCTTAAGAGTATTGTTGACGGCTCGAAGTATTCTGAGCTCCCCTCGAGCCCTCAAAGTTAATTTAGAGCCGAGGAGGTTGGACTGACGAAATCTGATTTAGGCAAAGTTGAATGAAGAGTGGGGGGCGTCTGAGGCGAAGTCGACCTCGCCCGCGGCTAACCGAAGCCTGGTCAGAGATTTTGGCCTCAATCGGCGACGTGGGCGCCTCAACCTTGAGCGGTTAAGCGAATGGCGATAAAGGCGGGCCAACTATAATGAAGTTAGGGGAGCTCTCTTAGTTTTTAAAATTAAAATCTGGCTATTCCCCGTGGTTTAAATATCTTGGTCGGAGAGCGGCTAAGGCCGGGGGCCTAAAAATTTTTCCAGAGCCAGGATGACCTCCCGCACTGGCAACCCCATCACGTTGGTCAGGGAACCTCGGACTTCCTGGATCAGGCCGAGACCATGCCCTTGGATCGCGTAGGCCCCGGCTTTGTCCAGGGATTCCCCTTTTTCCAGATAAGCCTCGATCTCTCGCTCGGTTAAAGGCCGAAAAAGAACTTCCGAGATGACCGCCTCCCGGCGTGGCTCGGGCGCGCAGGGACCTAAAAGGCACAAGCCGGTTGTGACCTGGTGGGCCTGGCCGCTTAAATCTCGCAGAAAGAGCCTGGCCTCGGCCAGATCCTGAGGTTTGCCAAAAATCCGGTCGCCCAGGGACACCAGAGAGTCGGCGGCCAGAACCAGGCTATCTGGCTCGGTCTGAGCCACCTCCCTGGCTTTGCTCTCGGCCAGCCGAAGGGTCTGGGCCAGGGGCGATTCCCCGACCAGGGGGGACTCGTCGGTCGCGGCCGGGCGGATCAAAAAGTCATAACCCAGGCCGGCCAAAAGCTGTTGGCGACGGGGTGAGGCGGAGGCTAAAATTAAGCGGGGCTTGGGGTTTAAGGCGCTCAAAGGGCGGTCTCCAACTCTGGGAGCCCAAAAAAACGTCGGGCGTTCTGAGTGGTCAAATGGGCTGTTTCCAGGGGATCGAGTTTTAAAGTTTGGGCCAGGGCGACCAAGCTGTGGGCCAGATAGGCGGGCTCATTGCGGCGTCCCCGCTTGGGAACCGGGGCCAGGTAAGGGGCGTCGGTTTCCAGCAGGAGCCGGTCCCGGGGGATTTGGGCTAAAGCCTCCCGCAAGGGCCCGGCTTTGGGAAAGGTCAGGACGCCGGGGATGGAGAAGTGACAGTCCAGATCCAGATAAGCCTTGGCCTCCTCCCAAGAGCCGGTGAAGCAATGAATCAGGACTCGGCTGAGAAAGGGGCGGTGGGCCCTGAGGAGAGCCACGGTGGGCGCAAAGGCCTCCCGGGTGTGGATGACCGCGGGCAGCCTGGCCTGGGCGGCCAGCTCCAGGGTTTGGCCAAAGAGTCGGGTCTGGGCGGCGGGGGAGGAATGATCTCGGTAAAAGTCCAGGCCAATTTCCCCCAGGGCCACTACGGACGGAGTTTGGGCCAGCCTGGCCAGCTCCAGAAGATCCTCTTTTTGGAGATTATCCGCGGAGTGGGGATGCCAGCCGACCGCGGCTTTCAGCGCGGGGTATTTCTCGGCCAACTCCAGGGCCAGGCGGTTAGTTGGGGCGTCCAGGCCCATGTTGACGATGGTCGTGACCCCAGCCGCCTGGGCTCGGTCTAAGGTCGCCTCCAGGTCAGCGGCGAACTCCGGGAGAAACAGATGGCAGTGAGCGTCAAACAGGGTCGGCGTGGTGGTTGTCTGGGCCATGACTTAAGCTTTAGCGGGGTTGGCGGCCAGAAAAGGCCGCAGCAGGTTTAAGCAACCTCGCGTCAACTCCTCTGGGCTTTGTTGGCCGTCCAACCGGTGGAGTCCGGTCAGGCGGTAAGCGCTCGGGTCATTAAAAATAGAGTTAAACACAGCCTGGACCTTTTCCAGAAAGTCAGCTCTCTCAAAAGCCAGATTGGGCTTTTCGCCCCGGCTTTGGGTAATCCTTTTTAAGCCTAGGGCCGGGCTGACCTCCAGGAGCGCGGTCGCGTCCGGCCAAGGAAACTGGGTATTGGCGGCCAGGATTTTGGCTGGGTCCAGGCCCAGAGCCCCCTGGTAAGCCAGGTTGGAGATAATGTAGCGGTCCAGGATCACCACCCCGCCCTGGGCCAGGGCGGGGTTAATGTTGGTGGTAACATCCCACTGGCGATCCTCAATAAACAACTCTAATTCAGCGTCCGGGCTGAGCCAACCCGGACGCCCGTCTTTGAGTAAGGTTCGGATTTTCTGGCCCACCGGCCCCTGGGTCGGCTCCTTGAGAACCACGACTCGCTGGCCCAGAGAGCTCAATTCCTGTCGCAGCCGGTGGGCCAGGGTAGTTTTGCCAGCCCCATCCAATCCTTCTAAGGCCAGAAGAAAGCCCAGACTCATTCGCTCACCAGGCGGAAGGGTTTGTCCACGGTGGCGGTTTTGCTGGGGTTGAGGTTATCGGTCAGGGTGACTCGCAGGATGTAGGAGCCAGGCTGCAGGCCTTGAACACCGATGGTCATGACCAGCATGTTCTCCACGGTGAAAGATCGGTAGCCACGCATCTCGTACGGGCCCAGGTTATCTTGGCCGCCGATGGTCTGCTTCTTGGAGTTAATGATGGCAAAAGCCCCGTTGATGGAGTAGCTGTAGGTTCCATCGGCCTGCTTTTTTTGGGTGAACCCAAAGGGCTCGCTGTAGAAGATCAGAGGCTCGTGGGACCGGTAGTCATCGCCGACCTTGGGGGTGTAGGAGCCGAAGTTTTCTGGTTGCTCGGTGACAAAGTGCGAGTTTCGAATGCCTAAAGGGGCCTGATTCCAAATGGCTTGCTGGGCGACCCAGATGGCCTCCAAGGCGGTTTTGTTGTCCCCAATGGAGTGGGCGGCCATGGCCTTGTTCAGGGCGGCCATGGCCTCGCTGGAGGTCGGCTGCCCCGCCGCGGGTTGGGTCGGGGTCAAGAGCAGAGCCAGAAACAAAGCCGGCAGGAATTTTAGAAAAGGCATTTTGTCTCCAGAAAAGTGTTTACTCGTTAAATTCCACTGAACCAGTGTCAATGTCATAGACGCCACTGATGACTTTCAGGCGCCCTTCCTTGACCGCCGCGGCGATAACCGGGCTGGTCATGGTGACCTGCTCCCGGAACATGGAGGCCGACAATTTGATGGCCGCCTCCAGGCGTTTGGTCTGGTCGACCTTCTCCACCGCCTTGGCCACGGGACTGAGCTTGGCTAAAAGCTCGCCCAGAGCCCCAGGCTCCTTGGCCTCGCCAACCGCGGCGGAGACCGCCCCGCACTTGGTGTGCGACAAGACCAGGATGACGGGCACGCCCAGGTAGGCCACCGCGTATTCCAGGGAACCGATTTGGTCGATGCCCGGCACGGCCCCGGCGGCCCGAACAACAAATAAGTCGCCGAACCCCTGGTCAAAAATCTTTTCCACTGGGACCCGGGAGTCAGTGCACGAAAGGACGGCGGCTAAGGGAGTCTGGCCGTCCTGGGAGAGTTTGGCCAGAAGATTTTTGTCCTGTCGGGGATTGGTCGACTGGCCGTTGGCGAATCTGGCGTTGCCTTCCTTCAAGGCTTTCAAGGCGGAGTCAACGCTGTTGGGGTTGGTCGGGTCGGGCCTGCCACCATTGTCGGCGGCTTGGAGCGGAACGACTAAGAAAATCAGGGCCATAACGGCGATGAGTAGAGTAATCATAGGCGATATTCTTAAACTGGCGAAGAGTTTGAGGTTAAGAGAATTGGGCATGGAAAAAACCCCGCGCCGGCGTGTAGCCGGAACAAAAAAAAAGCCTCATTATAAATGATGACCTGGTTGAGGCAAACGGAACCAGGAAAAAAGGTTGAAAAATCAGCCCCAAGGGGGCTTTAGCCGTGTCGCGATGGGCGATTATATCAAAAATATTAATTTCTGGAAAAGGCGGGGAGGGATGATTATCAGTGTTTTTATTGTTGACCGTAACCCAACATTCAGCTAAATGAGGGCTTAATAAACATATGCTATTTTTAAATATAATAAATTTAATTAATTATCTAGATAAATAATAAATTGAATAGGTCAATAAAAAAATTAGCTAAACAATAAAAAATAATTATTAACTAAGAGAGTTCAGACGCCAACAGACCAGGCGAACGCCCCTCGCCAGACTCTGGCCTGTCAGATTGACGCCAGGTCTGGCTCGCCTGGGGCTCTGGCAAGTGGAGCTCTGGCCCGACCCCGGCTCCCTCAGGCCTTATAGAGCAGGTTGGATCTCTGAGGGCGAGTGGGGACGGAGGCGGCTTTGACAACCCAGAATCGGGAAAAAATAATTTTTATAAAAGTCAACTTTTGGTAAATTTTTTAGTTTAAGTATAAATTATTCTACTAAATAAATTAAAAAAATATAATCGATAAATAAAATATTGATTAGTAATATAAATGGCTTTATTATGAGGTTTAAGGGCGCGGGCCAAATCTCGTGAACAATTGGCTTTCAAGGTAGATTGAGCGGAGCCAAAATTTCCACGGCTCTTGACAGGCGTCAGTCAGTCTCAGGTCAAAGTGTAATAAATCAGGCCTCAACTGACTCAAGGACTTAGAGGTCAGCCTCAATAAACGCGCCTGAGACTGGATCAGCCTGGCGGCTCATTTTTCTTTCAAAAGGGAACGCGCCCGGAACAGGGGCGAGCCAAGCGCACCGAGGCTCGGGCAAGCGCGGGTGGCCAAGTTTTTCTCTCCAACTAAGGGACCAAAACCTTCGGCTAATTGAGCCCAAAAAGACCAGCGTCACGCAAGGCCGAATCCGAGATTGACCCAGAGGTTGACCAAACTAAGGCTCGCGTTATCTGAAAAGAGCGACCAAGCCCTATTCCCACCCCCAAAAAACCTCGGTTATTTTCGCCAAAGGTCAAACCGGGTAGACCTGGCGTAAAACCCATTGAGCCATAACTCTGACCTCAGGGACGTCGTCCCGCGACGCCTGCCGCAAATAAGGGGCGTAACCCGAATCCCAGTTGTTTTTCATGGCGTTTAAGACATTGAGTTTCCACTGCCAAGCTCGGTCGGCGGTCAGGTACCAGAACTTGGGGACCAACTTTTCCTTGATGAAATCATAGTCCAACTCAAGAATCCGCCCTAAATCCATGTCCCGGCTCAGCTCCTCAAGGCCTGGGTACTCCCGTTCCTCGCGCCAGAGACCTTCATTGAAGGGGCATGAGGTCTGACATAAATCACAACCGTAAATCCAGTCCCCGGCCGCCTGGGAGTAAGGGTGCTCAATCCAATTGACCCGCCTGAGGGCGTTGATAAAGGTCAGGCAGCTGCCCGGCCTGGTCAGGAAGGCTTCGGCTAGGGCCCCAGTCGGGCAGGCCTTCTGGCACAGATGACAGGCGCTGGGACAAGGCTTTAAATCCGTGGTTTCGGTCAGCTCCAGGTCCTGGTCGATCAGCCAGGCTTCCAGATGCGCCCAGGAGCCCTTGTTGGTGTAGAAGAAGTTGTTCCGCCGCCCCCGCCCTAGACCGGCCTTGTTGGCCGCCCACCTTAAGGGCAAAAGACCGAACTTTCTCTCGGTCTCCACCCGGAGGCCATTGGCCGCTAGAAAACTCTCCAGGGCCGCGCTGGCCTGATACTCAAAACTGTTGGGGTCTCGGCGGCTGTCCACGCAAAAGTACCTGGCCACCTTTCCCTTGAGATTCTGGGGAATCTGGTAAACCCCGTAGCCCATGACGGTGACAACCGCGGACTTGGCCCAAGGATAGGTTTCGCTCAAGGTCCGGAAGGCGGAAAAATTAGCCAAAACCGCCTTGTCCAAATCTTTACGCGGATCATCGGGAATTCGCCGCAAGTGATCATCCTCCACCGAGCCGTATCCTGCCAGCTTGGGCAGAGGAATCATGGCGCATTTCTCGTAACCCAGGGCCAAAGCCTGGTCCCGGATCGACTCAGCCAGCCGAGTAGAGTTCATAAAATCCTCACAGGCCTGTTGTCAACCGCCTTAACCAACCAATCCCTCGCGGAGTCAGCCTCAGGCCAGACTGACTATCTTGACTGCTTGAAAAATGAAAAATATGAGCGTTGGCTAAATCTACCTTTACCGCCCTCAACAATCAAGACAAAATCGCTAAAGCGAGGCTCTCAGGCGATTAGGCCAGAGTCCGGTAGCCTGAGCCGGTGAAGTCAGAATGTCAGACTCAAGCCTCACCTCTGAAAAAATAACCAATAAATAATCAAATTTTGGTGGTGAGGTATGGCATTATCGCTCAAGAAAATGAAATTTCCTGGGTTTTCTGGCGAATAGCCGATGATCTGGTCTAAACCATGAAAATCAACTCTATTGGCATTCTTGGAGTCTAGTAACTAGTAATATCTAAATTTTCTGGTAAAGACATCTAAGCCTCACCTTGATGTCTTTTGTCGCAAATCGTCATTTTAATTCTGTCGGTTCCCCAGGCCGCAACTTTGTCTCGCAATGTCCCAATATCAAGAATGAGCCTGTCTGGACAATGACCAGCGAGAACGCTCAACTCTATCTCCGCCATATTTAACCATCCGCCATTTTGGGAATGAAGTGAGGCTCAGGACGCGGCGCCAGTCTTGAAGGCTCTTCCGGTCAAAACGTTTTGAATATTGAGTCGATTTTATGGGCGCTTAAGTTTCCATTATCAAGACGACCTTGTTGGCGTTGTCTACATATCATCAAGTGGCTCTTTGAGAAATTTCGCCCAATCAACTCAGGCTCACCTCTCTGTATCCGCGCGAATCTTTAACAAGCCCGGTTTTGCGCGAACTTCCAGCTAACGAGCTTGAAAACCTCAACTATGTAGGGGTCAAAGTGAGAGCCGGCTCCCTCAATTATAATAGACTCGGCCATTTCATGGGGCAGGGGATTTTTGTAAGGCCTTTTGGAAATCAACGCGTCGTAGACATCGGCGATGGCCATCACCCGGCCCTGCAAGGGAATGTTTGAGCCCACCAAGCCATGGGGATAGCCAGAGCCGTCCCATTTCTCATGGTGGGTTACGGCCAGGATTCTCGCTTGATTCATGAACTCGTGGTTGTCGCTGGGCAGAGTGTCGCGGATTCGGTCAATGATGCTGGCCCCGATGGTGGTGTGCCGCTTCATGTCCTCGAACTCTTCCCCCGTGAGTTTGCTTGGTTTTTTGAGAATAGCGTCGCTGATGGATATTTTGCCCACGTCATGCAGGCGAGAGGAATGTAAAATCATTTTTTTATTCCAATCCCTGGTCAATTCCGCGTAAATTCCCGATTCCTCAAGGCCGTCCAATAAAAATCCCAGCCACTTCATGGTGCGGCTGATATGGCCACCGGTTATGTCATCGCGGCTTTCCACCAGGTCCACTACTGTCTCTAAAACAGAGAACTGCATCTTGGAGACTTTCTCGGCCTCCTCAGCCACCATTTTCACCAAGTTCACGTTAAAGTTCTGAAGCTCCAAGCTTTGTCGCTCCATTGCTCGTTTTTGGGCCTGAAGCGTCAGGTGAGTCTCCACTCTTTTCAAAAGCAGCAATGGCTCAAAGGGTTTGGTGATGTAGTCCACGGCTCCCAAACAGAGCCCTTCCAGCTCGGCCCCCTTGGAGTTGACCGAAGTTAGGAAGATGACTGGGATATCCGAGTAAAAGGGGGAGGATTTGAGAATTTTAATGGCGTCCAGGCCATTGATTTCCGGCATGGTGATATCCAGAAGAATCAAGGTTGGTTTAACCTTTTCCATGAGGTCAAACATTTTCTTGGCTGAGGTCACGGCGTAGACTTCGGCGATGGGGGACATGGCCGTTTTGACGAATTTCAAATTAGTGAGAGAGTCGTCCACAATAATGATTTTGGGAGGGCGGTCGGGCTCAGCCGCTTGAGTCATTTCGAAGGTCATAGTCCTGGCCTCAATCTATTGACCACGGTCAGAGCGGATGGAAAATCTGACACCAGAAGGGAATCAGACACCTCGCTCATTGCTTGCCTGGTCCGCTCGCCACCAACGCTCATGATTTCGCCAATCAGATCCTCGGATTTCCGAAGATCGTAGGATTTGATGGCCACCTCCAGGTTATTGAGCAAATCCGGGGCAATTTCTTTTTCCATCGTCGGCTCAGAGGCCATAGGATTGGCTTCCAAGGAAATTTTATGACTAATAAAACATGAGCAGGAACGTAAACTTTCCAAGGCTGTCCTAATGGAGTTGATGAGGTGGCTCAATTGGGCCCGGAAAGTAAAATAGCGAGCTCCTTTGAAGATTTCGTATTGACGATCAATGGCGGCCATCTCAAAGAAATAGGCCTCCTCGGAAATGGCTCTGGCCCCAATGTTGGCCGCGGCGCTCTTAAGGGCGTGAACCTGAATCAGCAGGTCGCTTAAGGCCGCCGCGTCGCCGGCCGCTGGGGTGTTCAGTGATTTTTCCATTTTGGTGGCGTCGCGCAGAAAAACAACCAAAAGCTCCAGATACTGGCCCAAGCAACCTTCACAGAGCTTTAATCCTGAGTGAACATTGATCTCTGTGCCCATCAGGGAGCGAAGGAGGTCAATGAATGGCCTCAAATCCAGGCCAATCTCCCGGTCAACGAGTTCAAAGTCACCGTTAGTCGAGACCTCGGCGCCAAGCCCCTTTCTTTTCTCCGTGGGAATCCATTTTTCCAGGAGACTCATCAATCGCTCTGGGTCAATGGGTTTGGAGATGAAATCGTCAAAACCCTTAGATAGAAGCGTTTCCCTGACTCCGGCCATGGCGTTGGCCGTAAAGGCGATGGCCACGGGTCTTTTCTGTCCGTTCTGGTCCATCTTCCGCAGGAGCCTTAAAGTCTCCACGCCGTCCAAGCCAGGCATCATGTGGTCTATGAAGATTAGGTCAAAGCGCTGTTTTCCAGTCAGTTCCACGGCCTCCAGCCCACTTTGGCAGGTGGTAACCTGAACTTGGCGCAAACTCAGTAAGCCCTTGGCGACCATGAGATTAACCCTGACATCGTCCACCACCAGGACTTTAATGTCTGGAGCCAGGAACGGGGCCGGCGAGGGTGGTTTTTCCTGGCTGGAGAATTGGCTGATTTGGCCTATTGGGTTGAGGTCGACCACGCCTTGAGTGATCGTGGCCGTGAATTTCGAGCCTTGGCCGTAGACGCTTTCCACCGAGACCTCCCCATTCATCCGATGACAAAGATCGCGGACAATAGCCAAGCCCAGGCCAGCGCCTTCCACGTGGCTGTTTTTGGCGTCATTGACCAGGCGAGCGAAATCCTGGAAAAGGGAGTCAAAGTCCTCCTTTTTGACGCCGAGGCCCGAATCCTCCACCGCCAGCTTGAGCCTGACCCTCTCCTCGCTCAACATTTCCCCGGTCACCGTTAATTTGACAAAGCCTTCCTGGGTATACTTAATGGCGTTGGTGAGCAGGTTTAAAAGGATTTGGCGCGCGCTTCTGGGGTCACCCTTCAGGACGCTCGGCAGGTCTTGGCCCACGTCCAGCTCCAGCGACAGTCGCTTTTTCTGGATCTGGAACCTCACCACACTCAGGCTTTCCATCAATAGATTTTGGAGGTTATAAGCCTCATTGACGAACTGGTAATGGCCCGACTCAATTTTGGAATAATCCAGAATGTCGTTGATGATATTTAAGAGATTGTCGCCGGCCTGGTGGATCTCCTCAATATAGCCCAAGCAGTCTGGGTGGCCGATGTCCCGCCGGGCCAGCTCGCTTAAACCGAGGATCGCGTTCATGGGTGTGCGGATCTCGTGACTCATCTTGGCTAAAAATAGCGATTTGGCGCGATTTTCCGCCTCAGAGCGAGATTTGGCCAGGCTCAGGCGTAAAAGGAGCCCGCCCAGGATCAAGCATCCCACCAGGCTGAGGGGCAAAAATTCGAAAATTTTTTGAAAATATGGGCTGGTCGGATTTCGCATGTTCTTGGCCCAGTTTCGGTTGAGATAGCTCGCGAAGCTGGGGGGGCTGGCCTCAAAGCTTCCCCAGCTTCGGGTGAGGGCATTTTTTAGGCTGGTTAGGCTCAGCCGGCCCAAAATCGTCGCTTGGCCGGTCCAGTCGCCCAAGTCGCCGTCAGTACCCGCGATCGCTGAGAGGAGCCTTCTGACGCCGTTCAGGCGAGTAGGCGCCTTTGGGGCCTTTCGTTGGCCGTTGGCCGTCAAGATTCGTTGGAAATATTTTTCTTTAACCCCTGCAACCGGAGCCAGAATTGAGTCAGTCTCGCTTTGGTCGCTGGTTGGGGCCCTGGGCGCCAGGAGAGCTAGCGTGAGCGTTAAAATGATTATGCCCAGCGAGACGCTATAAAGCTTGAGTGGGACTAATTTTTCTCCAAACATAATTTGACTGGCCCCTCTTTGGACCCTATGAAAATGTTTCCTCAAAGTTGCCCAGACTCTGGATACTAACTTAAGCACCTTAATCTCTCCTTGGTTGGGCGTTGCACAGGCTTTGTCGCGGCTAAAAACCTGGATCAAAATTTTTGAATCGTATTTTGTTTAAAAAAAAATTGACAATTACGATTAATTTTACTCAATAGCCTGATAATCTGTTGTCCATCTGAGGATTGTCTTCTTTCAAGGTTTTTTGCGAGATGTTCATTTTCCCAAGGCTAAGTTAGAGGTCTGGTCTTAGTTTACCGGACCGCTCTCAGACAGGGTCCTGGCCTGAAAAAATTTTGGCCCTCAGGATTATTTTATTGAAGGATTTCGAGACCTGTCTATTATAGTAGCAATTGAGAATCAATTACAATAAAATTTTATCTGAGGTTTTTTGGCTTGTCAAGTGCTTTAGCAAAATTTTTTAGGGCATTTTATTTCTATATTATTGAGATAAATAGGGGATAAAAATTTTTAATTTTGATTTTAAATAAGGTTATTACTAGATCGCGAACTAGTGTAATGGAAGGAAAATTCATTCACCTCTCCTCCCTCCTTAAAAAACCCTATATTAGTGAAATTTATAGGTAAAACTTATATAAAAATTATATATAATTATATATTAACATATATATATTAAATATATTAATATGATTTATTAAAACAAAAAAATATATATAGAAAGGCGATTAACTTATTGATATACCTGATAGTCTCAGGTAAAATGACTTCATTCAGTGGTTTTTGACATAATATATAATTATAAAAGTGGGTTTCCGGGTGGTTCGGGCATTTTAGTTATGGGCGATTTCTAGAAAATCGTTGGAATACAAACAAGCTCCTCTAGGGAGAAAACTTATTTTTTGAAGATGGCGTTAAATAACCCTTTGAAAAAGCGCCTGATGGGTGATGACGAGGTCTTCTGGAAACTGAACATGGGATATCTCGAGAGGATATCCTGAAAGCCCGCTTCATCCTCCAGCAGTAAGAGCGTGTTGGCCAGATGATGCCAGTATTGATAGGTCATATGGTGGGCGATTCCGTAGAAGCGTTTGGCGATGAGCAGGTTTTTAGCCAGGATATCGCGGGCTTTCTCCAGGTCATCGCTCACAATGAGACATCGAGCGAAGTTGAGAACCATCTCCAGGGTTATTTCGCTCGCGGGCCCAAAGAGGCGCTGGTAGGCCACCATGACTTGATTGAAGAGGTCAAAGGCTTTCTTGAGGTGTTTGAGTTTCGTGAGACTCACGGCCATTAAATTGGTCATATTTAAGGTGAGGAGGTGATCAGGTCCCAAGACTCTGGCCATGACCGGCAGATAACGTTGTCCCACTGAGACCGAGGTCTCGTGGTCCCTGACAGACTCAAGGTGGTTGTACAGGTTGACCATCGCGTAGATGGATTCTTCACTCTCGGTCCCGAAGACCTTCTCGTTGATGGCTAGGAGCGAAACGAACAGCTCGCGGGCGTCTTTGTCATCCTTGTTGGCGGACAGACTTTCTCCCAGCCGGCTCATGGTGGTCAAGACAGCCGGATGCTCGGGCCCTAAGGAATTTTTTTGAAGAGTTAGGATTTTTCGGAAGTGAGCTATGGCTTTTTTATGGCGCCCTTGTTCCGCGAAGGTCGAAGCCAGACTGGAGGCCACGCCCAGAGTTATAGGGTCGGCGGGCCCCAATTCTCGCTCGTGGATAGCCAAGACCTTGGCGTAAAGGCGTTTCGCCGTCGCGAAGTCCTTAAGGTTAAACAGGTTATGGGCCGTGTTGGTCAGGGCGAAAAGAGCCTCGGGATGATCCGGGGGGAGGTTATCTTTACAGTTGGCGATGAGCCGGTCAAATAATTCCTTGGCCGTTTTAGAGTTTCCGGACATAGCGAGAGTTGAGGCCAGGTTGTTTAGCGAGCTGATAATTTTTGGGCTATTGGGCCCGTAAAGACGCTCGTTTAAATCAAGAAGGAGCTGGAAATACTTCCGGGCTCCAGAGAGATCCCCTTTTTTCATCAAAGCCATGCCTTTTTTCTCGTATTCCTGCGCTTTTTTCTTGGAATCAACTGGACTCAAGGAGTCGAGTGAGGCCTGGCGTTTCATTTTGAGGAAAGATCGGCTGAGGTTAGGTTTAGATTTTTTCGTCATGGGTTTTTCTCCAAAGGCCTCCTGGGAGTCTGGGGCCAAAAAGAACTCATTTTACCATTTTCCTGAGAGACCCTCATCGGGTCTCCCTGCCCCGATCCCGATTAGCCGATCGGGCTGCCACTTTCTCTCCCGAAGTGGAAGCTGAGCCCGAGGCTCAGCTCAATCGGACCGCGTTATTTGTTTGTTGGCCTCAAGCTCCTTGGATCTCCCCGAGCTCAATGAGACTCACGGCCTGATCTCGCCTGGAGCTGAGATGGGCTGAGGACTGAGCCCGCGGGAACTTTTTCCGACTCACAGGTTTCGCGCCTCAAGATCGCGGGTGGCCCGCCGCCTCACCGTGAGCCGCCAGGAAGTAGCTCCATTTCTCCGCTGAAAGGAAGGTTTCCAAGTGGTCTGGCCCCAAGAGCAGCTCGCGGATGGCATAAATTCGCTCGTAGAGGGCCGGGCTTCCTCGAGCTCATTCAGACGGATATGGCTGTGGGCCAGCTCTTCCAACGTGGTCGGGGTCGAGGACCATCTCTAGGTCGCGAAAAACGTTGGCGCCGGTCGTTGGCTTCCTTGAATCGTTTCAGATCCAGAAGGCCTATGGATAGTAACTCAGCCATCAAGATGGGCGCCTGATGTTTTTGACCTGCGCTCTGGCTCCCCGGGAGCCGGGGATCAGGCCCCGGCCCGGCTAGGGGCTCGCTCCAGGTCTTGGCTGATGAAAGTGGTCATCACCAAGGAGCCCAGGGCGAAAAAGACTCCCATCAGGAACGGTAGCCGGTGGTCCATCATCCACATCACCCCCCCGATAAAAGGGACGATTACGGCTATTATATGGTTGACGGTGACGCCCATGGCCATACTGGGGGCGATGTCCTCTGGCGCGGCGATTTTCTGGAAAAAGGTTCTGATGGAGACGGTAAAGCAGAAAGAGAGCTGATCCAGCACGTACAGCCCGGCGGCCAGAATTGGGCTTTCGCAGAAGACATAGGCCACGCAGATGGCCAGGACTCCGGTGTATTTCCAAAGGAGCAAGGTTCTTTCCCCGACCCGGTTGATGGCCAGGCCTATGTAGGGATTGAGGAACCAGTTAATGGTGTTGTTAAAGAAGAATAGAAAGGTCATCTGAGAGAGGCTGAAATGGAATCGCTCCACCAGAAGAAAGATGGCGAAGACGCTGAAAATCTGCCTTCTGGCTCCAGAAAGCCCGGTCAAGACATAGAAAAGCCAGTAGCGTTTTTTGAGGATCAAGCCTCGTCTCTGGGGCGGGAGCCCTGAGGCGTCAGGCTGATGGAAAAAAGACCAAGCCCCGACCACCAGAGCCAGGGAACCGGCCAGGCCGAAGAGAACCCGGTAATCCAGCCAAGAGAATAATAGGATCACCAGGCCCATGGATAAACTGCCCAGGGCCGTGAAGGACCTCAGGCGACTGATGATCAGCGGGGCCTCGACTATTTTAAAGTATTGCAGCGTTAAGGATTGGTTAATGGCCTCAAAAAAATGAAACCCCAAAGATAAGGTAAAAACGCAGAAAATCTGGCCGTAGAAGGTGGGAAACCAGCCAGCGGCCACGACCCCCAGGCCGCAGATGAGAATGGAGAGGGAGGCCAGGGCGCTTTCTCGAAAGACCAGCAAAAGGGCCACCACCCCGATGGAGAGAAGCCCGGGCACTTCCCGGATGGATTGAATCACCCCGTTTTGCTGGCCGTTTAAATGGGCGACTTCCACGGCGAAATTGGTGTACAAGGCGTTCCAGCCCATGAAGGCCGCCGCTTGGACGAGGGTCAGATATTTCAGATACCGATAAATCGGTCGGTTCTTGAGCTCTTCAAGATTAATCACAATTGACTCCCTGAGGCTGGGCGAGAGAATTTGAAAATAAAATGTCTCTGGTCAGGACAGGCCCAGGAGCTTATTCGACAAAGCCAGGGCCTCAGGGGAGGGACAGGCCCCGCCGAGCATCCGGGCCAGCTCCCTGGCCCGGTCGTCCGGCGGTAGTTCCTTTATGGTGGTAATGGTGCGATCGTTTAACTCATCCTCGGCTTTGGCCACCAGGAAGTGTCGCCCGGGCAGCGAGGCCATCTGCGGCAGGTGGGTGATGACAAAAATCTGCTGACGGCTGGCCAGCTCCCCCATTTTGGCGGCCACAGCCTCGGCGGTTCCCCCAGAGAGGCCGCTGTCGATCTCGTCAAAGACCAGGGTTTGGTCCGAGCGGGTTGGTTGGGCGATTTTGAGGGCCAGGGCCACGCGGGAGAGCTCGCCGCCCGAGGCGATTTTGGCCAGGGGCCGTAAACCTTCCCCAGGGTTGGGACAGAAAAGGAAGTTGACGTGGTCCACGCCCTTGGGGCCCAGGGGGGCCGTTGGCTCGACCGCGACGCTCATCTGGATCTTGGGAAACCCCAGGGCTCTCAAAGTCTCAACCAGATTGGCGCTCAGACTCTGGGCGGCGGCGGCCCGGCTCTGGGAGAGCTCCTGGGCCTTGGCCAGGGCCGCCTCCTCAGCCTGGGCCAGCTTTTTCCGGGCCAGGCTCAACTCCATCTCGGCCTCGGCCAGGCGGGCCAAGGCCTCGGAGATCCGCTGCCCCTTGGTCAGCACATCATCAAGGGTGGGGCCGTGCTTTCTTTTGATCCGGGCCAGGTGGCTCAAGCGCTCCTCAATCGCCTCCAAATCCGAGTCTCGGAAATTCTGGCCTTTGGCGGACGATTGGAGCCGGTCCGCCAGGGCTGACAACTCCTGATTCATCTCGGCCACGCTCTCGGTCGCCTCAGCCCAGCTCTCATCCAACTCGGCGGCTTTGGCCAAAGCCGCCCGAACTCGCTCCAGCCGGCTTAAAAGGCAGTCCTGACCCACCTCCAGAATGTCCCGGGCCGCGCTGAGAAAACTGGTTAATTTGGCCCCAGAGCGGAAGAGATTTTTCTGGCCCAAAAGGATATCATCCTCGGCCGGCTGAGGATTGACTTTCTTGATCTCGGCCAGCTGGAACTCATAGAGATCCTTTTTTTCCCGGCTTTCGGCCAGTTCCTTTTCCAGGCTCCGAAAGGCCTCGGCGGCGCTTTCCCGAGCCCGCCAGAGGGCGTTGGTCTCGGCCAGGAGCTCGGGCCGCTGGTTGAAACTGTCCAGAAAGTCCAGTTGGCGGGCCGGGTTAATCAGGCTCTGCTGCTCGTGCTGCGAGGAGATGGCCAGCAACTCCTCCCCCCAGGCGGCCAGCTGGGCCAGAGTGATGAGACTGCCGTTTAGGCGGATCCGGTTGCGACCGGTCGCCGAAATTTGGCGGCGCAGGATAATTTCCTCAGCCGGCTCCAACCCTTGGGCCTGGAACAGCGGGGCCAGGGCCAGGGGATCTTCCAGGGCGAAAAGGGCCTCCACCTCGGCCTCCTCCGCCCCAGAGCGGACCAACCCGGCTGAGCTCTTCTGGCCTTTCAATAACCCTAGAGCCCCAACAAGAACGCTCTTGCCGGCCCCGGTTTCCCCAGTCAGCAGATTGGCCCCGGGCCCAAAGGTTAGGGCCAGGCTCTCAATCAAAACCAGGTTTTTAACTTTCAGTTCCGCGAGCATGGTTGGGGTTTTCCTAATCAGGTTATCCAGCCAGGGCCTCAGTCGGCCGTGGTGACGCGCAGGACTTCCTGGATGGTGGTTTTACCGGCCAGCATCAAGTCCAGGGCGTTTTCTCGGAGAGTGGTCATGCCCTCGGTCCGGGCCAGGCTCTTTAAAGTCAGGGCGTTCTGGTCACCTTGGAGAACCAGATTCTTCAAGGTTTCCGAAAAAGGCATCACTTCCACCGTCGCCACCCGCCCCAGGTAGCCGGTGTTGCG
This sequence comes from Deltaproteobacteria bacterium, assembly GCA_031276635.1. Taxonomy (GTDB): domain Bacteria; phylum Desulfobacterota; class Desulfarculia; order Adiutricales; family Adiutricaceae; genus JAIROO01. The sequence continues at coordinate 12,619 of JAISMU010000097.1, read as the reverse complement.
GCACTCGTCGCAGCCTCGACCGCGCTTGAGCGTGAGATCCCCCTGAGTGATGAAGCCCAGGTCGAGAGCCATCTTGCCTGTGAGGACAAACTCGTCTAGGCAGTAAGGGCAGATGCGGCGGACCAGGCGCTGGGCCATGACTCCGATGACTGTGGAGGCTACCAGAAAGGGCTCCATTCCCAGCTCCACCAGGCGCGTCACCGCCGTGGGGGCGTCATTGGTGTGGAGGGTGGAGAGGACCAGGTGCCCGGTCAAAGCCGCTTGCACGGCGTTCTCGGCTGTCTCCTTGTCGCGCATCTCGCCGACCATGATGATGTCCGGGTCCTGGCGCAGGATAGTGCGGATGATACTGCCAAAGGTTATGCCCACCTTGGGTTGAACCGACACCTGATTGAACTGGTCGTGGATCATCTCGATGGGGTCCTCAATGGTGGTAACGTTGACCTCCGGGGTCGATAGCTGCCTTAAGGTTGAGTAGAGCGTGGTGGTCTTGCCGGAGCCGGTGGGGCCGGTGACCAGAATGATGCCATGAGGGTGGCCCATGAAGTCCAGCCACTTGGTATAGTCGTCCGCGTTAAAGAACATGCTTTTCAGATCCAGAAAAAGGGCCTCTGGATCCAGGATTCTCATGACCACCTTTTCCCCAAAGGCCACCGGCATGGTCGACACGCGCACCTCCGCCTCAGAACCCTTGTGGGCGATCTTGATGCGGCCATCCTGAGGCCGCCGTCTCTCGGCGATGTCCAGCCGGGACATGGTCTTGATGCGGGAGACCATGGCCGGGTGGATGACGGCGGGCAGATGGTACATGTCGTGGAGAATTCCGTCAAAACGCATGCGGATTAAGAGAATTTCGCGCTTGGGCTCGATGTGGATGTCGGAGGCGCGTGACTCAAAGGCCTCAGCGAAAAGCAGATCAATGAGGTTCTTGATGTGCTGATCATCGTCGGCGATCTCTGAGGCGTTTTTGAGCTTGACGTATTGCTCCAGGTTACTGACGTCCAGGCCCGTCCGGGAGCCGCCATCGTACTGGTCGGCCGCCCCCCGGACCGAGGAGTTGAAGGCGTAGATTTCAGTAATGAGCTTTTTGAGGTTAGATTGGCTGATTATGACTGGTTGGATTTCCCGGCCGGCCACCCGCCGCACATCCTCCAGGACGGCCTGGTAAAAAGGGTGCCTGACTCCCACAGCCAGTTTGTTGCCATCCAGGCCCAGGGGCTGGACCAGGTGCCGGGCCGCGAAGGACTGCGGCAGCAGGTGGGTGATGAAGTCCAGGTCCAGCTCCCTCTGCTCGACCCGATGATACGGTAGCCCGCTATCTTTGGCCATTAACCGGGCCAGGACGTCATCGTCAATCAACCGCCCCTCGACCGCTCCCGGCAGAGGCAACTTCAGGCTGACCAGATAGTCCAGGGGGTCAGTGATGGCGTTAACCTGGGCGTTGGTCTTGCCACCCCGGAGCCGACGGCTGGAGTCGCTCAGGGACTGCTGATAATCGCGCTTGATGGACTCGGCCAATTGCTGGCCCATCAAGCCGACCCCCAAAAGAAGGTTCAGTAGGTATTCCAGAGTGAATTTGCCGACGGGAGTTATTGCCATGAAATTATCGGCCTCAATGATTTACCCTCAAATGCTCAGTCTAAAAGATTTGTTTTGGTCGCCCTCTCAGGTCAGCCAGCTGACCAGGAGGGCCAGATGGCCTGGCCCCAGAGTCGCCCCGCCACCAACTGTGGCGCTTATTTTAACACAGGAAAAATCCCTTCGTAACAACTTATCCCGCAAATCAGCAATTCTAATTTCGGCCATGGAGAAAAAAAAATATCCGAATGATGGCCTCGACCTGAAAAAATTTAAAAACACTGAAATTAAATACTTTTAATAAAATACGGTTAAAAAATTTGTAAAAAGCATTAAAAATTTTAAATTATTATATACGTAGCTAAATAATTTTTTTATTTTTGTATATTATAGAATTATAATAGCCTTATTCTAATGAAATAAAAATATAAAAAACTATAATATATTTTTAATTAACTTAAATATTGTATTAATGGTAAAATTTAGCTCTCGCCCCGCTGGGAGGGGCTAGTCGAAAAGCCTAAATTGGCGTCAGTGCCCCAAATGGGAAGTGGGGCGGGAAAAGCGCTATGATGGGCCTGGCTGAGTTCCCGACCCGCGAGTTGAAACGAGCCAGAAAGTTGGCTAATATTTTTGTTTTTAATATTTTATCTTAAATTTTAGGGTTAATAAAAAGTATGTTAACAAAAAAAATCACAAAAATTCGGTGGGTTGGGCCGTTGGCGGGCTCGCCAGCCCTGCCTGGCTCGGGCGAGGCCCATCATGAAAGTTGACCTGGCCGAGGTCCTGGCCGTGGCCAAACGAGCCGCTCGCCGGGGGGCCGAGGAAATCGCCCGGGGTTATCGGGAGCGGGATCTCCAGGTCAACCACAAGGGGTCCATCGATTTGGTCACCCAGTATGATCTCAATTCCGAGCTGGCCATCCGGGCCGAGATTCACCAGGCTTTTCCAGACCAGGCCATCCTGGCTGAGGAGCGTGGCCTGGACTCGGCGGTGACGGACGGCTGTCGGTGGCACGTCGATCCTCTGGACGGGACCACTAATTTTGTCCATCAACACCCGTTCTTCGCCGCTTCGGTGGCTTTCTCGCGGCTGGACGCGGGCGGGGTTTGGGAGCCCTTGGTTGGAGTCATTGACGCTCCCATCCTCCGAGAGCGCTTCTGGGCGGTCAAGGGCGGGGGGGCCTTTCGCCAGGACCTGGGCGAGGGTCTGGAGAGCCCGGCCATCCCCTTAAAGGTCAGCCCGAGCTCAAAGATGATCGAGGCCCTGTTTAACACCGGGTTTCCTTACGATGTCCACAGTCGGGTCCGGGAAATTGTGGCCCCGTTCGAGCGGGTGCTGGGCCAAGCTCAGGCGGTGCGGCGGGCCGGGGCCGCCTCTCTGGACCTGGCTTTTGTGGCCGCTGGTCGCTCGGAGGGCTATTGGGAGGCGGGCCTGAAACCCTGGGACGTGGCCGCCGGGATTATTCTGGTCACTGAGGCGGGGGGTCGGGTCTCCGACGGCCAAGGGCTACCCTACGCCCTAGAGGTCAGCCCGACCATTGTGGCCTCTAACGGGCTCTTGCACGAGGAGCTGACGCGGTTGCTCAATTGAGGTCCAGTCAGATGAGGCCCAGTCAGCTCCAGCGAAGCTAACGAAGGGAATCGAGTCAATCACCTCCGTCCAGCCGACCCCGTGGTCAAAATTAAACCTTTGTCGAGGGGGGTTGATTTCCCAAAGGCTAAAAAATCCTGGCCTAAAAGCCCAAGGCGGCCAATTCCTCGCCCACCAGAATCCGATCAATGTCCAGCAGAATCTTGACCCCCTTGCCGATCTTGGCCATGCCCAGAATGTACTCAGTGTTCAGCTGGGAGCCAAAGGCCGGGGCGGCCTCGATCTCATCGGCCTTGATGTTGACCACCTCCGAGACATAATCCACCACAATGCCAATGTGAATGAATTTGTCTGAGTTGGTGGCCACGTCGACCACGATGATGCTGGTGCGCTCGGTGTACTCAACCTCGCTCATGGAGAACTTCAGGCGCAGATCCACCACGGGAATGACCTTGCCGCGCAGGTTGATGACGCCCTTGACGAAGCCGGGGGTCTGGGGCACGGTTCGGATGGGCATCATCCCGATGATTTCCCGGACCTTGAGGATGCCAATGCCGTATTCCTCATTGGCCAGGGAAAAAGTTAGAAACTTGCCTTCTTGCCCAGCCGCCCGGCCTTTGGACGGCTCAGGCTGGTTTCTGGCGGAACTGGCGTTGCTCATGGGATAATCCTTAAAAGAAGCCCTCGAGTTTAGTCAAGGACAGAAATATATTTAACCGGTGATATGGTCAATAATTTCCCGACATGGCCCCACCAGCCAAGGCGCTCGCGAGCTGAGGGAGCTGGAAAAAGAATTTTTTTCCCCAGGGTCTTAATGGGCGGAAAAGAGTCATTCCATTAACCAGAATTTCATCAAAAGTCAAAACCCAACCAAATAGGGAAAAAAGAGCGGATAGCGTCCTTGTATAAAAATACCCCAAATATAGAGAGAAATCAAAAACTTTCGCGGCGATTCTTATTTTTGAGCCGCCAACGCCTTAAGGGAAACATTTTTACGGCTAAACCTCTCGCCATGCGGGGGTAAAGGCGGCCCCACGGCCGACCCAGGTGGAGGTCGGGAGACGGAATTGGCGCGCTTGGGCCGAAAACAGCTTAAATCTGGGAGCCATGGCCATGAATGACCAGGGCGAGATCGATAAATTCCTTAGCCCCCAAGCCAAAAGGGCCATGATCGTCTTTCTGGGTTAGGTCATTCAAGGCCAAATGAGCGGTCTTGGTCAAAACCTGGTCAATTCGTCCGTCGGCGAGGTCCTCGGAATCTGGGGACAAGTCAGCCTAACGCCTAACTTCAAAAACTCTTTCTCAATTAAATCCTGTGGCCATTACCTAAAACCAGCGAGGCCAGATTTTTATCAATATCCGCCGTGGGGATTAACTTCCAGGCGGCCTGGGTCAACAAGAAATTTTCTTTGTCCTAAGATAAATCATTATCATCTAATTATAATAAAATTAACTCTAATTAAGTGGTAACAAATTATTTAAGGTTATTGACAGAAAAATTGTTAAAAATTATACCAAATAAATATTAAAAAATGTTTTTTTATTCATAAATTATAAATTAAGATAAAAAAGTTTTAATATATAAATTATGCCGCATTGTCAAACCTACGTGATTCTTGACGCCTTCGTAAAAACCTGGATTTTAAAATCATATCTCAAATAAATCAGAGATTTAAATGAGTTACCTATTAAATTACTGAAAGAATGACCTTTGGCCAGGGCGTCATTCCTGGCCGCGCTCAAAAATGGTTGAAACTTTCCGCCTAACCGAGGGCGGGCGTCTCCAGGGCCACAGGCCGGGCCTCCCCCTTGAGGGAGCTCGCGGGTTTGTGCCCCCAAACCAGCATGGCCAAATCAAAGGTATAAGTCCGGTAGCCCAAGCCCACGAAACCGACTTTCTCCAGCTCATCCACTATAATGGCTGGGTGGGCGAAGCGCATGATGGACTGGCCCAGGTAGCGGTAGGCCTCTTTGGGGGCCTTGAAAATCCGGCTGGCCAACCAGGGGGTGAGCCTGGTCAGGTGGAAATTGATTATCGGGGCCAGCGGGCCGCGGGAGTCAAAAAAAAGTTCCAGGATCAGAAATCGTCCCTCGGGTTTCAAGAGTCGCAGGGTCTGTCGGTAGAGCTCCAGGCGGTCGGCCACGTTCCGTAGGCCAAAGGAGATGGAGATCGAGTCAAAGTGGTTGTCGTCCAGGGGGGGCTCCAGAACGTCGCCCAAGGTGAGGTTGACGGGGATTTTTTCCAGCTTGGCCGAGGCCAGATCCAGCATGGGCCGGGAAAAGTCGAGCCCGGTCAGTTGGGCCGCTGGCCAACGCCTATGGGCCTCAATAAGCTGGTCTCCAGAGCCGCAGGCCAGATCCAGAAAATGGCCTGGCTGATCCAGGACCAGAAGCCGATTGGCCAGGGCCCGGCGCCAAAAAATGTCTCGCCGGAGGCTGAAAAGATGGTTGAAAAAATCGTAACGAGGGGTGATATTCCCGAACATTTCTCTGATTTTAGCCGGGTTGGGCCTCAGAGAGGGGTCACGTCGACTTATTTTCTCAGTCACTGTCAAAACCCCTTCCTAACAAATTGAATAAGTCCCGGCAAGCCGTCAGGTTGGGGCGGGTCATCCAGGCTCCGGCCTTCAAGAGCTCCTCGGAGCTGACTCCACCTTGGTATAAGCCCAGACCTTTGATCCCGGCGGCCCGGGCGGCCTCAATATCCACGAGGGAGTCCCCGATATAGACCGCCTCGTCGCAGCCGTTGCCCAATTGTTTGAGGGCGGTCAAAAGAATGTCCGGGTCAGGCTTGGGACGAGGGACATCGGTGACCCCGACCGCGGTGTCAAAATATTTGGCCAGGCCCAGGACGGCCAAGTCAAACCAGGGGTTGGCCCGATTGGTGCCCACGGCCAGGAGATAACCCCGCTCCCTGGCCGCGACCAGAAACTCCTCCACCCCGGGGTAGATGGTCACCTCCTGGGTCAGGCTAGGGATAATTTCCCGCGTAAAACAGTCCATCCACTCTTTTTGACTTTGCCCCCACAGGGTCCGCCAAAAATCTTCGGTGGGCAGGCTGATGGCTTTGAGGGCCTGGGCCGCGGTAACCTCTGGCAGGCCAAAGCGCCTAGCCAGAAGATTGGCCCCTTGGACGCAGGCGGCCAAAGAGTCAATGAGGGTTAAATCCAGGTCAAAAATAAGAGTGTTGATCATTTCGCAACTTTGATCGCGACTTTGAGGCCGGAAAAGCGACCCGCCCTGGTCAGGAGCGCGAGACGAAAAAGAAAGCTGGCCAGGAAAAGCTATTTCCCTGCGGTCCTGGCGCGAGGCCAAAAAGACAAAACCTTGACCACCAGGGCTGACAACCGTGGTTTAGGTAGTGTCAATTTCATTTAAAACGCTATCATATTTTTCGAGATAATTCAAGAGACTGAAAGCCCGTGTGTTTTAAAACGTAGTTAAAAAGTTATATTTAATTATTTATAGATAAATTTTAGTACAAATTATTTGTTATATTAGCTAAGATTCGCTAAAGATAGACCCATCGACCAGGCGCGGCGCCTGTTTGACCGCCTCGCCACTCGTCAGCGACCTCCCCGGGACTGATAAATATTTAATGTCCTTGGAAAAACAGGGAGAGTGTCCCTCAATCTGAGATAAGTTTCTCTCCAAGAAAAATCGGTCTCCATTTAGAGGAAAACCGCGGCCCCCCAGCTCGAAGACATCAGCGGCAAAAAAAATAGTTTCCTGCTCGCCTCGCCGGAGTAGGCTACGCCGTTAAAGGTCCCCGGAATCTTCTTGGCTTCCGTCTCAGTCTTGGCGGTGATACTCAAATTGGTCTTCATCAAAAAAGCAATTTGAATGTTTGGTTTTTGACGATTATTGCCAGGTCTTAACCCTTTTCCCCCTTGATGGTGTTGGGTGGCTGGAAAAAAGTCCAAAAATTACAATTAAAAACCTTTTATATATTAATATTTAATAAATATTAAACTTATATTTGATAAATTAATGTATTATTTTTTTAAAATATAAGCCAAACGGGCCGGAGCTCAGGCTGATGTCTCCCGAGCGCGGGTAATTTTGAGCCAGATCATGGGATTTTCGAGAAAAGTTTAGAAACTATTGGGGACTAAAAGTTGGGACTAAAAGTTGGGACTAAAAGTTAGATTTTACTGGAGCCAACGAAGGGAATTGAACCCTTAACCTCTCAATTACGAATCGAGTGCTCTGCCAATTGAGCTACGTTGGCTGAAATAATTAGTCAATAATAACATAATATAAGAAAAATAACCTTAAAATAAATTAAAAATCGCTATTTTTTGTAATAGAGCCTGAAGATTTTCCTGACTCTTAGGCCTTGCCTCGCAAGCGGCCCACCGCCGCTTTTTTAATTCATTTTGACCCAAAGATCAAATTTTTCGCCACTGCCTTGTCAGCTCCTTTAAGTCGCGGGCCAGATCAAGGGGTTTGGCCAGCTGGGGCGGGTTAATAGACGCTGAAAACAACGTTGGCTTGTTTTTGCTGAGCTTTTTTGTAGAACTCCAATAAGCCTTGGTATTCATGGCTCAACATATCAAACAGCTTGACCTTTTCAGTCTTTTGCCAAATGTCAGGATAGATTTTCAATTTGGCGAAAATCCCAGGGTCAAAGCTGGCTTCCAACCCCTTGAGGTCGACAGCCTCCAGGGCTTTCAGCGTTTCCGGCAGCTCGTCTTTTTTCAGGAGGGCCACGTAGAAATCCTCAATGTTCTCAAACGGGGTTGAGCCCAGGACGGCTTGGCTTAACTTGTTATCCTTGACGGGCGACTCGTCGGACACGCCGGTCAGGAGAAAATGGAGCCCAGCCCAAAATTTGTCAATGGAGTAGATTTCGGTTTCGTCTTCCAAAGCTTCCAGCTCCTCAAGCAAATCGTCATCGTCCAGTTCCTGAAGCTCTTCCAGGGTTCCCGCCTCAACCATCATATAAACGCCAAGCCTGCCCACGCGCTATCCCTCCCCTGGATTACCCTGTTTTCCCGAGCCTACCTTTGAGCCGCCAAAAGCGCCAGCGCGCCGAGGCTCTCGGCCTAATTTTTAAAAACGTGACCCTTATTGTAGCCTAAATAGGAGAATATTCAACAAATTCGTTTGGGTTTTGGGTCGCGGCGATTTTTGGCCACCAGAGTTCGGATTAAAACGGGTCAACCGAGCGCCTGGCGCCAGTTTCAGGGCCGCCGCGTTTGGCGTTGGTCAATTTCGCCTGAGGCTCTGAGGCGGGTGAGCTCAGTCGCTAGGCCGCTGTTCCAGTAGGCGTTTCGCGGAGAGGTGAAGCTACCCTGACCGCCAAGGTCGGACCTTGCCCTGACGGCGCTAACTCTGGCTTCTAGGAAACAAACCTGTTTCTTTAAATTAGCGGCGGCCGTCCCCGGCTGCAGAGACGCTCCGAAGCCAGCCGGCGAGTCTTGGACAGAGGGTGGGCTCCCAGGTTAGCCGCGGGCGAAAAACTAAAGACACTCCAAGCCGCCTGGGTTACAGCCCGAATGAAATAAAAGGAAAAACAAGAGACCTCTTTACGGAAAAATAACAAACTATGAAACATTAAAAAGAAAAAATTGAAGCTGGTTTTGACTCGGCGTAGAGGCGCCTGCCAGAGTTTTGGCCGCGAAAATAAAGCAACCTCAAGGGCCTAATTAAAAATATAATAGCGAGATCAGAGGCCGATCGGGCGATTTGGGAACTGGCCTGGGGTGGCGGCCCAACCCGCCCAAAGCGAGGGGTATTGTTCCTGTGGGCCATGAGCGGGGGACTACCCCAGGTTCTTGAGCTCTGGAGCCACTCTTTGGGAAGCGGAAACAACCCGCGGTCACGCTCAAGCCTCAGGTAAAATAACTACTAATTATGGATTTATGGCTGTGATTACTGATTTTTTACTATTATTACTGATGGGCCGCCGCCAAAATTAAAATTGCTGTTTAGACTGGCTCCTTTTTGGCCAGTCAATTTCTGGGATTGCTCGTGTATTTTTCTCAATTTTACTCCGTTTAAGCCAGAGCGCTGACCTGGCAGGCCTGTTGACCATCCTTTTATATTAGTAAAAAAATAGCTACAATTTTGGCGCTTAAGAGGATAATTGTCCCGTAACTCAAGGTTTTCTGGCCAAATAATTTGCTCGAACTCACTCTTATCAGGCGGGCGATTATTCTCAGAGCCAGCGAGCGGGAGCTGTTGGCCGACTCCGAGAGCTTCGTTGGGTATCGGCCCTGAGGCCGGGCGAGTTTGACCTGGGGAACCGACCGGAGTTCGGCCCAAGGGCTTGCCCTCTTGAGGGTTAAAGGCCTGTGAAATATATGATACTCTTGGCTGAAAGGGGAAGGTTTGGCGAAAAAAAGCCAGCCTCGCCGCGGATGGGTTATTAACTGGCTGAACAGGCTACCGAAAGGAGGGCTTATGACGCTGAAAATTGGGGTTTTGACTGGAGGCGGCGATTGCGCGGGCCTTAATAGCGCCATCAAATGGGTCACCAAAACCGCCATTGATCCCAATCTGGCCGCCCACCGGGGCGAGTCTATGGAAGTGTTGGGCCTCCGGGAAGGCTGGAAAGGTTTGATTGAGATTGACCCCGGCGATCCCGAGTCCTTGGCTAAGTGGTCGGTTCCCCTGGATGAGTTGGTCGTCCGCACCTGGGATCGACAAGGGGGGACTATTCTGGGCTCCTCGCGGACCAATCCCTTCAGTCCCAAGATCAATATGGGCCAAAAATGCGTGGACAACATTCGGGACCTGGACCTTTTCGCCTTGGTGGCCATTGGCGGGGAAGACACTCTTTCGGTGGCCCACAAGCTTTATAACCTCGGCCAGAAAGTGGTGGGCATTCCTAAAACCATTGACCGGGATCTGTCAGCCACCGATTACACCCTGGGCTATGACACGGCTTTGAATGTCATCGTCGAGGAGGTGGACCGCCTCAGAACCACGGCTGGTAGCCACAATCGTCTTTTTGTGGTGGAAGTAATGGGCCGGCACGCCGGTTGGCTGGCTCTGGAGGGCGGCCAGGCGGCCGGGGCTCATGTCATCCTCATTCCCGAGTTGGATTTTGAGGTGGAGAGGGTGGCCGAGCTTTTGGAGAAGCGACGGCGGGCTGGCGTGCGATACGACATCGTGGTCGTTTCCGAGGGAGCCAAGATCCGGGGCCAGGAGGAGGTTTACCTGTCCGACAAGGTTGACAGCTTTGGGCACAAGGTTCTGGGCGGCATTGGCGAGACCCTGGCCAAGCGCCTGGAGGATCTGACTGGCTTTGAGACGCGCCATGTCACGCTTTCCCACATCCAGCGAGGCGGCCAACCCTCAGCCCGGGACCGGCTCATGGGCCGTTATTTTGGCATCGCGGCCGTGGACCTGATCTTGGAGGAGGATTTTGGGCGCATGGTGGCCTTGAGGGACGGACAGATCGCCTCGGTTTCCTTGAAAAAGGCTATTGAAAAACTCCACCTGGTGGACGTGGACAAACTCTATGATCCGACCCGCTACAATGGGCGGCGCTCCTCGCTGATTCCTCGTGGCCGAAACCAGAGGTGACTCAGGTTTTGTTTGCCGCGGGTGTGGGCGATGCTGTCAGGGGAAGGGTGGGATTCTGCTGACCGCGCGAGGCCGGGATCGGGCCGCCGAGCTTTTGGCTTTGACGGCCCGGGAGTTTACCGCGCGTTATTTAACGCCAGAAGCCGGGCTGTTCGCGGTCGGGATCGGGCCAGATGGATTTTGTCTTTTGCGGTCCGAGGCGGGTTGTCGGATTCACCAGGCTAAACCGCTGATATGTCAGGCTTGGCCTTTTTTTTACGGACCCCTGACCGACGAGGGCTCATTTTTGGAGGCAAGGGCCGCTTGCCCTGGCCTGAGCGGCTGGGATTGGGCCAGGCTTAAGGGAGCGGCTCCTCAATGGCCGCCGAAAAACTTTCGTCAGCTCCTCTTGAGCCTGGCCAGGGAGACTTAAGGCTGTAACCGTTCACCCACATTATTTTTTTTTGGCAGAAATTTGAGCGGCCTTGGTTAGAAAAATTTAGGAACTTGGTTTGTTTTTAAGAGGAAATAAATTTAACTATCACTTATTGTGTTTATATTATATTTTTAGTTAATTATTACTTATAATTTTTAAAAAAATTTAAATAACAATATTAAATATGTGACAATAAAAAATATTTTGTTAAGTTAATATAAGCTAAAAATGTCGGTAAAGAAGATTTTTAGTGGTTAAAACCATTTTACGCCTAAAATATCGCGGCGACCGGCCAAGTCTTGGAGGGCGAGGCCGCTTAAAGAGCCTGGTCAGGCCCGCAAGCGAATTTTGGCATAACGCCCACCAGGATCGCTTAAAAATCCACGATTTAAAAATAGGCCAACCTAAAAACCCAGACCACGCCTTAAATCCGCCAAAAATTTTGAAATTTTTTTCGCCAGCAACCCTTTAAAAATTATCTGAGAAATATAATTTTTTTGCCTTAGTTTCTTCATCAAAAAATCACTCCATAAAACATAACTCTCTGAAAATATTTTATATATCTGATTAAACATGGGGATTCAATTTTCCAGTTATTGTTATTGAAACTGAGTTTCAATTATGATAAGTTCTGAGGTAGACCAATGACGCTCCTCAGAATGGCTGTGTTCAGGATAATTCCGGTTTCGAGGCTTCGGGTCAGGCTTGATGTTTGAGATTGTAAAGAAACAATGTAAAAATTTTTATATTAATTTTACAAGATAAAAATATATATTTAAAATTAGTTGACTATATATAACCTAAAATGTGCCGCGAGCGTTGACGGATTAGCGACGCGGCGTAAATCAGCGTCCGGGTGGTGAGCGCCCCTGAAACCAAGATGGAGTTGCCGAGGAAGTCCTAAAGAAGTGAGGAGTTGAGACATGAGTGGGGTGATGATGAAGTTATGTTTTTAGTCAGGTCGTCTAAAAATTTTAAAAATGAAGTCTTTTAGTAGTGAATATTAACTTAATCAATTAATTCAATTTTACTTTTTTTAAGTTTATTTAATGATCCGTAGAGGAAAAAACCATTTAAAATAAGGATAATCATCATGAAACAGAGTGTTAGGATATCAATAATAGCCTTGAGTTTAGCCTTTTGGGTGAGTGGGCCCATCGCCCAATTCAACGCGAAGGCTGGTCCCCCAAGCCTAAACGCGCAAGAGACTCCAACTCCACCCACCATCCACGAGACACCTACGACTCCACACGCGCCCCCTGAGCCCCCACACGAGACACCTTCGCCTCCCGTCGTGCGCCCTGGTGCCGCCCGGGAGCCACCAGCGGCTCCAGGCGTGAGACCTGCGCCCCCACACGCGCCACCTGAGCCCCCACACGAGACACCTTCGCCTCCAGTCGAGACACCTGAGCCCCCCCACGAGACACCTTCGCCTCCAGGCGTGACACCTGAGCCGCGCGGCGTGACCCCGACGCCTCAACAGGTGCGAGCTGCGGC
>JAISMU010000092.1 GCA_031276635.1 Deltaproteobacteria bacterium | reverse complement strand
TAGGACCAGCAAGGCGACTATAAGAAAGGAGAAAAAGGTCAAAATCAGAGAATATCGACTTTTATAGGCCTCACCAGACTCTTGGGCTGGCTTCCAATAAAAACCCGTGAACGCTTACTCCTTTTTTTGGCCCTGAGTTTGATGGAGAAAACCTCTATGAAACCAATACGGCGGGTACAGGCTGAACTCATTTTCAAGCCGGGCGTAGATAAAAAAATACACTTATAGTTCTGACAATGCTGTGGTTCCCTCTTCTGCGCTTGAAGCTGTCTTTTTAAAAAGACGAGGGGTGAATCATGTCATAATCGTATAATCCGACAGGCTCTTAGCAAAAAAGTTTGTTCCGCGAAAGTGGCGCAGGTTAGGGTTAAGGTTTTTTAAAGCGTAGTCGTTACGTCGGGTTGTCCACCAGCTCTCCCGCTGGCGCGCAAATAAAGACCCTTTAAAATAATATTTCTAAATTCTTGAGATAGAGTTCCAAAAATCCAGGTTATGGGAGTATAATAGGAGGCTGAGTCGGGGAGCTTGGGACCCCGAGGAAGGCCTTTGAGGGTTCCCTGGCGGCGGCCAGGCGGGCCGGAGGCTAGCGAGAGGAGCTCTTTGGATGACCGTGGCCCAGTCTGCGACCCTGACTATGGACGGTCGCCTGGATCCCCAGGTGACTCACCGCTTGAGAGATTTGAGCGTCCTGGTCAGCCTGCCCCAAGTCACCTTGCGTTTGATGAGTCTGATTTCCAACCCCAACACCTCGGTTAAGGAAGTCCAGGAGGTCTTGGAGCGGGATCCGGCCCTGACCGCCAAGATTATCAGCCTGGCCAACTCGACCTATTACTCGGTCCGCACCCCGGTTAAGACCGTGGAGCGGGCCATCACGATTATCGGTTACCAGGAGCTGGGCCTGTTGGCCATGGGGTTGGGCCTGTCGGAGACCTTTAACATCACCACGTCGCCCAAGGGTTTTGACTGGGAATCGCTGTGGATCCACAGCCTGGCCGTGTCCTGGCTTAGTCAACGCCTGGCTCAGAGGGTTGGCCTCGCGGAAATCGGGGAACCCATGGTCGCCGGGTTACTCCACGAGCTGGGAATCATTATCCTGGTTTCCAAGTTTCCTAGCCAATTCCAGAATCTCCTGGACCTGATTCTGGCTGGGCAGTCCGGGTTGGAGGCGGAGAAGGCCCTGCGGATTCGCCATGAGCTGATCGGCTATGAGCTGGCTCGTCAATGGAAGTTGCCAGAGGTTTATCAGGAGGTCATCCTCTATCATCATTGCCCGGACAAGGCCCCCCGATACAAGCAGGTGGTGGCCATGACCGCCCTGGCTGACGCTCTTTCCCACAAGCTGGGATTCGGCTTAATGACCGAGGTTCTGGAAGTGGACCTGGCCTATTACCTAGAGGCCCTGGGGTTGAGCGTCCTAGAGCTCCAGGGTTTCATAAAGGACACGCTTTTAGTCGCCAATGAGGTCTCCCCCCTGTGGCGACAGTTGTTAAGGTTTGGCGAGCCGAGCGCCAGCAAATCCCGCTTCTCCTCTCTGATGAAAGAATCCGAGGCCAGAAAGTTGGGGCCAGCCTGACTTCCCGGGGGTCAGAGCCCAGGCTTGAGAAATTCCTGGCCAGTTTATGAGAAATCAAGAGAAACCTGAATTAACCATGATCGCCAATTATCTGCTCAAACTGGCCCAATGGCGGGCCACGGTCACCCCTTTAGGCCAGTTGGGCCCGGGACGTTATCAGCTCAACTCGGACGGGGCCGCTAAAGGCAATCCCGGCTCGGCTGGGGCCGGAGTGGTCATTTTGGGGCCAGCGGGAGAGCTGGTTTGGGAGCGGGCCTGGTTTCTGGGCCGGTTGACCAATAACGCGGCCGAGTACTCGGCTTTGATCCTGGGGCTGACCGCGGCCGAGGCTTTGGGATTGAAGCGCCTGGCCATCCGTCTGGACTCGGAATTGGTGGTCCGGCAGCTTTTGGGCCAGTATCAGGTTCGGCAGGAGACTTTGCGGCCTTATTACCAAAAGGCCAAGGGTCTGTTAGAATCATTTCAGGAAGCTCAACTGGCTCACGTCTATCGCGAAAGCAACCAGGCGGCGGACCACCTGGCCAGTCAGGCGGCCATCGCTGGAGCTAATGGGTCATTGGGTTATTTGGAGGAACTGAGTTTGGGGGAGGGCCAGAGCTGGCCGACCAGACGATCGCCGGGCCCGTAACATTCGGGTTCGGAGGAAAGTCCGGGCTCCACAGGGCGCGACGCTGGGTAACGCCCAGCGAGGGCGACTTCGGGCAAGCGCAACAGAAAGCAGACCGCCTCCAGGTCCCAGGGCCAGGAGGTAAGGGTGAAACGGCGAGGTAAGAGCTCACCGGCCGGTTGGGTGACCAGCCGGGCCAGGCAAGCCCCGTTGGGAGCAAGACCGAATAGGGAGACACATGGGGCGGCCCGTCCCTGTCTTCGGGTAGGTCGCTGGATCGCCGGGGCAACCCGGCGACTAGAGGAATGATCGTCGGGCCAGGGCCGCCAGGGCGGTTTCTGGTCGCACAGAACCCGGCTTATAGGTCACCAGTTCTGGTCTAAGACCCGGTCGGTCCCCCTGGGGCCGACCGGAACCCCCAATTAAAATCCGATTTGTGGCTTTTGATCCGCGATTCCTCTGGCACGGTCCATGATTTTTATAATTTTAGATATATTTTTAGGCTAAATTGACTGTTAATTTCCACCAACTGGAGCTCAAAGAAGGATTGGTCGCGGCTGTGGTGGTGGCCGCTGGCCAAGGGCGGCGCTTTGGCGGGGACCGGCCCAAGCAGCTGGAGTTGTTGGCCGGGCGTCCTATCCTCAGTTGGAGCCTGCGGGCCTTCACCAGCCATCCCCTGGTCCGGGAGACTATCCTGGTGGTCCCACCCGGCCAGGGGAATTATTTTCAAGAGACTCTGGCCCTGGACTCTCAGGTGATAGTCGCCGAGGGCGGGGAATTTCGGGCCCAGTCCGTGGCCAAGGGGTGGGCGGCCTGTTCCCCGGCGGTGACGATAGGCCTGATTCACGACGGGGTCCGACCGCTGGTCACTCCGGGCCAGATTACCCAGGTCATCCAACTGGCTCAGGCCAGGGGGGCGGCCATCCTGGCCACCCCTTGTCGGGACACTTTAAAGAAGGTAGAAGCGGACGGGGTGATCCAGCGGACCGTGGACCGGGCCGGGCTGTGGCAAGCCCAGACGCCCCAGGGATTTCGGCGCGAGATTCTGGAAAAGGCTCTGGAACTGGCCTTGAAAAATCCTCAAGAGGCCACGGACGAGGCTATCATGGCCGAGCGTCTGGGTTACCCCATCCAGGTCGCCCAGGGCTCGGCTAAAAATTTCAAGATTACCTATCCCGAGGACCTGGCTCTGGCTCAAACCCTTTTGACTCCTACCGGGGCCGGGGCCTCGCGGGTTGGGCAAGGTTGGGACTTTCACCGTTTTGACCCAACCCGGCCCCTGTGGCTGGGCGGCCTCCTGGTCGAGGGGAGCCCGGGGCTTTTGGGGCACTCGGACGCTGATGTTCTGGCCCATGCTTTGATTGACGCCCTGTTGGGGGCGATTGGGCAGGGGGACATTGGGGAGAGTTTTCCAGACAAAGATAGCCAGTGGCGCGGGGCTTCTGGGTCTCTTCTGGTCGGGCTGACCATAGCTAAGGTCCGGGCGGCTGGCTATGAGCTGGTCAACGCGGATCTGACCCTGATAGGGCCGTCTCCCCGCTTGGCCCCGCTGCGGGGGCCCATGATCCAGGCCCTGGCCACGGCTCTGGGCGTGGAGCCCTCAAAGGTGAGCTTAAAGGCCACGACCACGGAGGGGATGGGGTTTGTTGGCCGGGAGGAAGGTCTGGCCGCCACCGCCGTGGTTCTGTTGGAGCGGGCCTGGCCCGCGGGGACCCTGGTTTAAGTGGGTTGTGGGCCAGATTGGCTGTTTTTTGGCCCCCCAAGCTTTTTGGCCTCAGAGCTTTCTTTTTCCAAATTTTTCTGGCCTGAGCCTTTCCGCCCAAAATCTATCCGCCCATAATCTAGCCCAAACCTCACCTGGTCCTAGCCCAGGGGAAAAGCTAAGGTAAACCTCAGTTTTCCGGGCGCTCAGCGTAGAGCAGGTCGGCGGCCAGGTGATACCATTTGAGAGCCTCGGCCTCATCAACGGCTACCCCCTGCCCGCTCTCATAAGCTCGAGCCAGGGCCAGGGCGGCTTGGACGTTGTCCTTTTCCGCGGCCAGGCGATACCAGCTCAGAGCCTGGGCCTGGTCTGGAGGGACACCCTCGCCTCGCTCGTAAGCCTCCCCCAGGGCCATCCGGGCCACTCCCAGGCCGCTTTCCGCCGCCCGGCGCCACCATTTGACCGCCGCGGCAGGGTCCTTCGGCGCGCCCTGTCCCCGGTTGAGCATGACCCCCACCGTCATTTGAGCCAGCGGATCCCCGCGCTCAGCGGCCTTTAAAAACCGTTTAAAATCCTGGGCGGCCTCCTGGGCTGACGGTTTCTTGGTTGGACCTGGCCTAGCCTGACCCGGCCGGGCGGAAGCGGCTTGGCTCGAGGCCTGAGGTTGGCAGGCTTGCCGATACCACTGGCGAGCCAGAGCCAGATCCAGCGGAACGCCCCGCCCGAGCTCATAAGCCCGGGCCAGAGCGAGCTGGGCTTGGGGGTGGCCACCCTGGGCGGCCAGGTCAAACCACTTGATGGCCTCGGTCTGATCCGCTGGCTGGCCAGTCTGGTCGAGGGCCTGGCCTAACTCGAACTGAGCCTTGAGATCGCCAGAGGCGGCTTTTCGCTGGAGGGCCGCCAGTTCAGCTGGCGGCTCGGGCGACGGCCCGGGCAATGGCCCGACCTTGGTCTGACCTAGAGCCGCGCCGGCGATTAAGCTCAAGGCGCTCAGGGCCAAAGTGAGCGCCCCAAGAAAGCCGCCAAGTCGTTTAGGGTTATTTTTTCTCATGTCAAATTTTACCAATTGCAAGTCTCATTTGTTTCGCGCCTTTCGCCCTGGGGCGAACCTTTGGGCGGGACGGGAAAAACCTGATTATTATTTGAGCGCGGACCCATGATAATAGTCAGCGAGTTGTCGGTATAAATTGAGAGCCTCGCTCTTGTTCACTGGTCCGCCCAGGCCAGTCTCATAGGCCCTGGCCAGAGCGTACCAGGCCTCTTTGTTATCGTTTTCCGCCGCTGTTTGGTACCATTCCCGGGCTTTGACGGGGTCTGGGGGGACGCCCAAACCTTTTTCGTAAGCCCAGCCGACTTGGAATTGACCCCTGTCACTACCGTTTTCCGCGGCTTGAAGATACCAGTTGAAAGCCTCGGTTAAATTCTGGGTTACGCCCTCACCTTTGGCGTAGCCATCGCCGACTTTGGTCTGGGCGAAGGCGTTACCATTTTCGGCGGCCTTAAGGAACCACTTGAAGGCCTCAGCGGGGTTCTTTGGGGCGCCATGGCCATAGTCATAGGCTCGCCCGACCTCAACATAAGCGGCGACCAAGCCGCCTTCGGCGGCCAGAAGGAGCCACTTGAGGGCCTCAGCCTCGTCCATTGGCGTTCCCAGCCCCAACTGGAGCATATCCCCCAGTCTCTTCTGAGCCTCAAGATGACCTCGCTCGGCGGCCAGTCGGTACCACTTGGCCGCCTCAGCCAGATTCCTGGCTGAGTCTTGGCCGATATAATAACTCCTGCCGAGTTTGAATTGCGCCTCAACCTGGCCAGCTTCGGCCGCCTTTTTTAAGGCGGCCAGATCCTTTTCGTTCTGGTCTTGGGCTGAAGCGGCGTTTTTAGTCTCGACCGCCAGGGACGCGGAGGGACCCCAAAGGAGAGCCAGACCCAGCAGGCCAGCGAACCAAAGCCCGGTCAGGGGGTGGGAAATTAGCTTTTTCATGATTTTCCTCTCAAAACTCCTGGGCGGCGGCGGGCCTGGGCGGCCGCCACGCCTTCAAAGCCTCTGGCCTTAATCTTTTTCAAAGAAATCTTCCAGGGACTCGCGGTACCATTTGATGGCCTCGTCTTGGTCGCGGCTGGCTTCATCCCCTTGATCATAGGCCTGGCCAAGTAAATATTTGGCGAGCTGGTCGCCATTTTCGGCGGCCATTTTGAGCCAGCGGATCGCCTCGGCTTTATCCATGGCCACGCCTTCCCCTTTGGCGTAAGCCAGCCCGACCAGCCGTTGGGCGTGGTGGTTGCCTTGCTTGGCGGCTAGCGTCAACCATTTCAGGCCCTCGGCCTGGTTCTGGGGCAGGCCTTGACCCGTGGTCAGCGTTTTGCCGTAATATAGTTGGGCCCAGGGTTTTCCCAGCTCAGCGGCCTGGCCCCACAGTTTGGCGGTCAGAGACAAGTCTTGGGGGACGATCTCGCCTTCCTCGAATATTCTGGCCAGTCTAACCATGATGTCGGCGTCTTTCTGGCTCAGGGCCTGGTCTAGGGCCATTTGGATTAATTTTTGGGCCGCGGCCGGGTCCTTGGGCTCACCTTCTCCCGCCGCGGAAAGCTCGGCCAATTTGATCATGCCCTGGATGGAGCCCTGGTCAACGGCTTTTTGATACCAACGCCGGGCCTCGGCCAAGTCTTTGGTCGAATCCTCCACATCTGGGCTAAAAAGGTTAAGAAGATTTTTGATCCCTATTTCGCGAATCTCGCCAATCAAAATTATGGCCTGGTTATGCCCCTGATCCGCGGCCTGGCTCAACCATTGGAGAGCCTCAAGATATTTTTCCTCTTGTTTGGCTTCGTCATTTTTGGTCTGGTAACCTAGCTCAATCAGCTGGAGGCCAAACTGGAACTGGGCCTCAGCTTCCCCGGCCTCAGCTTGTTTTTTCAGGCTCTCTGAATCAACCTTTGGCGGGGTTGGGCCCGGGGTAGTGGGCGGAGAACTTTTTTCGGTCGCGTCTGGAGGAGCGGGGGCGGGACTATTTTCGATCGCGGCTGGGGCGGCTCTCTCAGTCTCGTTCGCCAGGGTCGCGGGGGGGCTCAAAAAGAGAGCCAGGCCCAGCGGGCCAACGAGCCAGAGCCAGGACAAGAGGTTGAAGATTAGCTTTTTCATGTTCTTTTTCTTTCTTTCAAAAACCGTCGAGCCTCAAGAGTTTGGCTCGCGAAATTTTTTAATTGCCTTCTCGGCTAACTGACGCTATTTGAAGGCTCTCGTGGTCTCGGGGGCCCTCAACCATTCCGAGTCAGCTGGATGGAAAAATTTTTAGCGCGACTTTCGTCCTTCGCGATGGGCATTTTGAGCCACCGAAGCTCCTCGGTTTTAGCCCGGAGCGAGCCTGCGCCTTGGCTTAAGCCAACCTGACCATTCAGAAGGTTGAGGTGGCGCGGTAATTGATGGCCCGCGGCCATTATTCCCTTGCCTGGCCCTTGAGCCGGCCTTAGCCCGTGGGTGGCGTTTCGTCTTATCTGGATTGGGTCTCGCTTTCGGCCAACTGAGCGGCCTTGTCCCACAGTATGGCCGCCTGTTTCTGATCTTGAGGGACGATCTCGCCTTTCTCGAAAATTTTGGCCAGACTTTCCAGGACATCTTTGTCTTTCTGGCCAGCGGGATTAGCCAGGGCCATTTTGATCAATTGTTGGGCCGCGGCCAGGTCTTTGGGCCCACCCTCTCCCTTCGCGTAAAGCGAGGCTAAATAAATCATGCCCAGAGCGTCCCCATGGTCAGCGGCTTTTTGGTACCATTGCCGGGCCAGGACCGTGTCTTTGGCCGAATCCTCATCTTCCTGGTCAGATAATTTAATCCCACCAAGGTTATAGGCGTCGAGTTCATAACTGTGGCCAATCATGGTCATGGCCCGGGGATGTCCTTGGTCAGCGGCCCGGCTCAACAACTGAAAAGACGCCAGAGTCAAATCTTTTTTATCCTGGTCATTTTGAGCCTCAAGGGCCTTGGCGGATAACTGAAGGGCGAGATTAAACTGGGCCGCCGCGTCCCCGGTTTCGGCCTGTTTTTTTAGGCTCTCTAAATCAAATTCGGGTGGAGCGGGGCTCGTAGAGGCGGGGGAAAAGTTTGTTTTGCCCGCGACCAGGGGAGAAATCTTGGTCTCGACCGCCAGGAGCTGAGCTGGGCCCACCAGGAGAGCCAGGCACAACGGGCCAGCGAGCCAGAGCTTGGTGAGGTGATGGGAAATTAGTTTTTTCATGTCCGTCCTTTCTCCGACTCAGCTTGGGGGGGCGAGGGCTGAGTCAAGGCCGAGGAAATTTTAGGTGGTCACGCCTCAACAGTTTGGCGTGAAAAATCTTTTCACCAGGCTTCCGGGACCGCTGACGCTATTGGCTGGCTCAATTTTGATCTCAAAGCCGTCAGCCTATTCGCCATTAGCCTGCCAGAAAATAATTTGACTGCCGAGTAACTATTAACCTGGATCAAGGTCACTTGCGGTGGACATTTTGAGCCTCTGGAGCTCTTCGGTTTTAGCCCTGGTCATGGCCTCTCCTTTGTCTAAGCCAACCAGACCAGTTGGTGGCGCGGAGGCCGCCACGAAGAACGGCCCGCAAACTTTATTTCTGGCCCATGACCTGGCCTTAAGGCCGGGGTTGGCCTTTAGCCCTCATTTCGTCGTATTTGGCCTTGGCCTCGAAACTACCCAATTTAGCGGCCTGGTCATAGAGTTTGATCGCCATGGCCAGATCTTTGGGGACAATATGACCTTTCTCGTAAATTTCGGCCAGGCTAGGCAGGATATCTTTATTATTCTGGCTAACAGCCTTGTCTCGGGCCATTTGGATCAATTTTTGGGCCGCGACCGGGTCTTTGGGCCCAGCCACCCCAGTCGCGCAAAACGTGGCCAATTTGATCATGGCCTCCAGTTCCTTAAGGTCAGCGGCTTTTTGATACCAGCGCCGGGCCTCAGCCTTGTCTCTGGGTATATTTACGCCCTTGTCGCTAATTCCGAAAACGGTGGAATATTTTTTGGAGCCATATTCGTATATTTCCCCCAGCGCGGTCATGGCCCGGGGATACTCCTGGTCAGCGGACCGACGCAACCATTGAAGAGCCTCAAGAAAATTTTCTTTTTTTTTGGCTGGATCTTTTACGGTCTCCAGGTTCCAGACCATCAGCTGTTGGGAGATTACGAATTGGGCCTCCGCGTCCCCAGCCACAGCTTCTTTTTTCAGGCTTTCAAATTCATAATCCAGCGGAACCGGGCTTTGAGCGGTGGGGGAGGGGGTGGGGGTTTTGGCGGCCCTAGCCGGGGGGGCGGCCAGGGTAGGTCCGGTTGGCCCCAGAATCAGGCCCGCGAAGATGAAAAAAATAAAGGCCCTTAACCTCATGGCTGGTCTCCGTATAAATTGAAAAAGATCATTCGCTGGGGGCGCGCTCTGGCGGCCGCGACGTTGGCCTGACCAGGCCAATCTTCCCGCCAAAAACCTTAAAAAGCTCCAGCGAACGAGGCGGGAAAGTCAGGCGAAGTCAGTCAGGTCAAAGCCGGGCTTTTCAAACCAGGAAAGCTTCAGGCCTATCGCGTTTCCAAGGGTCCTGGCCGTAAAAATATATGGGCGTGGTCTCATCCCTTGGCGTAAGACAAAATCCATCAGCTATTGAGGGAGGTGTCGCTCTCTCTGGCGCCCAGCGGCCTTCATTTCTGCCCTTGGCCCTGAAGCCGACCAGGACTGTCTTTCAGTATTCTTTCGTATCTGGCCTTGGCCCAGGCGTCGCCCAATTCCGCGGCCTGGCCCCATAGCCTGGCGCTCAGGGCCAGGTCTTGAGGAACGATCTTGCCGTTCTCAAAAATCTCGGCCAGTCTGGTCAGGGCGTAAGGGTCTTTCTGGCTAACGGCCTTATCCTGGGCCATTTGGATCATTTTTTGGGCCGCGGCCAGGTCTTGAGGCCCACCCTCCCCAGTAGCGCAAAGCGTGGCCCATCGGAGCATGGCCTCGATTTCACCTTTGTCCGCGGCTCTTTTGTACCATTTTCTGGCTTCAGCCTTACTTTCGGTCAAATCTAACTCTTGGCCGTCAATTTTGTAAAATTCACCAATTTCTTTGCCACCAACTCCGAACGACTCGGCCAGCTCTTTGGCTCCAATTTCGAAAAGATCGCCCATCTCGATCATGGCCTGAGGATAGCCCTGGTCCGCGGACCGGCGTAACCACATGAGTGACTCCAGAAAGACTTCCACTTGTTTGTCGTTGACTTTTTTGGGCTCGTTATAGATGTCGAGCAGTCGGATGGCGAGCTGGAACTGGGCCGCCGCGTCTCCGGCCTCGGCCTGTTTTTCCAAGCTCTTTAAATCAACCTCAGGCTCGGCTGGAATCAGCGGAGCGAGGGAAGAGCCTTTTTCGGTTTCAGCCGGGGGAGCGGCCTGAGTGAGGCTAACCGGACTCAGAATCAGGCCGGCGGTGATAAGACAAATTGAGGCGATTAGTCTCATGGCGGATCTCCAAGAATCAAGAATGTTGAAAAATTTTTTTCGCCAGAGGCGAGGGTCAGGGGGACGCGCCGCCGCCCATTCAGGTCAACGCGCCGGTTGAGGTCCTTAAAAAAGGGCTTCGACCCAGGATTGAGGGTTAGGTGGAGTCGCTGTCCTGACGGCCCGGAGGTCATTTCTGGCTCTTGGCTTGACCCTCGCTCTCTTTCTGCAGTTCGTCGTGTCTTCTTTTGGCCGAGGCGTCCCCTAACTCAGCGGCCTGGCCCCACAGTTTGGCGCTCAGGGCCAGGTCTGGGGGGACGTTTTCGCCTTTCTCGTAAATAGTGGCCATTCTGGTCAGATAGTTTGGGTCTTTCTGGCTAGTGGCCAGGTCCAGGGCAATTTTGGTATATTTTTGGGCCGCGACTGGGTCCTTGGGCCCACCTTGCCCCGTCGCGTAAAGGCTGGCCAATTTGAGCATGGCGTAGAATTCCCCGTGGTCCGCGGCTTTTTGATACCAGCGCCGGGCCTCGGCCAGGTTTTTGGCCAAATCACCAGCTTGGCCTTCAATTTTGAAAATCGGGCCAATTTCTTTTTCGCCAAGGCCAAAAGATTGGCCAACTTCTTTGGCTCCAACGTAGTAAACATCGCCCATCACGTCCATGGCCTTGGGATGCCCCAGGTCAGCGGCCCGGCGGACCCATTGAAAAGCCTCCAGAAAGAGCTCGCTTTTCTGGTCATTTTTGACGTTGGTCTGGAGCCCTAGGTTGAGCAGCACGACGGAAAGCTGGAACTGGGCCGTGGCGTCCCCGGCCTCAGCCTTTTTTTTCAGGTTCTCAAAATCAGCGTTTAACGGAGCTGAGCTCCCCGGAGCGAGGTTGGGGGCCTTTTCGGCCGTGGCCAGGGTTGGCCCGACCGGGCCAAGAATCAGGCCGGCGAGGATAAAAATAAAGGTTATGAATCGCATGGGCTCTCTCCAAGGTAAGTTGAAAAAGCTCTGTCGCCAGAGTGTTGGCTCCTGACGAGGGGGCGCCACCCTGACCGTTTTAACCCGCCCGCCGAACGCCGGAAAAACAGGGCCAGCGACCGGAAAGGGAGGTCGGCGGAGTCAGGAATTTTTAATCAGGTTTTTTCCGACCCAGAGGGCTCTTGTGGCCTGTTTCGCTTGAAATGGCTCGGGGCCGGAAAAATATCGCCAAATAACCGCCAGCCAGGTTGAGTCCCGCCTGGACCTGGGCTCAGGGTGGCCTGGGCTTGGTCGAGGTTTTTCGTTGGCTCTGGCCTGGGCCGAGAAATCCCCCAACTCAGCGGCCAGAGCCCACAGTTTGGCGCTCAGGGCCAGGTCTTGAGGGACGATCGCGCCTTTTTCAAAAATTTAGGCCAGTCTGGTCAGGGTGGGGGCGTCTGGCCGCTCAACGGTCAGGACCAGGGCCCTTCGCGTCATTTTTTCGGCCGCGGCCTGGTCCTGGGGGCCACCCTGCCCGGCCGCGAAAAAATAGGCCAATTTGAGCGTGGCTTCAAGGTCCCCAAGGCCCGCGGCTTTTTGATACCAACGTCGAGCCTCGGTCTGATCTCTGGCTACCCTTATTTCTTGGTCGTCAATTTCGAGAATATGAGAAATTTCTTGGGAGCCAAATTCGAAAATTTCCCCCAACGCGGTCATGGCTGGGGGATGGCCGCCCTCAGTGGCCCGGCGCGTCCATTGGAGAGCCTCAAGAAAAATATCTCTTTTTTGTTCTGGGTCTTTTCCGACCCACTGGTCTGGAGCCATCAGCCAAGCCGGGGAGCTCGGTTCTCACAACCGGGTTTTGGGGCTCCTCTCTCTACCTTGTTCAAGCCGCTGGCTCACTCTGGTCAGAGGCAAGGGCCGGAGTTTAAGTCTTCCCTGGCCCCGGGATTCAGTTTACAAGGCCGAGTCGAAATGCTTAATAATGATAGCTCATTTCCTCAAGAGGGCTGGTCGCTAGGGAAAACCCTGATATGGCAGTCTTTGGCCCAAAGGGAAAGTTCTGAGTCCAATGTGACCGAGACAGTTAAGTTAATAAATGGCATTAAATTCAATATGAAAAATTAAAGATAAAAAAATATATAACAAACTAAAATAATAATATAAAATTTATATATATAAAAAATAAAACAATATAGACAATAATTTATATTTTAATATTTTAATTATAATTAACAATAAAAATGTTATCAAAAAATTTATTTTATTATTTTGTATTTTACTTTATTTGAGTTGAGGAGTCAAGAATAAAAGACCAGTCGCGGCAATTATGACGCCGGCGCCAAACCGCTGATTTTTAAAATCATTTTTGAAATAAAGTAGTGTTTTCGATATGTTACCAAAATTTATTTATCAAACAATGACTTTTCGCGAGGACCTTAATTTTGAATTTGGCTTGCCCCCCGAAGGGCTGGCCCAGAGATGGAATATATTGAGATTTAGGTAATATTTTTTAGAGCAATATATATGGTCTAAAATAAATATTTACTGAAATTTTGTGTAGTTTTTAGAACCAAAAAATAATGAGAACAACGGATAACTTTTTTTTTAAAAAAGGGTTGACAGTTAAATTTGGCAGGGTTATACTCCAGGGGAAAGGATAACCTCACGTATAAATCACGGATAAAACCAAGCCCCCCAAGATAAGGGAGCAAATTAAGTAGTGACATCATCGGCAGTATGATTGTGAAGTTTGTTTAACTGGTTCCCTCTCAAAAAGATATTTTAAAAAAATATTATTATAAAGCAGGTTAATTAATAGATTTATTTGGAAGTTACAATTATAAAAATATTTTACGATTTTTTTATTTTTATTAAGGCTATATTTATTTAATTAAAAAAATAAAGAATAATTATTAGATAAAAAATTAAATTTTTTTATTATTGCTAACAATACCTCTTTTTGCCATCATATAATTAATAAAATTTGCCGTCTATGCCCAAACAGCGCGCTATGGAGGCGGCCAACTCTCAAGAAGAATATGTAAATTCTAAATTTTTTGTTGGAGAGAAAGGATTTGTCAGGAAGTATTGCTTAATCACGATGATTGGGTTTTATCAGGATATAATAACTTGCAAGAAGACTATTATTAAGTATAGATAACAAATTTTAATCATGATAAAAATATAAATAAAACAAGTAATATTTGATGTTATACTTATGTGAAGTGTTTATAGTTTCCTTTTGCTTGGGGCAATTGGAAGAATTTTTTTTATTGTATAAAATTTTTAAGAGGAAGTAATTATGTCTAAAAAGCCAAAAAAAATTAAAAATCAGTATAATATTAAAGATAATATTGAACAAAAAGACAATCTTTTAGAAATTTTAAAGTCTGTTCCAGAATCACCTTATGAATTAAATGAAAAAACTAAACGTATTTTAGATAGAAATATTAAGAATAGTTCTGGTATGAAAAGATTTAATAATGTAGAGGATGTATTTAAAGATTTAGGTATATGAAGAGAAATAAATTTATAACTTTAATTTTAAATAGAATGTTAATGCGAAGAAAAAGAAAAAAATTTTTAAAAAGACATAACTTAATATATATGCTGATTTTTATGATTTATATGTTGACTATGGTATATTATTAATTATTGATGAGGATGAAGCTTGTTGAGCGACGAAAAAGTATGTGGAAAATAACTGACTCCAATCAATGCTCTTGGATATTGAAGTTATGGATGGTAAAAAGAATACTCTTTTAGACAAACTAAAATCATTCAAGATGAACTTAGTCCTAGTTAATATAAATATAGTTAATGTAAACCTGGTTAATGTAAATCAGTTTTTTTCCGAACAAATTACATTATTTTGATAACAAGTTTGACATTAAGTCATTAATAGATGCTAAATATTTTAACGCTTTGAACTGAGATGGAATAATTCCTCAAAATGTTTATCCCCCTGAACTGATTAGCGTAACTGCTCAAAACTGCAATGATAAGGCGTTTTAAAAAATTTGGAACCTAAAACAGTATATCGTCAAGGATTTATTTGATTTTTAATTATTTTATCATAATATTATGATACAGAGTAGTTATTTATTTACTATTATTGTAAATAAATAATTAAAATTTCTAAATTGCTTTTAACGATATCAGGTCTCCATAGATCGCGTTTTATCTTGGTTCGCAATGTAAAAATAATGTTGAGCTCTTTCAATATTCCCCATCATACCAGGCGATTTAACCTTTCTGGCTCTTTCGATTTGTTGCCGCTTTCTATATGGTCGCTCCCAACTTTATATAGTCGGGGGGCAAAAATTTTTCCGGTCGGGTTTGTTTTGTTTTCAGACGGGCTCATATTCGCGGGAGCTGGAAAAATTTCTTGACAAGCCTGGAAATAATAGTTATACTTTTATTAAGAGCGTATTAAAATTACTATTTTTTGCCTGTAAAAATGATATTATTTGTTTTATCGAAAAAATGGTTATTAAATTATTGTCGTTTTTCGGGGGTTGGAGTTTAAATTTTTTTTCCTTTGGCTTTTTAGCCTGAGTTGCTCAGGCGGCTGGGGCGCGAAGTTTGACGACAGGTTGAGTGGCGGAGGGTCTTGGGTTTTAAGTTCTGTTTTTTGGCCCTTGGCCCGGTCTGTGGCGCTTAATCCGCGGAATCGAAACGCTCCGAGGAAATAAAAGAGGAACGGGCCTGACGGCCCGTTCCTCTTTTGTTTTTTGCCATCCTTGGCGCGGTTTACACGCCATCCATGGCGGTTGTAACCTGTCTACCCATCGGGGGGTCTCTCCTCCAGGCCACCGGGCTGGGTCGCCAGCTGGCTAAAAGGTTGAGGGTTGGTGGACCGGGGAGTGATAGAGCCTAGCCCCAGTTTCAGGCGGACCCCGGCGGACTTGTACTTCTCATCCTCGATCAGTTGCCTGAGCGTGGCGACCTTTTCCACCTCTTCCAGGGAGTACTGGCGCCGCTTGGAGTCGGTCCGATCCGGTTTGAGGTAGTCGGAGAACTCCTTCTCCCAATACCTGAGGGTGGTCTTTTTGACGCCGGTCATTTGGGAGACCTGGTCAATGCTGAGGCCTATCTTATCGAGATTTGGGATTTGCGCCATAGGCTTCCCTCCGAAAAAATGGTCGTTGTCGCGCGAAAACCACGCCGAATTCGCCTCAACCTTGGCCGAGGCGCCCCGGATCGGGCGCGATGGGGATTAAGAGTGACGTTAGCGTCCCTGGCCATTCCCAATTTGACCACAAGTGGGAAAATCGGCCTTTGACATACTCATCGTCATTCTGGGAAAAAAGTTTAAGGTTTTTAGATGTTTTTTTATTTTTTCTGGGATTAAGTTAAATTTTTCCAGCTCCCCCGTTTTTTTGGCTTGGGCCTTTTGAAGATTAACCTAGTGAAATTGTTGGATAAAACAGTAGATTTGTCGGATGATCCCCGTCAGGTGGCTTTGGAGGTCCTGGAGGCCGTGGCCAAAGGCGGACGGTTGGATGTTTCTTTGGAAAAAAGGTCGAGTCTGCTCGCGACCGAGGATCTGGCTCTGGCCCAGGCTTTGGTCTACGCCTGCCTGCGGCACCAGAGTCGGCTGGATTTTCTGATTAAAACCAAGCTCAAGAAGAATAGGACTGACCGGCTGGCCCTGACCATCCTGCGTCTGGGCCTGGCCCAGATCCTCTTTTTCGACCGCTTGCGCGATTACGCCATTGTCAGCCAGACCGTTGAGCTGGCCCGGGTCAAAATTCCCGGTCGCCAGGGCCTGGTGAACGCCATTTTGCGGGAATTTCTCCGGGAAAAGGCGAGTGTCTGGGGCTGGCCCCAGGAGCTTGATGGCCGCGAGACCGAGGAGGCCCAGCGGCTGGCCATCTTCTATAGCCATCCTCGCTGGCTGGTTGACCGCCTCGTGGCCCAGCTGGGCTATCGGGAGGCCCGAGCCAATCTGGTGGCCAACAATCAGCCCGCCCCGCCCACCCTGCGCGTCAACCCCCGGCGGGTCTCCCGCGAGGAGTTGGCCGCCCGGCTACCATTCCCGACCGCGACCACTAAGTTTTCCCCTTGGGGCCTCATCCCGGATGGTT
Organism: Deltaproteobacteria bacterium; assembly: GCA_031276635.1. Lineage (GTDB taxonomy): Bacteria > Desulfobacterota > Desulfarculia > Adiutricales > Adiutricaceae > JAIROO01. Next base: position 27,486 of record JAISMU010000092.1, on the reverse strand, counting down.
GGCCGGGCCGCCCGGAATCCTGGCCAGGGTTTCAGGAGGGCCACTTCGCCGTTCAGGACGAGGCCTCCCAGATTCTGGGCCTGCTGGTGGGCCGGCCTCGCTCGGCTCTGGACGCCTGCGCCGGCCTAGGCGGGAAAAGCCTGACCGTGGCCTCTCTGGTCCCCGAGTGCCGGATCTTGGCCCTGGACCCCAATTGGGACCGGTTGAACAAGCTCTTGAAGGAAGCCAAGCGCCTGGGCTTGGGCGCTCAGATCAAGATCCGGCACGGAGAAATCCAGGCCACGCTCCCGGGCGAGGAGTTTGAGTTGGCCCTGGTGGACGCCCCCTGCTCAGGTCTGGGCGTGATCCGGCGACGACCGGATCTCAAGTGGCTCAAGACCCCGGAGGATATCCTCCGCCTGTCCGAGACCCAGCTGGAGATCCTCAAGGCCGCCGGTCGGCTCGTGGCTCCGGGCGGTCGGCTGATCTACTCGGTCTGCGCCACCACCGACGAGGAGGGCCCGGGGACAATCCAAAGGTTTCTGGCCCAGTCGCCCCAGTTTCGGGCCTGGGAGACGGCGGAGATTCCTCCGGTCCTGCGAGAGCTCGCGGTCGGGCCGGGGTCGCTGCGACTGTGGCCCCAGCGGCAGGGGACGGATGGGTTTTTCTACGGCCTTTTGGCCCGGGTTTAAGGGGGAGGGCGGGTCAAAGTTTGTCGCCGGGGCGGCTGGCCGCGGGGCGACTCTGAGCCTGCTTCAGGGCTGAGTCCCTGACCCTGGCTTTGGGGTGGACACTTGGTCGTTCTTCATTTCCAATTGATGAAGGTTGCGGAGGCCCTCATAAAAGAGTGAAGTTTTGGTCCGCGAATACCGCGCTTTTTTAGGCTGGGACTTTTAGCGAGGGCTTAATATTTTAAAAACACCGAGCTCTTTTCTTGCCCGGAAACAACGCCTAACTACTTGAAATTACAATGGAATATTTTGAGGATTCAGGCGAGTGGCGGTGAGTCTCGCCGCGTGAGCTTTTATAAAGAGTGAAGGGATAAGAGAGAAAAAAAACAGAGATTATTGGAGGCGGCAGGCGGATTCGAACCGCCGAATAACGGTTTTGCAGACCGTCGCCTTAGCCACTTGGCTATGCCGCCCCAGGTTTGAGCGAAAAGGGATTTTCTGGCTAAAAACCTGACGGCTCAGGCCTTTGGGGCTAGAGCTAACCAGCCTGACCCCGTTGGGGCAATCCAGACCAGACCCTCAGGCTTTGAAGTTTTCCATTATACACAGCTGGGCCGAATTTTCAAGAGTTGGAAAAAGGGCCGGGGCGCGGCTTTTCGGCGTGGCCGGAGAATATTTATTTTTAGCAATTTTTATCATATATAGCATGTAAATAAGTAATATTTGGTCTAATTAACCGTCTATAGGAATTTTTTTATTTCTTGCCAAACCTGACTCTTTTGCTATAATTAAAGACTTGTCATGTTTTGGGGCTCACCCCTGGGTCGCCAAAGCTGAGGCATTTTTCCCTGAATAAAACTCATCTGTCTTTTCGTCTACCCTGACCGGGCCCGGAGGTGACCTTTGGGCCGAAGTGGGGCCTTTTCTGGCTCTTGGGTCGGGCTCTTTTTTTGGAGTTTTTCCCTATCCATGACTGATTATCTCAGAAATAAGACCATAGGCCAGGTTCTGGAGGGCAACGCCCGCGATTTGCCTGACTCGGACGCCTTGATCTACCCGGGCCCAGGTCAGCGCTATACCTGGGCCTCGCTCAACGAGGAAGTCGACCTCTTGGGCCGGGGGCTGATGGCGCTAGGGGTTCAACCCGGGGACAAGGTGGCCATCTGGTCCACCAATGTGCCTCAATGGCTGACGGTCCTGTACGCCTGCGCCAAAATCGGGGCCATCTTCATCACTGTTAACACCCATTATCGTCGGGCCGAAATTGAGTATCTTCTGAAGCAGTCCGATTCCAATTATTTTTTTCTCATGGATGGCTTTCGAGGGTTCAGCTACGTGGAAGCCCTTTTGGATGTGGCCCCGGAGCTGCGGAGCCAGGGCCGTGAGGGCTTGAAATCCCAGAATCTCCCTCACCTTAAAAAGGTCATCTACCTGGGCGATCCGGCCCCACCCCACTTGTACGCCTATCAGGAGATTCTGGCCCTGGCCGAGCGGACCCCGGTGGAAAAGTTCCGGGCTCTGGCTGACAGCCAGCGGGTTGACGACATCGTCAACATGCAGTACACCAGTGGCACCACTGGGTTTCCCAAGGGCGTGATGCTGACGCACCAAAACATCGTGACGAACGGCTATTGGATCGGCTATCATCAGGGCCTGACCAATAAAGACCGCGTCTGCCTGCCGGTTCCCCTGTTTCACTGTTTCGGCCTGGTTCTGGGAGCCATGGCCGCCTTGAACCACGGGGCGGCCATGATTGTCCTGGACATTTACAGCGCCATGGATATTTTGATCAACGTGGAAAAGGAAAAATGCACCGCCATTTATGGCGTTCCGACCATGTTCATTACCCTTCTGGAGCAGAAGAGCTTCAACCAGTACGACCTGACGTCCCTGCGCACCGGGATCATGGCCGGCTCACCCTGCCCCATCAAGACCATGAAAGAGACCATCGAGCGGATGCACTGCAAGGACATCACCATCTGCTATGGCATGACCGAGACCAGCCCAGTGGTTTCCCAGACCACGGCCAGCGACAGCCTGGAGAAGAGAACTGGCACCGTGGGCCGGCCCATGCCGGGGGTGGAGCTGAAAGTGGTCCATCCCGAAACCTGGGTGGAGCTACCTCAGGGCGAGATAGGCGAGGTCACGGCCCGGGGCTATGTCAACATGAAAGGCTATTACAATATGCCTGAGGCCACCGCCGAGATCCTCGATAAAGACGGCTGGATTCACACCGGGGACCTGGGCTATTTTGACCCTGACGGTTATCTGGTCATCACCGGTCGGTGGAAGGACATGATCATCCGGGCCGGGGAGAATATTTATCCTTCGGAGGTCGAGGAAGCCATCCGCCACATGCCCGGGGTCCGAGACGTGGCCGTGGTGGCCGTGCCCTCGAAGTTGCACGGCGAAGAGCTGGGGGCCTTTATAATAGTTGACGAGACCGCTTCGGATATTACCATTAAAAAAGTTCGGGCTTATCTGCGACCCCTTATCGCCGGCTACAAGATCCCCCGTTTCTGTCAGGTCATCCCCCAGTTTCCCTTAACGGCCAGCGGCAAGATCCAGAAATTCAAGCTTCGCGAGATGGCCGCCGAGCTCTGGGGCAAGGCGTAAACCATTATAATCTGGCTCAGGGGCGGGGAATAGCCCTCGCGTCGATATTCTGGAGGAAGAAATGCCCATAGAGTTTTCTGAGCGCCTCAAGGCGTTGCCACCTTATCTTTTCAAGGAACTGGATCGGATTCGGGACGAGGTTAAAGCCCGAGGGGTGGACGTCATCGACCTGGGGGTGGGCGATCCTGACCGCCCGACTCCGGCTCTGGTCATCGAGGCTCTCCAAAAAGCCGCGGCTGACCCGGCCAATCATCAGTATCCGGTCTATTCGGGGATGAACTCTTTTCTGGAGGTCGTGGCCAGATGGTATCAAAGACGCCACGGGGTGCCCCTGGACCCCAAGACTGAGGTCTGCTCCCTGATAGGCTCCAAGGAGGGCCTGGCTCAGTTCCCCTTGGCTTTCCTCAACCCCGGCGACGTGACTCTGGCCCCAGAGCCAGCTTACCCGGTTTACCGCAGTGGGACGCTCTTCGCCGGAGGAACGACCTATTCCATGCCCCTATTGGAGAAGAACGGTTTTTTGCCTGATTACCGGGCTATCCCGGACGAGGTCTTGAAAAAGGCCAAGATTCTCTGGGTCAATTACCCCAACAACCCCACCGGAGCCGCCGCTAGCCTGGATTTTTACCGCGAGCTGGTCAGCTTCGCCCGCGAGCGGAATCTGATCGTGGCCTCGGACGCGGCTTACTCGGAGGTGACCTGGGCGGATCGACCGCACCCCAGCGTCTTGGAGGTTCCCGGGGCCAAGGAGGTGGCCATTGAGTTCCACTCCTTATCCAAGACTTATAACATGACTGGCTGGCGGATTGGCTGGGCCGCCGGCAGCCCGACCCTCATCAAGGGTCTGGGCCTGGTTAAGAGCAATGTGGACTCGGGGGTTTTCCAGGCCGTGCAATGGGCGGCCATGGCCGCTTTGGAAGGGCCTCAAGACTCGGTCAAGGCCATGGGTCAGCTCTATCAGGCCAGAAGGGAGATTGTGGTCAAGGGGCTGGAGGCGGCTGGCTTGTGGGTTTTTCCGACCCAATACACTTTTTATGTCTGGGTTAAGGTCCCTCAGGGCCTCAAGTCAGCGGACTTCGTCTCCCGACTCTTGAACGAGGCCGGGGTGGTCCTGACTCCCGGTAATGGCTTCGGCCCATCTGGGGAAGGTTGGGCGCGGCTGGCCCTGGTCCAGGAGGCTCCCCGCCTGCGGGAGGCCATGGACCGAATCGGGCAGTTGAAATTTTAATCGCGAAAAAGCCGGTCGGAGAAATCAGACCGGCTTTTTTTTCAGGTCTTTGACCGCTAAGAATATAATCATTTTAAATTAAATTTAGCTCTAAATTGCTATTATCAATTTCCATCTGGTCATCGTCGAGGACGATATGACTCAGTTGGTCGCCGCAGGCGGGGTAGAGTTTTGGCCCCAAGTCCAAGCTATCACCTGAGCTTTGGAAAACGTTATACTCTAATTTCTTCCTTAGCGGGTTGGCTCTGAGGTTATTGAAGCCGATGGCGCGACAGTTTTGGCCAGGCGCTGAGGGGCGAACTGGCGGGAATCTCCCTTGTGTCCAAAATCTTAGACTCCACCTTGTAAAAAAGTCAGCTTTCGCCCAGAAGTTGGGCGGCCAACTCCAGGGCGTCCACAGGCCAGAAGACTTCCGGGCGGGGGCGACGAACTCCAGGTTGGCCAGACTGAGGCCGACAATTGAGAACCTTTTCCCGCCATTGGGCCGGAATGGTCTCAAGGCCGTAAACCGCCCCCAATAAGGCCCCGCAGATGGCCCCATTGGTGTCGGTGTCCCCGCCCCGCTCCACGGTGTCCACCAGGGCCTCCTCAAAATTAGCAGCGTAAAGCAACTGCCAGAGGGCGTTTTGAAAAGCGATCAGAACCCAGCCTTGCTGTCGGGAATACTGGAGGGGTGGGTAATCCTTGGCTTTCTTGACCGCCTCCAACAAGTCGGGGTCAACTACCCAGTCTTCAGCCCAGCGCGCCACGCTCTGGTAAAGGGTCTGGGGGTCTGGGCCCAGGCGGATGGCTTGGGCGATGGCCAGGGCGTAGAGGGCGTTGGCCTCCTGGCACAGACGGTTTGGGTGAGTCAGGGCCGCGTCTGCCTTGGCCCAGGCGATTAAGTCCGCCTCGGGCTTATGGGCCCCAAAAATCCCCAAAGGGCTCACGCGCATCATGGCCCCATTGGCTTGACTGTCGAGGTTGGGTTGTCCATTGAGACCGCTGGCCACGGTTTGACCGATATCAAAGGGCTTGGATTGGAGCCAGAACTGGTAACCCTTAAGGACCTCGGTCGAGTTATAAGCCCCATTTTTAACAATGGCCCGGGCCAGGATCAGGGCCATTTCCGAGTCGTCAGTTGGTTGTCCGGCCAGGGTGCCCCAGGTGCCGCCGTTAGCCAAAAAGCGCACGCCTTCGGGGTAATTGATTTCGATTTCCTTGGCGGACTGGAATTCCACCTGGCTCCCCAGGGCGTCTCCGGTCAACTGTCCCAGCAGGCAGCCTTGGGCTCGGCTCAACGACATGATGGTCTCCCAAAATTAGATTGATCCTCTCAACCGTAATTAAGAGTGGAAAATACCAGCGAAACAGAACAAAGTTTTTTTAAGAAACTAATTGGCTATAATTGGTTTTCACTGATTTGTCAAGGATTTTGGGGAGCCGCGCGGTGATTTAAAAATTGCGAAAGCCGTCTGGGAAGCTGGTGATTTTAAATTTTAGACTATATAATAAATTTTGAAATCCAGGCGTTGTCAACGAAATCAACTAAAAATCCTTATCTCGCTCGACCCGTCAAAGCGTCCCAAAACAACCAGACCTCAAGCCGGTTTGGTTGAGCGTTTATCGGGCCAAATTTATTGGCTTTGATCGTGGCAACGCCATTTTCATTTTCACAGTTTTGGGGATTAAAAACGCCAGCTTTAAAAGGCCTATTCTACTTTTTGGTAATTTAACTATAATTTTTATCAAAAAAATCAAATAATAACTAAAATTAATTGTAAAGCATTTAAATAATGTATAGTTGCTTTATTACAAACGATGAAGACATTTTATCCAATTAATTCCAGTTATATAAATCTTTGTTGGGGCGAGTGGGTCAAATTTAAAATTGTTAGGGTGTTGAGGCGGAGTCAAAGCTGTCTGAGGTTGATCTGGTTCTGAACTCCGTCCAGAGGGCCTTCCGTCTATAAGAGACGCGTCTGGGCAAAAGGCCAGGAAGAGAAAATTTTTGGAGGCGGCAGGCGGAATCGAACCACCGAATAACGGCTTTGCAGACCGTCGCCTTAACCACTTGGCTATGCCGCCACAGCGGTCCAGCTGATTTTAAGGAATCTCACTAGACAGGATTCGCGAGGAAAGTTATGCGAGAGCTAAAAAACATTTTCGAAGAGAATTTAGACTTATAATCAAAAAAACTTAAGCCAGTATAACTCTTTGTCCAGAAGTTGTCAAGTTTTTTTTGAGGCACAAAGACTCTAATTTTGGGCGCCAGAATTGGGCTCAACGGGTCAATCTAGAATCAGGCGCTAGGCTCAGGGCCGTCGAGCTGGCGTCAGGTAAAGCTCACCTCACTGGTTGGGTTTTTGGCTTCAAATCGAGGCTTCCTCAGACTCTTCCAGCCCGGCCTAAACCTCTGGGGAGTCCCAGCCGAGAGGCCATGACCGCCAAGAGCCAAAAAATAATCGAAAAAAACAATAGTTAAAAAATCTTAAAATAAATAAATTTTTTAATACAATTTATATAGCATTGTTAAATATTATAAGTATATTAAATATATTTATTAAAATTAATATAAAATACTTAAGACTAATTAAAATAAATTTATTATTCAATTTTTCTCGTTTAAATACACTAATATTAGAAAAGTATTCTAATTATTCAGCGAGAAAAATTTTATTTTCACTCTGGCGGTTTTTGACCTGACCCAGGAGTCCCGCTCGGCCAGGCTCTTTTGGAGGGGGAAAAAGGGTTTTTGGGCCAAAAAGGCGTTTTTTTGTCTTTTCTGTCATTTTTTTGCCCCTAAACAACATTTTCCCCCTAAACTTGCCCGAGTCCCCGGGAGTCGGCTAGCCTAAAGGCTTTCCTGTCTTGACCTGGCGGAGAAGCGGGGAAATTTTAAAATTCAGGTTCTTAAAACTAACTTTTTCGTAACTTTCCTTGTTTAATTTTCCCTTGGCCCTCTATTTTTGTCCTTTCTAAAATATTATACAATTTACTATTTTTATTAATTTAAAGCTCTATTTAATAGAAAATAAGCTGGATATTAAGAATTTTTCGTTTCGGCACATTAATTGCTTAAACTGATTCAGCAACTAAATTGGCGTGGCTTTTTTGGCCTGGCTCTCGACCGGATGGCCAAACCTTATAGATAATTCCTCGCGATTTGGGGGCTCCCTGAGGCGGCCTTTTGACCAGGCCCAACAGTGATTTATGGGTCCCAGGGATATTTTATTAGGCTTTTAGGGTTTTCAGCTGAACCGCAGTTGGGCGCCAGGGCTTGGCCTGAGGTTTGACCAGTTTTTGACCACCTGTTTCTTTGGCCCCGAGTTGACGGTTTAGCCCTTTTCAGGAGTTCTTCATGCTTTATCAGGCCGATCCCGAAGCGGTCCTCACTCCCAAAGAGGCCATAGCCAACGCCCGCAAGAGCGTCCATGGCAACAATCTGCTTTTGGACATCAACCAAAAGATCAAAGAGTATGACATCAAGTACGTGCGCTTTGAGCAATACGATCTTTACGGCATTCCCCGTAGCAAAAACGTCCCTATCAGTTATTTCACTCATTACCTGGAGCATGGCCTCAATTTTTACGGAGGCATTCTCACCTGCGACGTCCAGACCCGCTGCGCCCCCGGGACCGGTTATGGCGAGGAGGTGACCTACGGTGACGCCAGGACTATCCCGGACTTGACCACCTTTATGGTCCTGCCGTGGGTTCCCAACACGGCCCGAATCATCGTGGACCCGCACTGGTATGACGGTCGGCCCTTGCTGGCTACCCCTCGGATCCTTTTGAAGAAGGTTTTGCGGAAATTTTATGATCTGGGCTATATCGTTCGCTTCGGCTTTGAGTTCGAGTTCTACCTTTTTAAAGAGGGTACCTTGGAGCCGGCTTATGGGTCGCAGCCCATTTTTCTGACCTTGTACAACAATTTTAACGTGGAATACCTCTATGGTATGATGGATACGCTGCAGGAAGCCGGTTTCCGGATTATCACCCAGAATTCTGAGCAGGGCCCGGGGCAGCAGGAGATCAACCTGGACTGTCGGGACGGGCTCGCCGCCGTGGATGAGGCTCAGTGTTTTAAATACGCGGTCAAGGAGATTTCCCGGCAGTATGGCTACACGGCCTCCTTCATGACCAAGCCCTGGATCGATCGGTGCGCCTCAGGGGCCCATATCCACGTGTCCCTGATTGACCGGAAAACTGGGGAGAACGCCTTTTTGGACCCCCAGGACCCCGATGGCCTCTCGTCGGTGTTAAGGAATTTTCTGGCCGGGGTCATCAGGCACGCCCCGGCTAACACGGTTTTTACGGCTCCGACGGTAAATTGCTATAAGCGCTATCGACCCGGGGTCTGCGCGCCCACCACGGCTACCTGGGGTTTTGAGAACCGCTCGGTCGGCTTCCGCGTCAAGGGCACCCGGGGGCAGAGCACCCATCTGGAAAACCGCCTGGGGTGCGCGGCCACCAACCCATATTTGTCGGCCTTGTCCACGCTGCAGTCCGGCCTGTTGGGCTTGGAGGAGAAGCTGGCTTGCCCTGAGCCGGCTCTTCACGATGTTTGGGCCGATCCCTCGATTCCTCTGTTGCCAGATTCCCTGGAGACGGCTCTCCAGGCGTTTGAGGCGGACGAGAAATTGAAGGCCGCCTATGGGCCGGAGTTTGTCCAGGTGGTCCGGGCCATGAAAAACTGGGATATCAAAATCGCCAAGGAAAACTGCCCGGCCTACGGGACAGCGGATTTCAAGTCCGCCATCTCAGCCTGGGAATTGGCGGAATTTTTGGAAATACTTTAAGCAGAGACTTGAGGGTCATTCATGGAAGTTCTGGAGTTAACCGGGTCGGGCCGCTCGCTGGGTCAGGCCCATGGGGAGGCCTTAAGGGATAAGATTCGCGACTTCAGCGAGCGAGCTCTGGACATCCACGCCTTGAACATCGGCTTCAAGATCACTCGCCAGGACCTTTTGGATTTCACCAGGCGGAATTTGGCGGCCCTGCGGCGCTACAGCCCGGAGCTTTTTGAGGAAATGGCTGGCGTGGCTCAGGGGGCCGGGCTGGAATTTGATGAGATCCTGTTTTTGAACTCCTTTCTGGAGTTGGAGGATTTGCGCCCCCCGGCTCTGGGGGGACAGCTCTTGGCCAAGCCTCTGTGGGGTTGCACCAGCTTCAATATCCTCCCAGAGGCCACCCGGGAGGGGAAGACTTTCCTGGCCCAGACCTACGACATGGAGCCGTTTTACGCCAGGTATAACGTGATCCTCAAAATTAACCGGCCTCAGGGGCGGGAAATAGTCTACACCCTGGCCGGGGTTCTCGGGCTCAATGGGCTAAACGACCGAGGCCTGGGCGTGGTCATCAATAAGCTGGTGGCTAAAGACGCCCGACCCGGAGTCATTTATCCCTTTATCATCCGCCAGGCCCTGGCCCAGGATCGCCTTGGTGACGCTTTTGGGGCCATTGTTTTCGCCTCCCGGGCCACGGGCATGAATTATCAGCTGGCCAGTAAGGATGGCCTGGGGTTCTGTCTGGAACTCTCGGCTGGGCAGTACTGCCTGTTGCCTTTTGAGGGCTCCATCGCCCATACTAATCACTATTTGTCTTCCTTTATGCGGGTTTTTGAGACCCCCAACTGGCTCAGTCACGGGGGCTCTTATGTTCGCCGGGAGGTGGCCCGCCGGTTTCTGAGAGAAAATCACGGAAAAATCGACGTGGCGGCCATCCAGGCCATCACCCGCGATCACACCAACTATCCCCGGTGTGTCTGCGCCCATTACGTGGAAGGGGAAAAGGAGACCTCCGCCTGCGCCACCATCGCGGCGGTCATTTTGGACTTGCGAGACGGCGTGATGCTGGCCTGCCCCGGCAACCCCTGTCAGAGCGAGTATCAAAAGATCAGCTTTTAGCCATTGTTTTCCAGGACCTCTGGCCATGCTCAATCTTTTCATTAATCGCGAGTGTAATCTCCACTGCGATTACTGTTTTGTGGCTAAGGATTTTGGAGGAGCCCCGGCGGAGTTGACCCGAGAAAACTTTGAGCTTCTGCTGGGTTGGCTGAGGCGGACCTCGACCGCGACCGTGGCCATTTTAGGGGGCGAGCCCACGCTCCACCCGGATTTGTTTTATTTTCTGGAGTCCTTGTGGTCCTCTGGAGTCTGCCCGGTCCTCTTCACCAACGCTCTTTTCCCATCTGACTGGGCCGCGTCCCTGGCCTCTTTAGCCTACAATATCGTGATAAATTACAATGGCCCGGAGATGTACCGGGTCTCAGATTACGCCTTAAGGGAGAAGAATGTTGAGCTTCTGATTGAGAAGGGGGCTAAGATCAGCTTTTCCAAAAATTTCGCCCCGGGTCACCTGGCTTATGACTACCTGCTGGCTGGGGCCAGGCGTTGGGGGGTCCAGACTATTCGCTACGATTTCTCCCGGCCCCGGGAGGACCGGCAAAACCAGCATTTCGCGCCGCGGGGTCAGGGCGAGGGCCTGGCGGCTCTGGTCGAGTTCGTCCAGGCGGCCGCGACCGCGGGTTTGGCGGTTGGGTTGGATTGCTGTCTGCCCCAGTGTTGGTGGGCTGAGCCAGAGCTTTCGTGGCTGCGGGCCTGGTCGAGGCCCTTCAGCGGGGTGTGCCGGCCCTCTTTGGATATTCTGCCGGATCTTTCGGTCATCCATTGTTGGCCGCTGAAAAATATCCGGGCCCCTGAAGCCTTGGCCTTTGATGGGGAGCTGGATCTGCTGGGCTATTTCGCTGAAGCGGCCCGGCCGTTGCGGCAAAAGTCCCGTTCCCGTTGGAGTTGCCCGGATTGCCCAACCCCACCTTCGGTCTGTCAAGGCGGCTGCCTGGCTGGGGCGTTGGAGTTGGGTTGAGAGTCTGACCGGCGGATTTATTCCATAATCTGGAAAAATGGAGTGAATTTTCTGGGGGATAATTGACATTGACCAGATTTTTCCTTACTCTTAAAAAAATAAAGTCATTTTATTGAGTCCTATTGGAAAATTACCTGCATGTATATTTTGGGTCCAATTTATGTTAATGAGACAATCTCTTCAGAGTTAATTTTAGGTATAATATTTAACAATTGTTAAAAACGGGGTGGTTTCCTGGTTTTTCAGCTGGTGTTTGGCCAAGCCAAAATTGAGCGCGTCAAAGCCCTGAGCTTCAAGGGTTAAGGCCGTTGACGAAAACTAGGCTTTTTTCACGCCGTAATGGAGCTTTGGCTGATTGGCTGACAATTCAAGCCAATCTCTTGGCCCGGAGGACAGACGAAAATGAGTGGGCCAGCGGCTGACACGTTTGACCTGGAGAAAGCTCTCAAAGATTGCCGGGTGGCCGCGCGACGTGGTTTGGAAATAGCCAAAGGCAACCTTCAGGAGATGAGCCTCGCTGTTGATCGGGCTTCGAGTCATTTAAGTGACTGTTTTGAGTTTCTCAGCGCCGCCAAAGTCAGCTCGCCGGAGGTGGTCAAGCGACTGAAGAGTCAAATGGCGGAATTGGTAAAAGACTTGCGGGGCCAGCGCCACTTGATGAGTCAAGACCTGGCGGAGCGCGGTCGGCGCTTAGATAGGTTTTCCATCTCGCTTTTTGGTCGGACCATGGTCGGGAAATCCACTTTGATGGAAATTCTGACCAGAGGGGATGGGAAATCCATAGGCTTGGGCGCGCAGAGAACCACGCGGGATGTTCGAGTTTATCACTGGCAAGGGTTGGAGGTGACTGATGTTCCAGGCGTGGCGGCGTTTGAGGGTCAGGCGGACGAGGCCATCGCCTTTAAGGCCGCCGCTCAGGCGGACTTGATTCTTTTTTTGTTATCCGACGACGCCCCTCAACCGGTGGAGGCGGAATGTCTGGCCCAGGTCTGCCGATTAGGCAAACCCGTCCTGGGAATTTGTAATGTGAAAGCGGCGTTGAGCGATGAGGCGGAACTGCGTCTTTTTTTTCGAAATCCAGACCGGCTGTTTAATGAAAAGCGAATCGAGGGGCTTCTCAATCAGTTCTATCTCTTTGTGGATCGGCATATTCCTGGCCTCCGGCAGCCATTTAAGGTGACACATTTGCTCGCTCGATATCTGGCGGATCAACCAGAATATGAAAAATATCGAGATAACCTGCTTAAGGCCAGCCGTTTTGAGGTAATTGAGCAGAGCATTATTAATGAAGTTGCTGGCAATGGCAAGTTCATGCGAATTAAAAGTTTTATTGACAGTTCTGTTTATCCAATGATGAATATAACTGATAGTTTATTTGAATTTAGCTCTCAGAATGTTACTTCATTTAAAGTTTTAAATAATAAAAGATTTCAATTAATAGCTGAGAAGAAAAAGTTCGAAAAATTTGGCAATTCTCACCTGGAAAAAGTCATCGTCAAAACCATGGAAAGTCTGAGGGAAGAGGGGTGGGATTTCGCGGAGGTTCATTATGATGACCCTCAGGCTGGTCAAAAATGGACAGAGCTGGTAGCCTCCCAAGATCTTAGCCAAAAAATGGAAATTTTGCAAAAACAACTTTTCCAGCGATGTCAGGCGACTTTAAATGAGGTCACCCGCGAATTGGCGGCTGAGCTCAAATTTGTGTCTGTTCTCGCCTCAAAAAGTTATATTTCCACGGAAAGCGTCTTCAACTTCAAGAGGGCTTGGAACTGGGGCGCTGTTATCGCGACTATCGGCGCTTTCGCTCTCTCCTCTAACCCGGTGGGCTGGGTAGTCGGAGCCTTAGCCGTTGTGAGTGGCTTGGTCTCTTTGTTTTTGGATGACAAAAGCGTCAAGGTCGATCGGGCCAAGAAAAGTTTAAGAGAGCAAATCAGTGATTATATAGATAAAATAGAGATTAATATCAAGAAAAAATTAAAAAAATGGTTAAAAGATGAATTATTAATAGGGCAATTCGATGAATTACTAAAAGATTTTGAAGCAATTGAACAGTCTGTGGCCAATCTGGCTGAGGCCCAACGTTTCCTGGCTTGGACCCTGAATAATCGTCAGAAAATACTGGGGCGCTCTCTTGTAAAGGAAGCGTTAGGCCAATTGGGGGCGGTTGGGGTGATTGAGCGGATAATTGACGTCGCCAGGATTCCTGGGGTCGCCGTTATTTTACTTGTTAAGCCTGATTTCCAAGTTTCGCCGGAAATCCTCCCCGGCCTGGCCAAATTGTTAGGCGAGCGGGTTTCGCTCGTCATAGACACCAAAAAACCACTTTCGGTCATGGCCCAGGTTATTGGCTGTGACCCTGGCGACCTCAGCCTGGAGGACAACGGTCGGGTGGCTCGGGTCGCGGTCAGAGATCTTAACTCGGCCACCAAAGCCAGGCTCAAGCTGGCTCAGCAGCTAACTGGCGCGCAAATTTTGCGGTAAACCCTGAGAAAGAGACCAGGTCATGGATAGCGAATCTTTTGAGTTACCGAGGTTGATAAAAATTGGCGAGGACCTGATCAACCGCTCCAGGAGCCTTCTGGCAAACGCCCCAAGCGATAAAATCCAGGCTCTAGTGGGGCGGGTTCCGCTGGGGATGGCTCCACCGGAGCGCTTAAGCCTTTTGTTCGCCGGTCAGTACAGCGCGGGCAAATCGACGCTTTTGCGGGTCCTGACAGGTCAGGAGGATATCGCCATCGGCGAGGGAATCACGACTGAGCGAACTCATACCTACGACTGGGGTGGGATTCATATTATTGACACGCCTGGCGTGCACACTGAGCTAAGGCCAGACCATGACGCGATCACTTATCAGGCCATCGCGGAGGCTGATCTACTGGTCTTCGTAATCACCAATGAGCTGTTTGACTCTCATTTAGCCGAGCATTTCCGGAAACTCGCCATTGAGAAAGATAAAGCTCATGAGATGTTGTTGGTTGTTAATAAAATGCTTCGGTGCGCGCGGGGTAACAGCCTTGAGCAACAGAAGGTCATCCGGGAGAATCTGCGCCTGGTCCTGACTCCTTTTTCGCCTGAGGATTTGCGAGTCTGTTTTATTGACGCCCAGGCGGCCCTTTTGGCGGAAACCGAGCCTGACGCGGAATTTGCTAATATTTGGTGGAACAAAAGCGGTATGGACGTTTTAACCCAGGAGCTGAACAATTTTGTGGCCGAAAAAGGTTTAGCCGCCCGCTACACCACCGCGCTTTATCAATTAGAGCAGACTCTCCAGGAAGCTTTGGCCAGTGAATCCACAGGGGACGAGGATATTGACGCTCTGGAAGAGCTGTTGCTGCAACGTCGGCGGGCTATTTTGGAGACGCGGAACAATCTGCCGGTGGAGTTGGAAAGTCATATTCATAAAGCGGTGGGCAAAGTCAGGCGAGAAGGTCAGAAAATTATAGATCTTCTCCCCAGCGCGGTTGACAATGATGCCTTAAACAAGGCTCTGGCCGAGGCCCAGGCGGAGGTTGACCAGATCGCCGAGCGATTGGCCAACCAGATTCAAAAGGTTATAAATGAATATAACGCCGATCTGGAATCCCACGTCAGCTCTATAGTTAACAGCCAATTGGGCCAGGAATTATTCAGACGCCTTCAACGTCGGATCTCAGAGGCGACAATTTCGCCAGAGACGGTAAAAAATCTCAAATTTGGCTCGGATATTTCCGCTAAATTTGGGGCTTTTTTGGTCAGGAACTCCTTTAACCGAACCTCGGGGACTTTGGGAAGCCTATTGAATCTCAGTCAATACTCCGGGACCCCGACTCATAGCGTGGTGTTAAAGGTTGGGCATTTTTTCGGCAAGAATTTTCGACCGTGGGAAGCGGTGAAATTGACTCGGGTCATCGCCACTGCGGGGCGTGTTTTTTCCGTGGTCGGAACTGTTCTGACCATAGTTCTGCAAATTAAGGAAGACACCGACGCCGCTCAACGGGAAGCGGAACTCAAAGATTGCCGGGTGGCGGTTAAAGAGGGGTTTAACGAAGCCGCCTTGGAGATTGAGACCCACTTTGGTCAAGGGACCAAGTCATTTGTTGAGGAAAATTACGACGCCGAGCTTCAGAATATTGATGGGCAATTGGCGGAGCTAAGGGATATGCAAAATTCTAAAAGTGATTTGTTTATTGAATTAGAGAGTTTAATTACTCAAACTCAAGACCTGATCAAGAAATTTCACCCAGTTAACTCTGATTGATTTACCTAATAATTTTTAATTTTTTGTCTTAGATTTAATAGTTTTTTAACTATATACTCTATTCAGCTGTAAATAAGGTTATTGTTTTGACTCGCTTCATTAAAACAGCCTGCGTTCGGGACTGCCCCAACACCTGTAGCCTTTTAGCCAAGGTGGAGGGAGATAAGCTGATCGCCTTGACTGGGGATCCTCAATCACCCACCAACCAGGGCCGGATTTGCCCCAAATGCGTCCGGTACCCCCGGCGCGTCTACGATCCGGCTCGGGTCATCTATCCGCTCATTAAAGTTAACGGCGAGTTTCAAAGAGCCTCCTGGGACCAAGCTCTGGACCTGGTGACCGAGCGATTGGCTAAACTGGCTCAAACCCAGCCTGAGACCATTCTCTACTACCAGGGCTTCGCCTCCAGGACCGCCTTGAAGTTGGTCAATCGACGATTTTTTAATCTGCTGGGCCCAACCACCGTAACCAAGGGCACCATCTGCGGAGGGGCCGGGCAGGGGGCCCAGGATTTGGATTATGGCAACCGGATCTCCCATGACCTCCGCGATCATGAAAACAGTGGGCTGATGATCCTCTGGGGCCGCAACCCGGCCGTCTCCAGCCTGAACTTAAGGCCGGTGATCAAGTCTTTGCGCGAAAAAGGCCGGCCAGTCGTTTTAATCGATCCGGTTCTGACAGCCAGCGCGCCTTTGTGCTCTTGGCATCTGGCGCCCCGACCAGGAACGGACGCGGATCTGGCTTTGGCCTTGGCTCGGCTGATTTTTGAGGCTGGTCGGGAGGATAAGGAGTTTTTAAGCCAGCGCGCGGATAATCTGGTCGCTTACCAGGAAATGGTCTTTAGCGTGGATCTGGCGACCCGGGCGGCGGTCTGTGATCTGGCTCCAGCGGACATCGTCAAGCTAGCTCAAATGATCATGGAGCGTGGGCCGGTCTCTTTTGTTCTGGGCTGGGGGCTGCACCGGTGGCAAAATTCCCATATCACCATGCGCTCCATCGACGCCCTGGGGGCTGTGGCCGGGTCCATCGGGGTTCCCGGGGGCGGAGTCAGTCAGGGTTTTGAGGAGTATCAGCCCTTCGACTGGTCCGTCTGGGGCGATGAGCTCCAGCCGGACAGAAGACGCCTTTTTATGCCACTTTTGGGTGAGGAGCTGGACCAGGCCCAACCGCCAGTCAAGTTTATTCTGATTACAGCTGGCAATCCCGTGGCCTCGCTCCCGGACGCCAACCGGGTTAAAGCGGCTTTGTCGCGGGCGCCTTTCAAAGTCGTAGCGGGCCATTTTCTCGACGACACGGCTCTGCTGGCGGACGTTTTTTTGCCAGCCACGACTTTTTTGGAAGAGGATGATGTGGTGGCCTCCTACGGGCACAGCTACATCTGCCCCATCAATCAGGCCATCAGCCCCTTGGGAGAGTGCCGCTCGGATTTTGACCTTTTTATGGCCCTGGGAGCCAGGTTGAACCTGGCTGATTATGTCAAACCCCGAGAGGAGTGGCTGCGACTTATTTTGGGACCGACCCTGAAAATGGGCGTGAGCCTGGAGACCATCCGGGCCGGGGGAGCCTATCAACCAGATATTCCCCATGTCCCTTACCAGGATAAGCGCTTCCCCACTCAAAGCGGCAAATTTAATCTCTTGGAGCGTTATGAGCCGCCAGCGGTTTATGACGCGGACCGCCGTTTCGCTTTGATGAGCACGGCTCCCAAGGAGTGGCTGTGCTCAGAAATTCTGCCCGGGGAGCACTTGAAAATTTTGCCAGTGACGGTCAATGAGGCGGTAGCCAGGGAGTTGGGGTTTCAGGAAGGTGAGGAAGTCTGGGTTCACAATGGCCTGGGCCGGTTGAAAGCTCAGGTCCGGCTCAACCCCCAATTAAGGCCGGATCTGGTCGTCATTCCCCGGGGCGGCTGGGGTCAATACGATTGTAATGTCAATGTGTTGACTCAAGCTTTGTTAACCAAGGTGGGCTCAGGCACGGCCTATTATCAGAGCCGGGTTGATTTGGCGAAAATTTAAGAGAGAGCTCTCTCAATAGAGATCAACCCGCGACAAGAACCCAAAAATTTACGGCGAGTAATCAGGTGGCGAGCGGTTGAGTTAGTCGCGGGAGCTGGCGGCCTGGATAAAGGCGGCCCACTCCTTGGTCGCGGATTGGCCTTTTAACAGGACAGATGACCGACTTTTTGATTTTCTGGAATATTTGGCGAAAAGGAACTTGGGGAGGGAGGCTAACTTGGTCAGCCATTTTCTTTGGGCTGCGGGGGTTAAGAAAAATTTTTAACATCCAACAATATGAATTGTTGAGTTATTATATTCTATTGTCTTCCAGGTTATTTTTTCTTCGAATTTTTTATCCCAATTTATGTCGAAAATAACTAGCCAACCTTCTTTAGCACCACATTTATCCATATACGTCCGTAATTGGTTCAGACTTTTCGTCATTTCATTGTCAGTAAATTTATCTTGGCGCTTCAGCTCCACAGGATAAGATACACCTTTATATTCAGCGCAAATATCCAGCCTCATCTTACCCAGGGCGTACTCCCGCTGGAGTTTATCTACGCCACTGTTTAATATTCTTTGCATGAACGCGAAACAGACTAAATGGGGGGTAGCCTCACTTATATTGTCAGGTTTTCCCAGCATTTCCGCGTTTTCTTCCCAATACCTCTGAAAAGCTTTTAAAAGCTCGGTCATGAGCAAGGTCCGTCCGTCCGTCCATTTAACCCGCAAATTTACAGGCATCCCTAACTCTATTGGCTGGGTTAATTTTCGGATGATAATTTCCCCATAAATTGGGTTGGCAGGCCGGTAAACGGCGTCTTCGCGCTTGAGAAGACCCAAATCCTGGACATATTGGATGTCTTCGGCGGTCATCTTTGACGTATCCCATTTGACCGCGCCGACTATGACCGAGTCAATAACTCGCCTAACCCTGGGTTCTTTGAGTCGCTCCATAACGGAATCAAGATGCGTGGGTCGGCTTAAAATTACCTCCTTGGCGGCCTGCTCAACAATGTCCGCGGTTACCGTCTTCGAATAATCATTTTTAAAAATTGTCACAATCGCCCTATAAGCCAAGGCGTTGACCAACCAAGGCTGGCCCTCAGACCAATACCATGCCCTTTCAATGGCCGAATCCTCAAAAATCTGGCCGCTCGCCTCAGTATGTTGCCGATAGAGAGTTCCGATTTCATCCTGGGTGAAATTGGCTAAAGTCAAGGCTTCTTGTTTAATGTTGAAAGGGCTAGCCACCCCAGTTGACTCCTCCTCAGGGCGAACGTGAACCAGGTAATCTCTGATATCCCTCAGACCCACAAGAGCTATGGTTCTAGGGAATTTACTATTTTCGTCTGAGCGATTGTTGTAGCCAAGACGAATTTGTCTTAAAAAAGTTATTAATGGATCCGGGCTAAGGCAATCAGCTTCGTCAAAAAAAAGAATAATGTCTTTATCGCTATTATTGCATATATAATTAAAAAAAAGCCTTATTTTAGAAGTATAAGCATAATCACGAGGAGATTTATAATTATTAGGCAAATTATTTAATTTTTTAATGCTTGTTAAGTCAAACGAGGTTAAAAGTTGATCGTATAGTAGATCGATTCCTTCTTTACGATCATTAACGCCTTGTAATGACTCTAATGAACAATATAAAGCGTAAAAATCGCCTTTCTTATTGATTTGCTCGGTTAGAGCTTTTAAATATGTAGTTTTCCCAGATTGTCTAGGGGCATGGAGAACAAAATAATATTTTCCCTCAATCAGACTATCAACTTCCATTTGACGAGGTAAAACCGGAAGCAGGTAATGATCTGACGAATTACAAGGGCCAGTGATATTGAACACTTTAATGAGATGATTATTCATTGTTAAACTCAGTTATTAAAAGTAAAAATTATAATTTATTTATTCTGAAATTGCGCTAACAAAATTTCGCAGTTATTAAAAAAGTAATGGTGAATATTAAATAATATTCATAATAGCACTATGCTAGAATGAATTAGTAAAAAAAAGCCAAAAGCCATATTTTTAAAGAGCTTTTGGCTTTTATTAAGGTAATTTAGCTGCTAATTGGTGGTGACGGGAATTGAATAATCAAGACAATCACCTGAAATTATTTAATTATTTGGCCAAAGTAATTTAAACTTGTTCCTTAATTTAAAAGCTGTAAACTAGACCAATCAAACGGGCGTGGTCAAAACTGAACACTTAAAAAAGTTTAATAAAATTTTTAAAGAAAGGAAAGACAAATTTTTTGGCGAGACTCTTTTTTTCTTTGGCGTAAGGCGTAAGGGCTAAGGGCCCAGCAATTTTAAATTTGGCCAGATGAGATTTTTTTAGTCCTTAACTTTAGAGGATTCTGGCTGTTTTCCTTGTTAAAATAGGGGAGAATTTTTACAGACCCGAAAAAAATTTTTGCACCTTATTTTTTGATAAAATAAATAAATTTTTTATAATTTAAAGGTAAAAAAATTGATCAAGCCAAAATTATGGCCTTTTAAAGAATATTTATATCCTGTGGCCGGACGGACTGGCGGATTAACTAAGTTGGTGAGGCCCTGAGAACTTTAACAGGCAACACCCGTCGTAACAATTCCCGAAGATTTTTAACCTTGGTTGTCATTAGAGTACTTTTGAGAGTCTCAAAAGGGCCTTGGCGGTTCTGGAGCTCAAATTCGCCAAAAGCGAGGAGGGGCCGAGCTGGAGGTGGCTCTGGATACACTGGCCCGCCTGGGCTTTCAAACCATCAAAGAAAAAGAGTATGGCGAAAATTACCACCTCAAGGGCGATGACTTCGCGACCATCGGGGTGGGGGTTATCGGTCGAGGCCGGGTCAAAGCTATTTTTGGCGACCCCTCGGAGCTAACCGTTTAAGAGTGTTCCAGGTTTGGCGTGGCTGGTGGTTGAGAATAAGCTTCCGGGCGCTCAAGAGTTCGCGAGCCTGAGAAAAGCCCTCGTTTCCTGGCCTACTGGGCTAAAAATCACCTCATCCGTCTCAACCTGTCCAACTAATTTTCCTTCCCCCGCCCGAGCGATAAAATTTGCTCAAAATGGCTGACCAATGGGCTGAAAAAATTCTATTTTCGCCATATAATATTGTCCAGAGTGGGCTGGTCCGCCTTTCTGGCCAGAGCCTCAAGTCGCCCCGTCGGGTTAGGCAATCTTTTGATTTTTTTATTCTTTAGCGATGTTACACGCCTTTTGTGGCCAAACCATTAGCGGCTAGCCACAAATTCGAGTCAAGAGATGTTATTTAAAGAAGATATTTTTACCATAAAAAAACAATGTATCATCTAATTATCAAAAAATAAATAAACAAAATAAATTTTTTATTTTAATATATCAATATAATAATTATATTATTTATAAATATTGGTATATAATAAAAATATATTAGCTTTAAATGTAAAAAATAAAATTTTAACGATAGATATGGCATTGGGGGTACCGAATTTCATCAAAACTAAGATACCCCCAAAAGTGATGGATGTTAAGGGATTTGGTTAGGTCAAATTAGACAAACAAAAAGCCAAAAGCCTTGATTTTATTGGGCTTTTGGCTTTTATACTACTTCTTTGAATTATAAACTGGTGGAGGTGGCGGGAATTGAACCCGCGTCCGAAGATCTTCCCCCAAAGTGTCTACAGGCTTATTCCGTTTTTTTGTTTAACCCTTTGACCTCCAACGGACAGGTGGTCGCGGGGCGAGAAACTGGAATTTTCTCGTCAGCTCAGGCCAGTAGCCCCCTGAGTTGACCAGCCCGTTTGGCTACGCCCCTGAGAAGCTGTGGGCCGCATATTCTCAGGGACGCTGGCTATGCAGCCAGTGCGTACTCGGTAGAGTCTGCTTTTGTGTTTAGTCCCGTTGGATTAACGAGTCACTGGGTCGCTCGGCCTGCGGCTCTGGTCTCAACTATCCCCGTCGAATCCAAATCACCCCCGGATTCCTAAAAAGGAAAATTGGACACAAGCATACGCCGAGAGAAATATAAATCTTCGCCTCGGGCTTGTCAAGTTTTTTTAACCAAGGCGAAAAATTTTTTTCTCAGCTGAAATCTGGCAACACTTGAGCGAAGATTTTCTCAAAAAAAACCTTTTCATCTAATTTGGCCGGCAACTCGCCTCTCAGAACCGCCTCGTGAATATAGGTTTTTAGGTGCTCGCGGGCCTGGCTAACCCCGGGCATCCACATATAGCGGCCCACTTCTCCCCGGGCGTCCTCCTTCGAGCCAGGCAAAATTTTTAGGTCCACCGCCAGTTGGGCGGCCTGGTCTTTATTGTCGCTGATCCATCTGGAGCTCCGGATGAGGGCCCGGGTGACGGCCATGGCTTTAGCTTGGTTATTTTTGATGAAATCCCGGTCCAGGACCACAAAGGTGTCGTAAAAGTGGTGTTCTCCCGTGTGCCCGGCGTGCGGATTGGCCGCGGCGGCTCCTGGCGGGGCTTTAGGCAGATGAGCCCGGGCTTGGAAAATGATCTGGTAGCCGGCGTCGCTTTGAGAGTCGTCAGCCGCCCCGGTATGGTGGGCAAAGAGCGGGACGCTCTCGTCCGCCTGGGTCGCTTCGGAAAATGAGCTATGTTTCGGGCCATTTTTATGGTCAGGCGAATCGCCGTGGCCAGAGCCATGCCCCCCATGTCCTCCATGCCCCTCATGCCCCCCATGACCTTCCTGGCCTTTAGGCTCATACTTCAGGTTGGACCAGGGTTCCTTTGGGTCAGGTTTGGCCAGTTGCCACCGGGCTAGAACTGAGGCTTCCCCACTGATCACCGCTTGGGCCAATTCATCGGGGGGAAATTTTAACCACTTGACATCCTTGACCGGGTCCAGCCCCTGGAGCCGAAAATATCTGGCCGCGGCCACCGCCGGGCCAGATATTGGGTCCTCGCTGGCCAGGCTGATTTTTCCAGCGACTAGGGGGCGCCCGACCAGTTCTAGAAAGCCACTGTAAAGGCCGGCGGTGATGGCCAGAGGGGTCCCGGCTTGAGCCAGAGGCAGGGCCTTATAATTGAGGGGCCCGCCCACAATGTCCTTGCTGGCCAGGAGACTTTTATATTTAGCCGGGTCGACCTCAAGGGCGGCGATCTCGATTCCCTCCTCCTTGAAATAACCCTCTTTAATGGCCACCTCAATGACGAGTCGGCCCAGAGGTTGAGCGTAACCCAGACCAAGGGGTTTAGCCTGCTCCTGAGCTAAGGCGGAGTTGGCTAAAAAAGTCAAGGATAAAAAGGTCCCTAAAGCCAAGAGGGTTAAAACTGGGCTCAAGAAGGCCAGAGAGCGGCCAAGTTTCCGCGGGGAGTCTGGAAATGGTTTTTTAACGCGCATGATTTCTCCTTCGCTTGATTGTCTCAATAATTGTCCAAAAAAATTTTCAAAAAATTTGAACTGTTTTTTTAGTTTCGGAAATTTCGCCGGTCATTAATCACCCGGAGTATTGACGTAATTTTCCAGTTTTGTGTACAGAAAAGCCCGACCCAGTAACTGCAGCGAAGCGTCCAGGATCAGGCCCAGAAAAGCGATAACCGTGACCGCGGCGTAGAGGCGGTCGAGCTGAAAAGTCTCCTGGGTTCTTTGCACCATGAAACCCAGGCCGCTGGAGGCTCCCATCATCTCGGCGGCGATGAGCATGAAAAGGCTATAGCCCAAGCTTAATCTGATTCCAGCGAAAACCACAGGTGAGGCGGCGGGCCAGGTGATTTTTCTTAAAAGCCCCAGCCGGGAAAGACCAAAGGCCCGACCGGATTTGAGCAGGCTGGGATTGACCTGGGCCGCCCCGCTCATGGAACTGAAGACTATTGGCCACAAGCAGGTCCAGGCGACGATGGTGACTTTGGGGGCTTCCCCGATACCCATGAAAAGAATGATGATGTGGAAAAGCAAAAAGGGGTTTAGTTGCGAAAATATCTCCAGGGGCAGTTCCAGATAGTTGGTTAAGGTTTTAAACCAACTGCCCAGCAGTAGGCCTAGCGGAACGCCCATCAGGGTGGCCAGGAGGAAGCCCGGGATAGCTCGCTGGAGACTGGCCTTGATCTGGGGCCCCAAAACCCCGATCCTCAGCAGATGGACGATTTCAGCCACCACCTGGGTAAATGGCGGGAAAAATAGAGGATCGATGACTCTCAGGCGGCTTAAGCCTTCCCAGAGCCCCAGGAAGCCGATTATGGCCGCGTATTTTCGGATAAACGCGAAGATCATTTTTGAAATCAGGTTCCTTTTGGGGGCGAGGAGCCCTCCCTCGCCGCCTGGTCAGGTCAAGGTCAGCCTGGTCAGGCGGGCGGATTTTCTGAGCTATCAGTTGACCTGGGCTTTAAGGGTTGGGGGAGCTTAAGATGAGGTTTTCCCCTTGAAAAATTTTCCAAAAACCCAGGGCCATGACGAGGGCGAAGATCAGACAACACAACCACAACACCAGGCGATTAGTCGGTTGTTTCGAGGCCCGGGAGCTCAGGAGCCAGGGGATGCCATCACCTTCGCCCCAAGCCAAAAAATTCTGTCGAATCAGCTCCAGAAAGCGGTTTATCCCCACCCCCAAAATGACCACGCAAACGCCAGCCCCGTAAATCCGCTCGGTTTGATAGGCGGCTCCGGCGTTATGGATGATCCAGCCCAAACCCGCCGTGGCCCCGGTCATTTCCGCGGCGATGAGGATGAAAAAGGACATTTCCACCCCGATTCTGGCTCCGGTAAAAATGGCCGGCAGGCTGGCCGGAAGGGTGATTCTCCAGAAGATGGCCCAGGACCGGCAGTTCATTGAGAGGGCGGTTTTCAGCAACTGGGGATTGACGTTGCGAAAGGCCGTCTCTGCCCCAAAAAAAATGGGCCATAGGGAAACCCAAGCCAGAACAGCGATTTTGGGGGTCTCGCCCAGCCCGAACATGATGACGAAAATGGGAAAAAGGCAGTAAGGGTTAATCAAGCCAAAAACCCGCCAGAGGCTCTCGAAATTTTGGCCCAGCTTTGGCCAGGCCCGAGCCAAAACATAGGCCATAGGCGCTCCCACCGAAAGGCCAATTAAAAGACCAAAGATAACCCGGCCCAGGGAGATTAGAATGTGGGAGCCCAGGTCGATCCTCTGCCACATCTGGGCGATGGCCTTTAAGGTCAGCGTCAACGACGGGACCACAGTCTGGTCCACCCAATGGGCTCGACCGGATAGCTCCCACAGACCCAGCAAAAAGAGCAGTATCCCGTATCTTCGTAATTTAGCCCCCAGCCAGGCCGCGACCTCGCTCGGGGCAGCCGAGGGGCTTTCCAGGGGAATAAGTGGCTCTGGGCTGAGGGTCTTGGCGTCGCTCATCGTTTGGCCAGGCGCTTTAAGGCGTCGGTAATGGGCAGATGGGCGGCCAGAGCCATCACGCCCCGGTCAGCTAAGGCCTTGACCGCGGCTGGGCCGACCCGGCCAGCCAAAACCATGTCGCAATCTTTCAGGATCTCGGCTGAGGCGTCCAAAACCGCCTCGTCGTGACTACCCTCCTGGCATGGTCGGGGCCCAGGTCGGACCTCCAAGAGCTCATAAGCCTGCTCCTCGCCTTCGCCGGTTAGTTGATAAATCCGAAAATTGCCGGTTTTGCCAAAGCAGGCGTCAATATTTTCGCCTGTCTCCGAGGCCACCGCCAGTCTGTTCGGTCGGAAGGGTCGACGGGGCGGTTGGTTTTTCGGCGGGAGGGATGATGATTTAATCTCAGCCATGAGAAAAGGTCTCCTGGGGGCGAAGTTCCCCGTAAAGGGCCTGAGCGTGATCAACCCCGCCAGGCACCCCACAAGCGTCAGCCCGGCAGCGGCGGCAGTTGCGCTTGACTGGCAGGCTCTTTTCCGCCGCGGCCACGGCCTCTTCCAATTCCTCGGAGGTTGGGGCGGGGAGATGAGCCAGGTCATGGGCCGGGATCAAGGGTATGATATTCATGAGGCTCGCCCCCCATCGTTGGGTGGTTTCGGCGATTTGGCCCAGATGCCGGTCATTGATTCCGGGGGTTAAAACAGAGTTGATTTTTATGAGGAGATTTTTTTCGCTGGCTCGGCGGATACCTTCCTCCTGGGCGGCTATAAGTCTGACCGCCCCGTCCCGGCCTCCCAGAAACACGCCGTTTTCCAGGACGCCCAGATTTAATTCCTGCAGGATCGCCGGGTCGAGGGCATTGACAGTGACCGTCAATGTCTGGACCCCAGCCCTCTCAATTTTCTCCATGGAGGAGGCCAAGCCTAGACCGTTGGTGGACAAGCAGGTAATGAGCTGAGGATACTTTTCCTTGATGGCGATCAGGGTATCCAAAGCCTCTGGCCCAGCCAGGGGATCTCCTGGTCCGGCCACCCCAGCGACTTTGAGCTCCGGGCTCAAGACCAGGGCTAGGCTCATGATGTCCAGAGCCTCTTCGGGAGAGAGAACCCGGGAAGCGTTGCCTGGTCTTTCCACGTCCACGCTCAAGCCGCGAGAGCAGAATCGGCAGAATATATTGCAGCGCGGGGCCACTGGCAGGTGGATCCGGCCATGCTCAGTGGGGCAGCTGGGGCTGAAGCAGGGGTGTTTATCTAAAATCTCAAGGTGGTTAGGCTGGGTCGGGCTCATGTATTATCCCCCAGGGCACGCGTGGGTTGAGGCCGCGACCGGAGGAAAAAAACCTCGGCGGTTAAAATCCTCGCGGCGACTTTAGATCTGGCTGGGCCCAACATCGCGGGGCGAGAGGGCTGGTCTGGGGTGTCCAGAGTGAAGTCTGGGGCGCGGTCATGGGATTGCCTGATGTTTAGGGCCAAAGGATTTCGCCAGTGACTAAAAAAGGCTGGGGCCATTAAAGTGGCCCCAGCCTTCTCAGGTCGAGATCAGCCGGAAACTGGGCGAAAAAAAAACGAAAGGCTGAACCAACTGGGGCTCAATCTTTCGCTTTCAGGATTCTGATCAGCTAAGGATGGTCTGATCATCGATCAAACCTAAATCGTGGAGCTAATTTACTTCCCCGGGTTTGGTTTGTCAACCCCCAAAAAAATTTTTTTTGGTTGGGTCTGTGAGTCAGTTAAGTCTTAAATTTATAAATATTTATCATTAAATTTATCAATCAAGTCTTAAAATAATATTTATTTAAGATATTATTTGGAGTCAAAAATTAAAAACTCTGTCGGCCAGTCAGCGATTCAAGTTTTTGTCTTTGACCAGCTCCTCAAGGCCCTATTTTTTTCGCTCCTAAATTTTCATCCCAATGGGAGAATGGCGTCTTAGAGGCTGAGGAATAAAGCTATGGAGAGTCGCGTGTCCGAATTGGCCTTGGCTTAGAGCTTAATCAAGCTTCTGGGGCTTTTGGTTGGGGCCCTCAGCCTCTGGCTTTTTTAGGCCAAATATTGCCTTTATTTTGGAGCCGGCGTCATAGATGGCTATGGCGAGATCTTTAAATTTTTTAACCTCAGGCCCAAAGGAACTGTGGTCGTTCTTGTGGGAGATGTCCTCCTGGGCCTCTTGGGCGACTTTGGCTAAAAGCCGATCAATTTCCACATTGGAGAAGACCTCGGTCTCAGTGGGCAGATTTATCGATTCGACCAACTTGAGCGGCTCTTTCTAAATTGTTTCCGAGGGTGGGAGTAAAAAAATGATGATGGTTTTAACCGAGAAAAAGTAATTGTAATTATACAGTTTTGTCTAGCTTGGTCGGTTTCCTGATCGGAGACTAAAATTAGAATCGCTAAATAAAACCGACCGCTATAAGCGGTCGGTTTTATAGTGAGAAGTTCTTTCAGCAAGCCTCGATCGGGTAGTCGTTTGTCCAGGCCCGCTGGCTCCAAGGCTCTTCGTTTTCCAGGTCGCCCCCCAGGATGGCCAGACGCAAAGCCTCGTCAATGGTTTTGATGGGCACAATTTTGAGGCCCTCGGTCAAACGACTCGGCAGCTCGCGCAGATCCGGCTGGTTTTTCGCTGGCACCAGGACCG
>JAISMU010000165.1 GCA_031276635.1 Deltaproteobacteria bacterium | reverse complement strand
TCCGCCAGTAACCTGAGCGACCATCTGGCGTAGCCTTCGGGAGGGTCACTACAGGCCAAGGCCAATAAATGGGCCTCAAATTCCCCATCACACTTAACTCTATTGGGATTGAAGGGCATCGGCTTACGAGACAGGGCCAAATCAATGCCGCCATCAACCATCCGGTGTTTTAACCGGTCAATTGCGCGAGGAGCCTACAATGTGGAGGCCGCGATAGCCCTAGTCGGCCAACCTGGCCCCAGTGGGCCGGAATCGGCCAGCAAGAGAGCTTGGCTCAATTTTACCTCTCTTGACGTGGTTTGACCTGATTTGACCAATGACTCGTGAACGTCACGCTCATCGGAAGCTAACTCATAGGTGTAACGAATAGCCATGACAGCCTCCTATAATTAAAATATGTTTTGTTATAGCTAATCAATATAATAGATGTCAAGGGTTTTATGAGGAAATTAATAAAGACTATTATAGCCACTGATATGCGTCAAAGATTTGGCGACAGTGTCATTTACTGATCGGCAGCTAAGAATTTCCAAGCGATGGGTTTATCTGTTGACTCCTGAGTTTAAGGCTAGGCACAGGTGGAGGAGCGGGATAGAAGGAGCTAACAGTCAAATGGCCAGACTGATGGGGTTGAAAAAATTAAGGGTCAGGTGACATAAGGCGGTCAGTGGTAAAGTCTATTTGAAGGCTTTAGGGCTGAATATAAGGCGAGTTACGTCTAAAAATCACAATTGTAGACAAAAGCTACATAAAATTGACATAAAAACCATATAGACAAGGAGTAAAAATAATAAATTACATTTTTTTATCTGTTTAATCAATTTAATTGATTTTAAACGTTATTATTAAGAATTAATCTCAATAATGAACAAATTTTATAAACAATCTCTATTTATTAAGACAAATTGATTGACTAGTAGCCGTATACCAATTTTTTAGCAAGTGTTTTCAATTGGATCAATCTTGTCCTGCAACGCGGCGACACCGAGCGGCATTTTCTGACCACCCACCTTAGGGAGGTAATACCGACTACGCGGAAATGGCTTATAAACCCCTCTGTGTAATCGTAAAATGAGATCATCTAATCTTTCATTAATGTTCTCAGCGTATAATTAGTGGATAACTCCATCAACGCCTGGCTTAGCCTTGGGATTAGTGGCATAAAAGCTTCGCTCAAACATAAATGGGGTTAGTTGCTGATCTAAGGCCGTAAACTTCGTTTCCTTATTCCTCTCAGCCGCTTCACCTACACGACCCAACCATTCGTTCACACGTTTACATTGTTGTTCCGAGAAAGTCTCACTCCCTCGCGGTTGCGCCAAATGCTCGTTCCTTCTCTGCGTATGGCAAGTGTCGAACTGGGTCATGTTCTCCTCCTGGGGACTCCTTCCCTCCACGACCTCCGCCCTCTGTCCCTGGTTGTTCGGTCGCTTCCCCAGCGCTATGAGTCCATCCGACTCCTCCGGACCGTGCGCGCTAGTAGCGCGCTTTTGGCTTCATCCACCGTCCATCAAGATCAATCTCCTGAAACAGATCCAGAGGTCTCACCGCTCCTGTCAACAGAATTTCCACCATGCCGGGTTCTTTGACGCCGTGGCGCCCTCGGACGACTCGCGACTATCGTCATCAAAGGTGTGGCCTTCCGCCTATTCTGACAACGTCGGCGCCCCAATCGCAATTACTTCGTCGCTCAATTAGCCAGCTAGGTTTTCCACTACTAAAGCTTCACCGCCCCCCTCACGGGATAAATAGATTAATAAAATCAACATGATAAGCGGCACATAGCTCGTGGTCAATGTGGTTCGCTACTCCTTTCATTGAAGGGATTTATCACGATGGGGGGACTTGCCCCAAAATGACTCACCTTCGATTCTGACGCAGTTTGTGCGGTCTCTACAATAAAATAATACTTATTACTCTTAATAGTTATCATATATATTATTATAAATTTAGCCGGTCGGTTCTAAGGAACCTGGAGCCAAAACATTGAACACTCAACCTACCGACTCTGATCGCTTGTGGAACGACTGTGACTCGCTAAACTGACAATATCTGGATCCTAGACGGACCGCTTCAATTATTTACAATCTCTCTAACGAAATAATCAACAGACAATCGATTATTTTAACCTTAACGCATAAAACTAACTCTGGTCAACCAAAAGCCAATTTAAACGAGACGGCTTCTCAGTTCATCTCTCAAATCGAAGACGTCGACCGAACATTTATAAACTGCTCTGAAGATACATCCTGGATAAATTAGCCGGGAGAATGAAGTAGTCGCCTTGGTCAGCCCAAAATAAAAATTGAATCTGGAGTCTATCAGTTCGAGCTTAATTATTAATCTTCATTATACAGCCACAGAATATTTTTGAGACCAACCGATACAAATTATTAATCTAAATGATCATGATAAAACCAGAGATCTTCGGTTCATCAGATCCTCAGATATCAAAAATTTAATTTTTAAAAATAATTCATTTTCCTCTTGACCTGAAAATTTTTTCCGGTATAATCTTTTCGTTGATTTCATTTCCCTGGATTTATTTTCATCATAATTTTCGAAAATATTATTTTTCAAGGATAGCCGTGTTCAGATCTGTTGGATTCATAATTTTGACCTAAGCTTATAAACTGACATCTGACAGAAAAACAATTTTTGATTTAGGAAACAAGCGCCCTGTTTGACGACCAACTCCTCAGGCGCCGTAGCCCTGAGTCACCGCTTTAAAATTATTACTCAACTATTATTTAAGGACTTAAACATGTTATACAATTACCTTAATTCAAGTGGTTCTATAGCCCATCATCCTCTCTTGGTCAATGGGGGAAACCTGACCTTAAGCGATGGTCCCCATTGGCTTGATTATCACAGCGCCCTTTTCATCCACAGGTCCTTGGAGCTCACCAGATCCTTGGGCCACAATTGCCTTGACTCGATCAGAATCTGTCTGGGCAACGATCAATATCTGGACATTTTGAATAAGCGCTATGACATAACTAATTCGGACAGTCGCAACTGGGGCTATGAGCTTGATGAGCTGACCAAATTCATTATAAGAAAATTACAAAAATCCAAACCTCTCACTTATCAAGCGGCTGTTGACGACCTCCTTACGGCTCTGAGCGAGAAAGTCAAATCTATTGAAACAATCGCTCGCCAGTCGACCATTGAAAATAACCTCCAATCAGTTTCTGAGCTGCTTGAGCTCAATATCGCTGAGTCTGGCTTGGTCAGGTTATTATTATTAGCGCGTTCCTCGCCGGCTTTTCATTCCTATCTTTTCGATGAAATCAAGACTTTTTATATCGCCAACCGACCAATCCTGGCCGCTTTCCTGGCTGTCACCATATCTGAGGCCAACTCGGCCTTTTCCGGGCGCCTCAACCAAATGGGCTTTTTAAAAGATAGCCAAACCAGCGCGCCAGAATTAGAAAGGAGCTTCTTCCGCCTGTTGGAGAATCCCCAGGCCTCAAGCGGTTTCGCGCCCTTCAGCCAATCCCCCGAGCCCACCCTGGGCGAGAGCGATTTTCCTGGAACTCGCCAGACCCTGGCCCATCTTAAAGCTCTCATCTTGGCCCCCTCCCAAAGCCCAACCCATATCCTTTTTTATGGGCCAGTCAACTCTGGAAAAACCCAAATGGCTAGGTTTCTGGCCAAAGAGCTTGGCGGGCGAGGCTTCGAGGTCAGGAACGAGGAATCAGTCCAAGAACATAGAAACAACCTGTTTCTGGCGCATAGTTATTTAAAAAGAGATTATCCTGAAAATTTCCTTATAATTGACGAGGCTGACAAACTCCTGAAAACAACCCCTGAAAACTCGCTTCTCAGCCTATTACGAGATGATGATCAAAACAAATCTCAAAAGAACTGGTTGGAGTTTTTCTTGAATAAGCCTGGCCCGGCCTGCGTTTGGATCGTTGAAAACTATAAAATCATCCAAGACTCCATTAAGAATCTTTTCGCCTATAGTGTCAGATTTGCCAAGCTCGGAGCTCAGGCTCGCTTTCGGATCTGGCGAAGAAATCAGGTCAGTCTCAACTCCGAGCTTCTTTCGGACAACTCTTTGTTTTTTTTGGCCAGGAATTTCGAGGTCAGCCCCAACGTCATCGCCCAATCTCTGGAGAAAACCCTGGCCATGGGAACCAGAACCGAAACTCAAGCTTTGACCTGGCTCAATACGAGGTTAAGGGCCCATCTGGACCTCTGTGACCAGACCAAAACGCCCGCCAGAGTTTCTTCTCATTACCGGCCTGATGTTCTGGTCACCAGCCCGCCCATCGACGATCTTTTGCCTGGCCTCCTCAAATGGCGCGACCATAATCAAAGCCTCCCAGTCGAGGAACGCCAGGGCATGAGGTTGTTATTTTATGGTCCGCCAGGAACCGGAAAAACCGAGTTGGCCACTTATCTGGCTCAAGAGTTGGAATTGGAGTTGGCTCAGGCCCGGCTTTCGGACATAGTTTCCAAATATGTTGGCGAAAGCGAAAAAAACCTGGCCGGTTTTTTTAAAAAATTTGCGTCGGTTTTGGGGATTGTCCAAATTGATGAAGTGGAATCATTCCTCTACAGCCGCGACAAAGCTGTTCGGTCCTACGAGATCTCCCTGGTCAACGAGTTTCTGACTTGTCTGGATAACTTTACCGGCCTTTTTATCGGCTCCACCAATAGGATTAAAGATCTGGACCAGGCCGCCATCCGACGTCTGGGGCGGCGAGTGAAATTTGGGCCCTTAGCCCAATCTGGTCGGTTAGAGCTTTTTAAGTCATTTTTATCGCCCCTGTCAGGCCTACCCTTGACCAAAAACGATAAAACCCAACTGAGCCGTTTGAGCCAGTTGGCTCCCTCCGATTTCAGCGCGGTGGCCAATTCCTTAAACTATTTTAGTTCCAAGCCCCTTAAAAATATTGATCTCCTGGTCGCCCTGGAAAAGGAGTCCTTAGCTAGACTGGGAGCTCTTGACTAAAAGTAATGTTTCGCGGCCTAATTGACGCCTTCGCCAAAATTCTGGTTTTTCAAAATAGGCCTGTTATAAATTTATTATTTTATTCGAAATAATAAATCTTATTATATAAAATTTTTATCTTTTTTATCATATAAAATCAACTATTTTTGTTTAAAAGATTTTCTTTATGGTGAGTTGGCCCGCGGCCGGGCTCCCCCTGGGGATCAGCGACTTCGGCTTGGCTCTGGGTTAACCCGAGTTCCCCGCCGTTGCTCCTTAATAATTTATTTCATAAATAGACATTTTTTTTATATTAAATCTCAAATTTCTTTTTTTTAACTAAATTTAACCTAAACCTGACCAAGAATCAGAATCGCCAGGCTCTCCCCCAACGTTTGCCATAAACCGGGCCTAGCGCTATTATTAGCGCGTTTTTAACTTGAAGACTAAGCCTTTTTCAGCCAATTCTCATCGAGGCGGCCCATGCCCATATACGAGTATAAATGCCCCCAATGCGGCCAGGAGTTTGAGACCCTGGTCACGCGCTCCCAGGAATTGATCGCCTGCCCGGGCTGTGGCCACGAGCGGTGCGACAAGCTCATGAGCAGTTTTAGGAGCCTGGGTGGCTCCAAAAGCCCTGACGGCCTGGGTGGCTCCTACGCCAGCTCAGGATCCGGCTGTGGCTCCTGCTCGTCCTCCTCCTGCGCTGGTTGCGCCTCCCATTGAGGGGTCAACTCACGATCGGGGCCCGAGGCAGCCCCTTGTCTCTGGCCCAGTCCCAACAGGTGGCCGACCGCCTCACCGCCCTTGACCCTGAGCTGACGGTAACCATCAAGCCCATCCGCACCAAGGGCGACGACCTGGCCCAAAAACCTCAGAGTCTGGGTTTAAAAGGTCTCTTTGTCCAGGAGATTGAGGCGGCCCTGCTCCAGGGGCGAGTCGATGTGGCGGTTCACAGCGCCAAGGATCTGCCGCTGGAATTACCTCCAGGCCTGACCCTGGGCCCCATCCCGGAACGGGGCCCGGTGGCGGATGTTTTGGTGACCTTAACGGGCCAGACTCTGACGGAGCTACCCCAGAGAGCCCGGGTCGGGACCTCCAGCGCCCGCCGGGCGGCTCAGTTGCTGGCGGTTCGGCCAGACGCCCAAGTGGTTCCCCTCCGCGGCAACCTCGACACCCGCTTCCAGCGTTTAAAGGCGGGCCAAGTGGACGCCCTGATTCTGGCTGAGGTCGGTTTGCGGCGCCTGGGCCGGGACCAGGCCTGGCCCTGGACCCGGCTGGCGATTGACGCCTTCTTGCCCGCCCCGGGTCAGGGCGCCTTAGCCCTGGAGATCCGAGCTGACGACCAGCGAGTCCTTGAGCTGCTGGCTCCCCTCAATCACCCGGCCTCGGCCCTGGCCCTGGCTCTGGAAAGAGGGGTGGCCGAGGAGCTGGGCTCGGGTTGCCAGGCTCCGGCCGCCGCCCTGGCCGAGCTGGCCGAAGGGCTCTGGTTTTTACAAGGCCTCGTGGCTTGGCCAGATGGCTCAACTGTGGCCCGGGCCGAGTCGCGAGCTCAGGTCAACACCTTGGCGGCGGCCCGGGCTCAGGGCCAGGCCCTGGGCCGGGCCATTCTGAGCCAGGGAGGAGCGGCCATTCTGGCTGACCTGGCCCAAAAAAACTCTTCGCTAAGTGGGGAACCGCGTGGCCGGTAAAGTCTATCTGGTAGGGGCCGGGCCTGGCGACCCGAGTCTGCTGACGGTCAAAGGGGCGGAGCTGCTCGGTCGGGCCCAGGTGGTCATTTACGACTATCTGGCCGCCCCTGAGCTTTTGGACCTGTGTCCCCCAGACTGCCGACTGGTTGACGCGAGCAAGCGGGCCCAGGACCACACCCTCAGCCAAGAGGCCATCAACGCTCTTTTAATCGCCGAGGCCCGGGCCGGTCGGCTGGTGGTTCGCCTCAAGGGCGGGGACCCCTATGTTTTTGGCCGGGGCGGGGAAGAGGCTTTAGCCCTGGCCCGGGCTGGCGTGGAGTTTGAGGTGGTCCCTGGGGTCAGCTCGGCCATCGCCGCCGCCTCGACCGCCGGGATCCCCCTAACCCACCGGGGGCTGGCCTCATTGGCCACCATTTTGACTGGCCACCAGGAAAACGAGCCCGGCCAAGTCCTGGACTGGGCCAGCCTAGCTGGCCCAGGGACCCTGTCCATCGTCATGGGCCGGCGGAACCTCCAAGACATCCTCGCCCGCCTCATCCAGGCCGGTCGCCCGCCTGGCGAGCTGGCCGCGGCCATTGAGCGAGGGACCACCCCGGACCAGCGGGTGGTGACGGGAACCTTAGAATCCCTGTCGGAACTGGTGGAAAAGGCCCAGCTCTGTCCCCCGGTCCTGGTGGTGGTTGGGGCGGTGGTCAGTTTGCGCCCAGAGCTGGGCTGGCTGGAGAGGCGACCCCTCTTCGGGAAAACCATCCTGATCCCCCGGGCGCGGGCTCAAGCCAGTCGCCTCGCTCAACCCTTACGGGAGCTGGGGGCCAAGACCCTGGAGCGACCGGCCATCCAGGTGGAGCCCCTCACCCCCAACGCGCCTTTGCGAGAGGCTTTACTAAACCTGAGCCAGTATCGTTACCTTATCCTGACCAGCCCCAACGGGGCGGAAATTTTTCTCCGGGCCCTCGGGAGTCAGGGCCTGGACGCCCGGGCTCTCCACGCTCTCCAGATCGCGGTCATTGGCCCGGGCACGGCGGCGGCCCTGGAGGGCTTCGGTTTACGGCCGGATCTGGTTCCAACCAGGTTTCAGGCCGAGGGGCTGGTGGAGCTGTTTCAGACGCTGGAGCCTGGGCCGGTTCTCCTGGCCCGGGCCGAAACGGCCCGGGCTCTGCTCCCGGAAACCTTAACCCGCCTGGGGTTCCCGGTCACCCAGATCAGCCTCTATCGGACCAACCAGTTAAGCCTGGTCCTCTCAGGCCTCAAGGCGGACCTGGCCCCCATAACCAGCGCCAGCGTGGCTCGGGGCCTAGCGGCGGCCCTGACCCCGGAGCGGCGAGCCAGCCTCCCGACAGTTTCCATCGGGCCCATCACCAGCCAGGCGGCCCGGGAAGCTGGTCTCTTAGTGGTGGCGGAGAGCCCGGAGGCCTCTATCAAGAGCCTAGTCGAGACCATCGTCGCCTATTTTCTGAAGGCCCAAAAGCCTTGAGGTCAACCTGATGGCCGTGGATTACGAGAAAATCCTGAACCCCGCCCAGTACCGGGCCGTCACCCATCCAGAGGGGCCTCTGTTGATCGTGGCCGGGGCCGGCACCGGCAAAACGCGGGCCCTGGTCCATCGCGTGGCCTGGCTGATTGAGCGAGGCCATAAACCTGGCTCCATCCTGCTGCTGACCTTCACCCGCAAGGCCGCCCAGGAGATGCTGAACCGAGCGGCCGAGCTGGTGGGCCCGGACTGCGGGCGAGTAGCCGGGGGAACCTTTCACTCCCTGGCCCACGGGTTATTGCGAAGCAAGGCGCGTTTGCTGGGTTTTTCCCCCTCCTTTGTGGTCATGGACCAGGATGACAGCGAGGCCCTGATCGGCCAGCTGCGCGACCAGTCCCCAGAAATCAAGAGATTTGAGCGCTTTCCCAAGAAGGGGGCCATCGCCAATGTTCTCTCCCAGGCCGTCAACCGGTCCCTGCCGTTAAAAGAGACCCTAGTCAAACACTTCCCCCACTTCCGCCAGTTCAGCCAGGCCCTGGAGGCCATCCGCCAGGCCTACGTGGCCGAGAAGATCCGCCGCAATCTGTTGGATTTTGATGATCTGCTGGTCTGCCTGGTAAAGCTGTTAACGGAAAACGAGGCGGCCCGACGCCAGATCGCCGGGCTTTACGCC
This sequence comes from Deltaproteobacteria bacterium, assembly GCA_031276635.1. GTDB lineage: Bacteria > Desulfobacterota > Desulfarculia > Adiutricales > Adiutricaceae > JAIROO01. Next base: position 10,312 of record JAISMU010000165.1, on the reverse strand, counting down.
CACGTGCTGGTGGACGAGTATCAGGACACTAATCCGGCCCAGGCCAACTTGACCTATCTGCTAGCCAAGGACCACCAGAACGTCACGGTGGTCGGCGACGAGGCCCAATCCATCTACTCCTTCCGGGGGGCCAGTTTTCGCAACATCATGGAGTTCCCCAAGATTTTTCCCAACGCCACCATTGTCACCCTGGAGGATAATTACCGCTCCAAGGCCCCCATTCTCGCGGTGGCTAATCAGATCATTGAGGCGGCCAAGGAAAAATTCGACAAAAAGCTGCGGGCCGTCCGGGGCGACGGCCCCCTCCCTCTCGCCCACTCGATTCTGGACGTGACCCGCGAAGCCGAGCTCGTCGCTCAGGCCATCAAAGCCCAGCTCAAGGCTGGGCGCCCCCTGGCGGACATGGCTGTCCTCTTTCGCAACGCCGCCCACTCCTTTGAGCTGGAAATCCTCTTGCAAAAAAACAAAATTCCCTTTACCAAGCACGGAGGGCGGAAATTTCTGGAGGCCGCTCACGTCAAAAGCTACCTGGCCCTCCTACGGGCGGCGATCAACCCGACCGACACCAACAGCCTCCGCCGTTGCCTCCTGGACGCGCCCTCGGTGGGCCCAAAAACCGCGGACAGCGTCATTGCCTGGATCGGGGGTTCCCCCGAAAAGTTGGCCTCGCTGAGCTCGGCTCCCCTGACCCCCCGCCAAGCCAACAGTCTTGGCCCCCTGGCCCAATTGATGAGTGAGCTCTGTCGCCCAAATTTGTCCGGCCAGGCTAAGGTGAGCCTGGCGATGGAGTATTACCAAGCCCTGCTGCCTGACCTCTTTCCCGACGATCATCCCTCCCGGCGCGACGACTTGCGAGAAATTCCCCCCATGCTCCAGGGGTCAGACCTGGCTGTGGCTCTCTCGGAGATCGCCCTCGATCCTCCGACGGCTAAAGGGCAGGGGCGTTCCCCAGACGGGCGGCCCCTGGATCTAACCTTGTCGACCATCCACTCGGCCAAGGGCCTGGAGTGGGGAGTGGTGTTCATCCTCTCCCTGGCCGAGGGGCGATTCCCCGGCTCCTACGTCTCAAGCGAGGAAAACCTGGAGGAGGAAAGAAGGCTGCTCTACGTGGCCCTGACCCGGGCCAGGGACGAGTTGCGCCTGATGATCCCCCGGGTCAACTCCAGCTGGGAAGGCGACCCCCCTCTGCCAAACCGCTTTTTGCGGGCTTTGGGGGCCGTGAGCGTGGAATCCTGGGAGGATGGCCGGAAAGTTGAGAAACTCTCCTGGCTCAGGGGGCCAGCTCAACCGGTCAATTCGGAGCCGCCCCCTCACGCCGCTTTCCTGAGCCCACCGCGGAATCTCAACGCCTCCACCCGCGGCTCCCAAACCCGGGTCGCCGGGGGGCGGGGAGCGGGGAATAAGCCAGCCAGCCAGCCGGTCGCGCCCAGGCCGCCCCTGAGAGGCGCCGCCAGCCAGAATAGCTCAACCAAGGCCAGCCCAACCCCCGCCTATGACCCTGACTATCAGGCGGCCAAAGGGCACCGGATCCACCACCCAGTTTTTGGCGCGGGTCTGGTAATTAAAAGAGATAATGATATAGTCACCGTAGAGTTCGACACCTATGGCCGAAAAAAACTGGTCGCCACCCACGCCCGCCTGATCCGGCTGGACCGGTGAGCCCGGCGAATTCCTGAGGCGAAACTTGGTCTTATGAGCTATAGACAAACCCTCTCCAGACTCTTTGATCTCCAGAAGTTCGGCATCAAGGTGGGCCTGGAGTCCATGCGCCGCCTGCTGGCCGCGTTGGGTAACCCCGAGGCCGGGCTTCGTTTAGCCCATATAGCTGGCACCAATGGCAAAGGCTCGACGGCGGCCTTTCTGGCCGCCATAGCTCAGGCCGCCGGTTACCGGGTCGGCCTCTACACCTCCCCGCACCTGGTGACTTTCCGGGAGCGAATCCAGCTTAACGGGATTATGATCACCGAGGCTGAGACCCTGGATCTCTTCCAGCGGGTCTGGGCGGTAATTGACGAGAGCCAACCCCCAACTTTTTTCGAGTTCGTGACAGCCATGGCCTTTCTTTACTTTCAGGCCCAAGCCCCGGATCTGGCCATCATTGAGACCGGGTTAGGCGGTCGCCTCGACTCCACCAACGTTATAAATCCCCTCATCACGGCCATTACCAACATCTCCCTGGAGCACACCGAGTACCTGGGAACCACCCTCACGGCCATCGCCACCGAAAAGGCCGGGATTATCAAAAAGGGCGCGCCCCTGGTTGGGGGGCGCCTAGAAGGCGAGCCCTTGCGGGTGATTAAGGCCCGACTGGCGGCGGTGGGAGCCCCAGGTAAACTTTTGGGCGAGGCTTACCAGGTGACGAGACAGGCGATCGGCCAAGGAGGAGTTCGCCCCGCTGGCCCGGTTTTCCATTACCAGGGCCCCCAGTGGAACTTAAGCGATCTGGCCCCGCGGCTGGCCGGCCCCTACCAGGTCGAGAACGCCGGCCAGGCCGTGGCTCTGGCCGAGAGCCTCACGCAACTGGGTTTTGATCTTCAGCCGGCGGCGGTCCAGGCGGGCCTCCAAAAGGCGCGCTGGCCCGGTCGAGCTGAGCGCCTCAACCCCGGCGACTGGCCCCCGGACCACTCTGGCCGGGCCCCCCTAGTCCTGGACGGGGCCCACAATCCCGGGGGAGCCCAGGCCTTCGGGGCCTTTCTGGCTCAAGCCGCGGCTGAGCGCGTCCACCTCATCGTCGGGGTCATGGCTGACAAGGACGTCTCCGGGGTGTTGAGCCCCCTGATTCCTCTGGCCAGTCGGCTGTACCTGACCCGGCCCGAGTACGCCCGGGCCGCCACCCCGGAGGAGTTGCGCGACCGTTTAATCGCCGCTCTGGGGCCTCTGCCGGTCCCCGCCGAGCTGTGCCCGAATCTGCCCGCCGCCCTCCAGGCGGCGGCGGCGGCGGCCGGCCCCCGGGACCTGGTGGTGGTCAGTGGCTCGCTCTTCACTGTGGGCGAGACTCTGGCTTACCTGAACGGCGAGCCCGTGGTGGAGTCGAATTGATGCGGGCGATTTTCTGGACCTTTGGCTGGATATGTTTCTGGGCGTGGCTGGGACTTTTCGCCTTGAGCGGCGGGCTCCTCTCCAGCCTGGCCCTGGCTCAACCGACTGGGTCAGCGGCGGGTCCAGCCTCCGCCTCTTCCACCACCGCCCCGCCCCCGGCCAGCCCGTCGCCGCCCGGCCCAAGCCCCGACCTGGTTGATCCCCGCTCCCCAGACGCCCCGGTCACCATGGTTTTGCGGGACACCGAACCCCCGGTCACCATCACCGCCCAACAGATGCGCTATGACCAGAAAACCGGGCGCCTGGAGTTCTTTGGCCAGGTCCGGCTCCATCGGGGCGCGGAGCTCATTGAGGGGGACCGGGCCATCTGGCACGACCCCTCCAGCACCGCCGAGATCGCCGGCCAGGTCCGGCTCCTGACCCCGGACTTCTCAGCCGAGGCCAAAAGAGCCACCGTCAACCTGGATCTCAGGCTGGCCAAGATCTACGACGGTCGGGCTTTCTTTCCCCAGCGCCACTTCTACGTCAAAGGCGAGGTCATTGAGCGGCGGGGGGAGGACACCGTTTATGTTCAGAGCGGCCATTTCACCACCTGCGATGGGGAGGAGACCAGCTGGAGCATTGAGGCGGAAAACCTCCTGATTAACCCCGGCGGCATGGCCACCGCCTCTGGGGTGGTTGTGAACACCCGCTACTTTCCCCTAGTCTGGCTACCGTACTTCACTATCCCGATTAAAAACGAGCGTCAGACCGGGTTTCTGATCCCCTCCATCGCTAACTCCTCGCGCGATGGATTCTCGGCCGCCTTGCCTTTTTTCTGGGCCCTGAGCGAAGACTACGATCTGACCGTCACCCCGGTGTGGCGCTCCAAGCGGGGCCTGGCGATGACCCTGGAGGGCCGCTACAACCTTGAGGCCGGCCAGGGGATCTGGCTGGTCACCTATTTGCGGGATCACAAGAATAACTACTTTAACTATACCTCCTTCGGCCAGCGCCGCCGCCATGTCCAGGACGTCTACTGGATCCGCGGCCAGAACGACTGGCGGGCCGGGGAAGACTGGGAACTGAGCCTGGACGTGGACCTGGTCTCGGATCCCCTGTCGTTGTACGCTTTCCGCAACGATCTTGATGGCTTCCGCTACTCCCAGAATCTGTTCAGCGCCTATTTTGGCCGGACCGTCAATGAGGAGCTCGATCCCTTAAGGCTCTCCACCTTCTTCGCCCAGAAAAGATCCGACGACACCCTTTTCCGGGGGACCATCTCCTACGTTAATAACCTCTATAGCGAAGGCAACATTGATACCCTCCAGAACCTCCCCAGCCTCTACTTCGGGCTGGTCAGCCGACCCTTGACCGTGCCCGGGGCTGACCATGACGAGATGGACCGACCCCGCTTGAGCCTGGATCTGCGTTATGACTATTTCACCCGGCGGACGGACAGCCACAGCCTCATCACCGAGACTGGCCATCGGCTAATTGTCGCTCCCGCCCTTTTCTGGCACCACGACTTTCTGGGCGTCACCAGCCTCAAAATTGAGGGGGGCCTGGAGTTCTCCGCCTATGACCCCAATGGCCGCCGCCCCATGGAGCTGGGACGCTACCAGTACCATCGGAGCCGGCAGAGTAACCTGGCCAGCGATCTGAAGGCGGAGCTCTCCACCTCCCTAGCCCGGGTCTACGAGGGCGGCTTTGGCGAGGCTCTGGCCACCTTGCATCAAATGACCCCATTTGTGGCCTTTGAGGTGGTCGAGTCACCCAGCCAGGAGGAGCTGCCATACTGGGACTTGTATGACCGCCAGCTCCGGCGGCGGACTTTCAAATATGGCTTGCGCAATTCCCTTTTGAGCAAGACCCCCATCAAGGACCCCGAAGGGCGGGTCACTGGCTACTCTTACAACTCCCTATTACGATTTGGCCTTTACTCCAGCTACGAGTTCGCCTCCAACCTCAAGTGGGCGGAGCAAGATTGGGCCCGCTATTACACGGTGGGCTACTTTGACCGAGGGCCCGGGCCTTTCGAGTTGGAGCTGGAAACGAGCCTAACCCCCTATCTGACAGCCCGGCTGCTTTCCTCGGTCGACGGTCGAACCGGGAAATTTACCAAGCATGACCTCAATATGACCTTAAGCGACCAGCGCGGCGACATGCTTTCCGTCATTTATGACTACGAGTCGCCCACCATCCAACAGGGCCCCCGGCCAGGCCAACGGGCCAACCAAATCCGGAGCGACTTGCACCTGGAGTTTACCGGAGGCTGGTCCACCACCATCTCCAGCCGCTTTGACATCCAGTCCCATCGGGGCTTGGAGACTTACGTGAATCTGCTTTACCGCGACCAGTGCTACGGCCTGGGCCTGGTTTACGTCGATAGCGACAGCGACCGCCGAGTGGCCCTGGTGATTGACCTGTTGGGCCTAGGTAGCTTCGGGACCCCAGGCGCCCCCATGTCAAACCGGGTCAACGATTAAGCCTGGAGCTTTTTAGCCCGGGTTTAGCGAGGCGCCTTAACCTAATCAACCAGAGGAATAAATTTTGAGCCAACCAGATTCCCGCCGCGCCACCTACCGCCAAAGCCAGGGCGACAGTTTCCCCACGAGCCTGCGATTGGAGCTGGGAGATAACCAGCTCATCTATGAGAAGCAGTCCTTCGCCGCTCCCGGTCGTCCCCCAGAGGGCCTGCGGTACGGGGAAAACCCCGGCCAGGAGGCGGCTCTGTACCGGCTCGTCAGCGGTCGAGCTCAGTTCGGCCCCACTACCTACCTGGGCCCGGAAGCGGCCATAGTCTCGGCCCTGGGCGAGACGGGCCTGGAGACGGTGGGTGGCAAAAGCCCCTCCATGACCAACTTCACCGATCTCGACGCTGGCCTGAATCTATTAAGATGGCTCGAACGGCCAGCGGCGGTCATCATCAAGCACAACAACCCTTCCGGGGCCGCCCAGGGGGGGAGCCTGGAGTCGTGTTTTCAACGGGCTTACCAGGGCGATGAGCTCAGCGCCTTCGGGGGAGTGGTCGTCTTCAACCGACCCGTGAGCCTTGATTGCGCCCGTCTGGTCGAGGAACTGTACGTGGAGGTGGTGGCCGCCCCAGATTTTGAGGCCGGCTCGCTGGCCAGCCTGGCTAAAAGACCCGATATCCGAGTCTTCAAGCTGCCCAACTTTGACAAGCTCACCAGCCTGGGCCGCTCCATCCAGATTAAGAGCCTCTTGGACGGTGGCCTCATCCTTCACCAGTCCCTGGTCAACGCCATCCGAACGCCGGCGGATTTTCAGCCGGCCCGGGTCGAGCGCCAGGGCCAGATCTATGAGACCAGCCGGGCGCCCACCGCGACCGAGTATGACGATCTCATCTTTGGCTGGGCGGTCCTGAACGCGGTGTCCTCCAACAGCGTGGTCGTGGTCAAAGACCAGGCCACCGTGGCCATCGCCGGGGGTCAACAGAGCCGCCTGGGGGTGGTTCAGCTGGCCATCAACAAGGCTTATCAGAACTATTGCCAGTCGCGTTCCCGGGAGCTCCACCAGACCCCCTTCTGGCAAATCGCCAGAAACGCCGAGCCAGAGCTGGCCCAAGCCATCCACGAGGAGGCCAAAAACCGGCGGGCCGGCCTCTTAGGGGCGAGCCTGGTCTCTGACGGCTTTTTTCCCTTCCGGGACGCGGTTTTGGAAGCCTTAAGCGAAGGGATCAGCGCCTTGGCTCACCCAGGCGGCTCGCTCCGGGACTGGGACTCCATTGAGGCCTGTAACGCCAACCAACCTCCGGCGGCCATGGTCTTCACCGGCCAAAGAGCCTTCAAACACTGAGCCATGTGGCCAGAGCCCTTACATCTGGCCGGGCCCATCCACCTGAGCCTCTATGGGGTCCTGGTGGCCGCCGGGGCCTTTCTGGGTTTAATCTCCTTGCGCCGGACCGCCCCCCGAGTGGGTTGGTCCCCTCAAGCGGCCGGGGACCTGGGTTTTTGGCTGATCGTCTTCGGCCTCATCGGGGCCCGCCTCTTTTACGTCATCTGCCACTGGTCCGAGTTTCGAGCCCACCCCGTCACAATCTTCTTTTACTGGAAGGGGGGCCTGATGTTCCAAGGGGCGGTGGTGGCCGCCGCCCTAACCGCGATTGTGGTCTTGAGAGCCCAAGGCCTGGGCTTCTGGGCCCCGGCTGACGCCGTAGGCCCGCCGCTGGCCTTGGGTCAGGCGGTGGGCCGGCTGGGCTGTTACGCGGCTGGCTGCTGTTATGGCCGCCCCGCCCCGGCCGATTTTCCCCTGGCCGCCGTCTTTCCCCCGGGCTCGGTCGCCCCAGCCCGGTTTCCCCTTTACCCGACCCAATTAATGGAAGGGTTGGGGCTTTTGCTCCTCGCCTTGGGACTCTGGCTCTTTCTCAAAAAGAGCCCACCCCCAGGCCGGGTGTTTGGGGCCTACCTCCTGGGAGCCGGGGCCCTCCGGGCGAGCCTGGAGCAATGGCGGGGCGACTTCCGGGGCCCAGAATTTCTGAGTCAGGCCCCGACCTTCTGGCTGGCTCTGGCCTTGGCCGCTGTGGGATTGTGGGCTCTTTGCCGGCCTCGTCCTGGTCAATCTCTGACTTTGGCCAAGAGCCGCCCCTGAGAAGACCACCAGAACCAGTGGGTCCCAAAAACAGGGTTAATTACCCCTTAAGTCTAACGCGGAGGTGTGACGATGCCGCTGTCAGCCCACTTTCTGGCCCTGGCCCCCCAATCCCGACTCTGCCTCTTGAGCCTGATTCTGGGCCTGGCTCTCCTCTCGACCGCTCCCCTGGGGGCCAGTGAACTGGATCAGATCTCGCCGGAGCAATTGGCCGAGGAGCCGCCCCTCAATCAACAGGACATCGACCTTTTCCTCCGATTTTTTAACCCCCAAGACGAGATGAGGGCGGAGCTGTACCTGGAATCCGACTCCGTGGTGGAAGCCATGGACAAATACGCCCTGGATTTCGCTGGCAAAAACAACATTACCCTCGTCCATCTGGCCTATATCGCTCAAAAAATACCGGTAGCCCTTTTTTACGCCCTGGATAATTCCACCGAAATTGCCGCGGATTTCAAACCCAATGAGGAGGAGGCTCGGCTCCTGCTGGCCAATCAGGCCAAAATCCTGGAACGCCTGACCAATTGATTTCCGGGAGTTAGCTTAATTTCTCTCTAAGGGCCCGTGTAAAAATAACTACAGTTTTTAAAAATGCGCTATCATGAATTTATGATAGACCTTAAAAAGGCATTTGAGGCTTTGAGCCCCTTTTTAAACGAAAAGACCAGACGCATTGTCGCCGCCTCGCTGAAATTGAGCGATGAGTATGGTCCACGGAGTTATGTTTCCAAGGAGACGGGGGTTTCTTTTCAGGCGATTCGTCGAGGTCTCGAAGAGATCAAGGAGGGAGTTCCTATAATAGAGGGCCTAAAAACTAAGATCCGCCTGGAAGGTGGAGGTCGGAAGAAAATTTCCGAAAGTAGCCCTGCTGTGGTTACCGTGTTAAAAAACCTTGTTGAGTCAATAACGCGAGGCGATCCTGAATCTCCACTGCTTTGGACATGTCAAAGTATATGAAATTTAACATCGGAGCTAAATAATAGCGGTTTTAATGTCTGTTTTAACATAGTGTCAACTCTTTTGTCTGATCTAGGTTATAGTCTTCAGGCGAATAAAAAAGTACTTGAAGGCGCAGAACACCCTGATATAAACAGAAGAACTAAGGCTTTTATGCGCTTTCAGCACCCTATTGTTTCTATTAATTACAAAAAAAACATGAATTAATAGTTAATTTTAAAAATAATGGCAAGGAATACACGCCTAAAGGTAATCTAACAGAGGTTAAAGATCATGATTTTATGGATAAAGAACTTAGTAAGGTTATTCCGTTTGGTGTATATGACATTATAAATAATAAATGTTATGTTAACGTTGTAATTGATCATGATACCTCAGTTTTTGCTTTTCAAACCATCCGTCAATGGTGGTATTCTATTGGAATAAAGGCTTTCCCAAATGCTAATAGACTACTTATTGTTGCTGATAGTAGTGGCAGTAAGAGACAAATTTACAAATTAGGGTCAGCCATTATCCGGTTGGTACTAGTAAATGGAATAAGATCGAGCATCGTCTTTTTTCATATATTACTATGAATTGGCGTGGTCGCCCACTGATAAGTCACGAAGTCGTTGTCAATTTGATATCTTCAACAAAAACAGAAACAGGTTTATCCGTTAAATGTGACCTTGACTTAGGGCAGTACCTAAATGGCATTAAAGTTTCTGATGTGGAGCTGAAAAATATCATAATCAAAAAAAGCATATTTTCATGGGGATTGGAACTATTCGTTTTTACTAATTTAGGCTAAAAAATTTTTTCTGTTTGTGTAGAGTTATTTTTACACGGGCCCTAACCATCCCAACCTGAGCGCGGTGGTTCCTGGACTCCCGACCATAGCTCCTCTGGCGGGGACCTGGCTTAACCGCGACTCAAAAAGCGTTCTTGACTTTTTGGCCTAGTCGGCTCATATTTTCTTTGCGCCAAATTAACAACTTGAGTTTTTTTTGGGGAATTTGCTAAAGAAAATTAATTAAACTTAGGTGTTTGATCGAATTTTTTAAAGTCGCCAAGGTTTTCTTGTTTCTGACTGTCCCTTGGCTCAAACTCTGAGGTTGGCTTGGCTTATTATTTAGTCTGATAAAAAAAAATTTTTGTCCTTATTTCCCTTATTTTATTTTTTCTATTTTAAGCTTTGTTTAAATTTTTTTCTCAAATAATTGGATCTTTGACCCAACTTAACTTTTGTCTTTCGCTTATAAAGGACAACCACCCATGTTTTTAAAAAAAATAACTCTTTTCGCCTGCCTGGCCATCCTGACCATGGCTTTTTCCTCTTCCCTGCTCGCTCAAGAAATTGACCTTGACAGCGTTACTGATGAGCAGATGAGCAAGGAAGCGCCCTTGACCCAGGCGGACATTGATCTTTACATCAAGTTTTCTGAGTATTCCCAAGAAATGTTTAAAAAGCTAGAGACTGACCCCCAGCTGGACATTAAACAGGCCCTCGTCAACTTTGTTAAAGCCAACAACCTCACCCCGGTTCGCATGAAGTTCATCACTCTAAAGATCCCTTACATTATTCTGATTGTTACCAATAAAATGCCTGAAAACCCAGAGCTCTCTCATTTGAAGCCAACCGAGTCTGAAAAAACCATCGTTCAAGATAACATGACTAAAATTTTAGCCACGATACAAAAAGGCCTATAAAAGAATGTAGTCGTCCAAAATCCGAACGTTCGGATTT
>JAISMU010000157.1 GCA_031276635.1 Deltaproteobacteria bacterium | reverse complement strand
ATTTACGGGATCTTGCTGGACGCGCCGCCTTCCAGTTCCGTTAAGGTGGGTGTGCTTGTCGCGGGCCCCGCCGCTATCGACCCGAACTACTTGAAGTGGTCCAGCGCCACCCAGACCAAGATTGACGCGGGTCTGGCCACGCTCAAGAACAAGAAGTTCATTTTTGCCAGGCCGGCGAACGTTACCGGCGCTTACCCTCCATCAACAGAATATGAAGAAAGACCCAGTCCGTCCGGCCACAGGATATAGTTAATATTCTTTAAAAGGGCACAATTTTGGCTGGATCAATTCTTTAACCTTAAATTTATAAAAAAGATAAAAAAATTTTATTTATTTTATCAAAGAATAAGGCACAAAATTTTTTCGGGCCTGTAAAAATTCTCACCTATTTTGACAAAAAAAACAGACCAGAATCTCTAAAATTAAGGACTAAAAAAAATTTCATCTGGCCAAATTTAAAATTGCTGGTCCTCAGGCCTTCACGCCTGGGAGCTCCTACGCCCGTGTGAAGAAGCAGGTCAGGAAAACTTGACTTTAGGAAAAGAAAGAATTATATTTTGGAGCCTTCAAGGGAGCTATTTTAGTTTCCAAAAAAATAATACGTAATTATATATAATTAAAAGTAATCAATATTTAATTATATGAATTAATAAAAAGGTATTTTTTAATGTGTCGGATATTTAGGCTGACCAATAAATGTAGTAAAAATAAGAGGTTATAAGCTTTTAGTGGTGGGCGCGCGCCCACCAAAACGCATGTTGCGTCCCCATCGTCTAGCCTGGTCCAGGACACCGGACTTTCACTTCGGCAACAGGGGTTCAAATCCCCTTGGGGACGCCAAACATAAAAATTTTATTACTTGTAAATTATTTTGAAATCTTGTTCAGTATCAGGTATATTTAGTGAACCAGAGAGAGTCAAAAGCTCTAATATCTGATTTAGAAATATCCCTATGATCAACCCTGGAAAACCGAGCGAATTAAAAGGTTTTTCCGGTATTTTTGTGTCAATTTTTTGATCCGCTTTACAACGTTAAAAAGCGATGATCATCTTTGTCTCTTTATTCAGATGAGGGGAGACGATTAGGTTTGGTAGGGCGTTTCAGCCCGCCAGCCTTAATCAATTGTAAAATAAAAATTTTATCGCCAGGCTCACCCCCATCATCGCGCCTGGCAAACTAAAGGGAGCAAATCTCCGCTTTACTGGGGTCCCCTCAGAAGAGGAGCCACCTGGCCCCCCGCCTGACCGCTCCCCGGATCCTGAGGCCACGCCTGGAAAAAAAGACCCTATATTTCTCAATTCTTCTTCCGCTTTTTCTTTCGCCTGGACCTTGGCGAAATTCCCGTTACAATCAGGCTATCTTTAGAGAATTGAGCTGAGCGGAAACCAAAATTTTCGCTCCCGCCAAAGAAAAAAAACCAGGGCGCGGACCCTGGCTTTCAGCGGGTAATGATAGGCCCAGCTTACATGATCGGGGGGCTGAAGGTAGCCAGGAGTTTCCATGGCTCATTGCCGGTGGCTTTCAGGGCGTGGGTAACGCCATCGGGAGCCCGGAAGGCGTCGCCAGGCTTAATCTTATGCCAGCCTTCGTTATCCTGAAACTCCCCCTCGCCGGAGACGGCGTAGAAAAACTCCGTGCTGGTGGGGTGGTTGTGCGGCAGAATCTCAAAACCTGGAACAATGGTGATCTCCAGGTTGTTGAGCCGGCCATCGGTGTCATCTTTGCCGAAAAAAGGCTTCAAAAAAACGCCGTCATTGGCGTGCTTGCCATATTTGGCGTCAAGCGCGAAAGTCTTGGCCATAATAATCTCCATTGGGCCGACCGCGAAAAAGGACGACCCCCTCAAAGCCTAAAAAAGGCTGACTTAAAAACGATAGATTTAATTAAAACGTTCCCTTAAGGGGCCGATATTACTAACAAATCATACCTCAAACCTGATTAAGGACACAGGCCTGTGACGGGAAGCCTCAAGGGAACTTTATTTGCTGACAATTAATCTTACCATAAGGGGCGGGCTAAAACCATATACATATGGATGACGGGGACTAAGGCCAGGGTTTTAAATTTTGGCGTTGGTCAAAGACTGAAGGTAAATTTTTAAAAAATAGACCGTCCGTCCGTCAGTTGAGGAGCGACGGCTAATCAATTATTTAAAAAAAATACTTATATAGTTATTATAAGATTAATTAGTTTGAATTATAATTTAATAATATATATAAACTAGTAGCAAAAAATATTTCAAAGAAACAGTGATTATTGGCCGCAACTTCGATCCAGCTTGAACTGATAAAAAATTTTCAAGCTTCTGGTTTTATCTCCCACACCTGAGAGGTCATCTCAAGTTTATAGAAAGGAGGAACGCCACCTGACAAGTTGTTGTAACCTCCTTCAACTGCGAGGTCATTTCAACCCTCTACACTCAGAAGCCTTGAGGCGTGTAACCGTTCACCCACGATAAACGCTCATGAGGGGGCACCCTCACCCTCGCGCAAAGAAACTCCGCAATTTATTTTTCGTAATTGTTGTACAAAAGAGCGAATTTTTTTTCGTTATGATTTCGGCTACTTGCGAAGAGTTTAACGGTAAGGCGGGGGGGTTGAAATAGCCCCAAGGTTACCAGGGTCCGGCTCTGGACTTAACGGTTCAGAGACAACGTTGAATAAAATGGCTAAAGACCAAAGAAGGGGCTTTTTGAGCGCCCCGGTTTTACGGTTTCTGGCTCGCTCCTGACCGGTTTCTGGCCAGGGAGGTTAAAGGTTTTTTCCCGGTTGGGTTAGCCCCGGGTTTGACCGGCTCAATGGGCTTTAAGGGCGTGTTTTTGTCGTCCTTGTTGCGCCCAAAGAGTCTTTCCCGCTCGAGCAAGCCCCTTTCGGCGGCGTAAAAATCCCGCAAAAACTGGACAGCGTCGTCAGGTTTGACTTTACGACCGTAATTGATTTTGCGGATTATGGTGTAGGCGATCTTCCGCAGGGCCGGGCTAGATTGGAATTTGGATAGCCGCAGGGCCTTCTCCAGGGCGTTGAGCTCCAGGGCCCCGTAAATTCCCAGATGCTTGGGGGTGAAGGTATAGCTGGCTTGTGGGGCATGGACGCTCAGATCCTCAAGGAGAGTGGCCTTGGGGGTGACGGCCACCATGGTGCCGCCGATAAGGTCTCCCAGGCGGTAGTGGTCCCGGCTGAAGCGAGGCAAAAGGATCATGACCAGGATAAAGGCGAGCTCGATCAGGGAGAGCAGTGAGCTTTGCTCGCCCAGGTTCTGGAAGAGAAAAAGCAGGGGATAAAAAATTTCCACCTGGCGCGTAAGGTTGCGGGCGATAACCATGGTCGGGGTTAGCTCTCCACCCCGTCGGTTGATGACCCTTATGCCCATGATTTTTTTGCCCGGCGTCCGACCTCGCCAGGCCAGCTCAAAGTGGAGAAAGTAGAAATTCAGGATCAGATAACAGCCCAGGGCCAGAAAAGCCTGGGAGCTTTCCCGGCCCAGACCAAAGAGGTTGCTGATGACCAGGGAGAGGAAGATGACGAGGGCCAGCATGAAGATGGAGTCCAGGATGAAGGCGTAAAGCCTTTCCTGGTAGGTGGCCAGGCGGAATTCCAGCTCCAGCCCTTCTGGGCAGATAATCCGGCGGATCAGGGACTGGGCTTTGTCCCTGGCCTTGTCCTGGTTTTTTTTCTTTTTCTGGTCTGAGGTTTTCAAGCGTCATCCTCCCGACCGAAGAAAAGAAAGTAGTAAAGCCAGCCAAACAGGGACAACCCGGCGAAGAAGAGCCGGAGCGGGGTGCTCCCCACCAGTTGCCGGAATCCCCCCTCAATGAGCCCGGCCAGGAGGAGCATGAAGATGACCCCGACCATGGCCGCCACCGCGGTCGGCCCTTCCCGGGCCAGGTTTTCCAGGCGGGACCGCTCGCCGGGGAAGAAGATCCGCTCGGCCACCCCCAGACCAGCCGCCCCGGCCAGAACTACGGCGGTGAGCTCGGTTACCCCGTGGATAGCGACCCAGCCGATAAACTCCAGGGCGATATCCTTGGACCAGTGGATAGCCAGCATCGCCCCCAGAATCTGGCCGTTCTGAAAAAGAATGACCACGGTGGGCGCGCCTAGAGCGAACCCCAGGCCAAAGGCCAGAAAAGTCACAAAGGAGTTGTGCTCGAAGAGGTAACTGGCGAAGACAATGAAGCTTTTCTCGAACCCGGGCCAGGGGGCGAAGATGACCTCCTCCAAGAGAAATTGGGGGCTGGAGTTGGGCCCCCGGCCCCCGGCCAGGTCCTCGCTCACCAGGTGGTGAAAGGCCGCTGGATCGGCCAGAACCTGGAAAAAACCGGTCAAGAGCCCGGAGATGAGAGCCAGGGCGGCGATCAGGATAGGCCACTTCAAGCGTCGGACGGCTCGGGGAAAATCCCTGGCGAAAAAGCTCCCCAGGATCTCCTCAAAGCTCTGGCGGGGCCCGTAGACGGCGATGTAGCCCCGCAGAACCAGGCTCTCCAGATAGGCCCTGAGGCTTTGGTCCAGGGAGATGTGCCGGGCCAGGGCCAGAGAGGAGACGGCTGACTGGTAGAGCAGCGGCAGCTCCATGGCCTCCTGGGCCGAGAGGGCTTTCAGGCCCCGCCGGTCCAGTTGGGTGATGAGCTTGTCCAGTTTTTCCCAGCTCTTCTCCCGACTTTTGCGGAAAACCGCGCTCCGTAAAGTCAGGGGCTTGGGGGCTAGCTCAGCCTGGCTCAGGGTCGGCTCGGTCATAACAGCCCTCTTTGTTTAATTAAAAGGTAGCGGTTTAACAGCTCCGAGGTGATCTGCCCAGCTGGGGCGTCCACGCAATAAGCCCCCAGGCGGCGGATTCGGTTCAGGACCAGCTCCCGGCTCTTGGCGAAGTTGTCAGCCAGGACCGAGGAGGCCAGGCCCTGGAGGGAGCTGGGGCGCTGGTTTTTCAGAGTCGGCAGCAGGGGATCGCCCACCGTCACAAAGATGACCATGTGGCGGCGGGTCAGAAGAGCCAGGCTTTCCACCAGCAGCTCCGAGGAAACCTCGTCAATGAACTCGGTAAAAAGGACGATCAGGGCCCGGTGGGGCAGGCGACCCGAGAGCTCGGCCAGGGCTAGGGTGTGGTTGGTTTCCTTGAGGCCGTAGTCCAGCCCAGCGGTGAAGGCCCGTAACTGAGTGAAGAAGCGGACTCCCCGACCGGGCTGCAAAAAGGAGTGAAACGTCAGGTCATAGCCGCAGCCGCCCACCAGGTCCCCGCTTTTGAGGCAGACCCAGCCCAACCGCAGGGCCGCGGCCACAAAGTGGTCGAGCTTGGTCACCTCGCCCACCGGCTCCTGGGAGAGGCGTCCGGTGTCAAAGCCGAAAACAATGAGGTTATTGCGCTCCTGGCGGAACTCGCGCGCCAAAAGTCGTCGGTGCCGACCAGAGCGCTTCCAGTCAATCCGCCGGGGATCCATACCTGTGGCGAATTCCGTCAGGCTCTCAAACTCCGCGCCCTCGCCCCGGAAAGGCTGGGGTTTGACGCCAATCAGGCTCTGGCGGCTGTAAAAATTGATGGTGTCCTGGTGGACGCGATAAACATCCTGGGAAACCATGACGCTCAGCTCCAGGGTCCGACGCGAGCGAATCTCGGCCAGTCCCCAAGGCCCCCGCCAGCGCAGCCATAGGGCTCGCAGATCCGCCTGGCCCCGTCGGAGGCCTAGGATAGGGAGAGGAAAGACACCTTCGACGCCTTGAAGGGTTATGGTTTGGGGACCTGGAGGTTTCAAGGGGCCGTCGAGCTCCAGTAAGGCTTCCAGCTGGAGCTTTCGGACGGTTTTCTTCTGGGGATAGGCCTTGAGGCTCAGGAGAGCCTGGCTCTCCCGCCCCACAAAGAGCAGGGTAGGGAGGGAGATCTCCGGGTCCAGGTCTCTATCTGGGAATGCCCGAGCCAGGTCTACCCCCAGAGCGGCCAAGGCCAGGATGGGGGCGATGAGGGTCAGGCGCCAGAGGTCCGGGGTCAGGGCGACGATCAGGGCCGTCACCGGAATGGTGGCGGCGAAGAGGGCCAGGGCCTTTAAAGAAGGGCGGAGCATAAAAGCCGGCTAACCTTTTACCGGGGGGCCGGAACTTGGTTAATCAGCTCGGCGATGGCCTGGTCTGCGGTGACCCCCTCAATGTCAGCGGCCGGCGAGAGGACCAGGCGATGGCGCATCAGGGGACTAATCAGGGTCTTGATGTCATCAGGCAGCACAAAGTCCCGGCCCTGAGTGGCCGCGTGGGCACGGGCGGCGGCGGCCAACATGGTGGCGGCCCGAGGGGAGGCGCCGGTCTCCACCAGAGGGTGGCGCCGGGAGGCCCGGACCAGGGCCACGATATAGCCGACTAGGGGCTCGGAGAGCTTGATCTGGCTGGCCGTGTACCGGGCGTAGGCCAGGTGTTCCTGGTTGACCATGGCCTGGATCCCGAAACCGGCTTGGTCGCGTTTAGTCGGGCCTTGGCCGTGGCGCTTGACGATCTCCAGTTCCTCGGCCTCGGTGGGGTAGCCAACGTTGATTTTGAAGAGGAACCGGTCCAGCTGGGCTTCCGGCAGGGGGTAGGTGCCCTGCTGCTCAATGGGGTTCTGGGTGGCCACCACCATGAACTCTTCGCCTAGGCTATGGCTCTGGCGGTCAATGGTCACCGATCGCTCGCTCATGGCCTCCAGCAGGGCGGCCTGGGTCTTGGGCGGGGTGCGGTTAATCTCGTCGGCTAGGAGGATCTGGGTGAAGATGGGCCCGGGGGTCAGAACAAAGGAGTTGGTCTGAAAGTTGAAAAGGTTAGTGCCCAGAACGTCGCCGGGCATGAGGTCCGGGGTGAACTGAATGCGCCCGAACTTAAGGCTCAGGGACCAAGCGAAGGCCTGAGCCAGGAGAGTTTTGCCTGAGCCAGGCACGCCCTCCAGGAGGATATGCCCCCCGCATAAAAGGCTGGTCAACATCAGCGTCAGGGTCTGGGCCTGGCCGACGATGACTTTGCTGACCTCCCCGCTGATGGCCTTAATTATTTCGCCTACCACTTTCAGATCCACTTTCCAGTCTCGCTTTCCAGGCGTAAGCTTTTTTGGCCCACTCCAAACAGGTTTTAGGCGTGGGCGAGCTGGCCCGAGCCAGCTCACCCAAGATTTTTTTCAAGGAAAATCGGCGGTCGATTAGGTCCAGCCGGCTTAAGGTCTCGGCCTCGCTCAGGCCCCGGGGTAAGCGGGCGGCCTTGGCGGCGGCCTTGGCGATCATGGCCAGGTAATCCTGGGTCACCGCTTTCTGGCGACTGGCCCTCTCCAGAAGGCGAGCGCTATTATCAATGAGCTTTTTCCGCCCGAAATCGACCACCTTGTCCTCTTTGAGGGGGGGGCCGAAACGACTGCCCCCAGAAAAGGCGGCCAGAAGGGCGGCTAAAAAGATCTGGGCGAAAATTATGATCTCCGGCCCAGCTGGCAGCTCCACCGGGCCAATCAAGTCGGGGTTGGCCCGGGCGCGGGGTTTGGGAGGGCTCAGGATCGGCTCGTCAAAGATGACTTCCCCCCCGTTGGGCAGAGCCACCTTCAGGGCGGCCATGGTCAAGGCCAGGTTGTCGCCCTGGCCCAGACCGTGGTTATTGACCAGATCGGGATCAGCCAGAATCAGCAACTGGCGTTGATCTCGCCACCTCTCCCCCAGGACCAGACCTTCGGGGGCGGCGATGAGAGGACTTAAGGCTGGCTCCCTCAGTAGCTGGGTTTGAGCCGGAAAGGTCGGGTGGTGGCCGGCGAGGGTTTGCGGCCACTCCTTGGGCGTGGCGGTTAAGGTCAGGTCTGGCTCGCTCGGAGGGGCATCCGCGTCTATTAGGCCCAGATCTCGCCAGAGAGGCCCTAGGTGGTTGGCTTTTCGGGCCTGAGCCTGCTCCAACCAGGCGGGTTTGTCCAGGGAGTCCTGATAGATGTATTTAGGCAAAATGACCAGAAGTCGGGGGGCTTCGGCCAGATCCGGGCGGCGGGTCAGAGAGAGGACGGGGTCGGCCAGGACCACCAGTTGATTGGGCCCGGGCTTCCAAGCGTTCTGGCCGGCGAAGGCCCGCTGGGGTTTGAGATCAGTCAGAGTCAGGGTCTCGTAAAAAAGAGCCAAGCCCACGGCCGAAATGGAATAAGAGCTGGGTCTGGTCAGTTGGCCATAGTCGCGAGTGAAGTCGCAGGTGCGGACCAGCTGGGCCACGACCACCAGGCCCACGATGGTCAGGGCCACATAAGCCAGGGTTCGGGCGGTCACGCCGGGGCCGGGTTCCGCAGGCCATCCACCAGAGCCTGGAAGTTGGCCTGACAAGCCTGATAATCCTCGGCCCGGGGCTCATAATGACCGAAGCGAGAGACCTCGACCTGGCGCACCAGAAAGGCCAGGGCTGGCTCCACGGGTGGCCCCAGAGCCAGGCGACTGAGGATTTCCCGGCTAGTTAGGCTCGGGGCGAAGGATTTGGCTTGGCGTTTTTGAAACTCCTCTAAGCTTTTTAAAAGCAGCTCGTGAATGGCCGCCGAGTAGTGCCCCTCTTGGGCCAGGCGCTGGCTGTCTCTGTTGATTTGACTCAGGCGCTGGGTCAGGGGAGCGGCCGATTCCTCGGGCTTGGGACGCTCCTGGCGGCGGGACAGGTGGCGAGAGATGGATATGAGGATGAGGACAGCGATGAAGGCCACCACCAGAACAAAGCCTAGCTTTAAAAGCAGGGGCAGCCAAAAACCCTCGGACTTGGGGGGCGGCGGGGTCAGCTTGAGACCGGGTAACTCGGTCTGAACATCCAGGCGCTTGGCAATGAGGTTCATGGCGTCCTGGAGCCTTTTGGTTTCCTGGGGACTGAGGCCGGTGGTCTCGGCAGCCCAGGCCGACGGGGCCAAGCTCAGGCTCCCCAGGCCAAATCCCAACCCGGCCAGAAGACTCAGGCGCAAAGCGAACAAGAGGGCGCGAAGGAATACTTTGGGCTTCATAGGGCCTTAAGGAAGCTGAGGCCAGGCGCGGGGCCAGGACCAGGTTATGGTGTTATGGTTAAGAAAATAACTTTATCTTAAGCTCCATGGCTGGAAATTGTCAACCGGGCCGAGGGACAACTGACCCATTTCCGCCTGGCCTCGCCTAAAAACTGGCCTCAGTATTTAGCCATCCTAACCTCGTTATCCATCAAAGGCCTCCGCGGCCGGGGACGGCGACCTCGCGTTTAAAGGTAAAAATTAATTTAGCGATATAAAGCGTTATTATACACAATATGGCAATATTCAAACAACGTTATTATTCCTGGCCTGAATTTTTCAGAGAAGGCGAGCGGAGTCTGGGGATAGCCCCTGAGATGTTAGCTCTCGGAGCTAGGCGGGTGGAAAATAATTTGAGATTGAAAATAATTTGAAAACCTGTGACGAAAAAGAATTTTCAGGAGCTAAAAATATGATGACATCTTGAGTCATAATGGAATTTAATTTCCACTTTGAGATGTTCGGCTAAAATTGATAAAAATATAAGTTCGCGCAAAGAGTAATTATTAGTAACCTGATTTTACAATATTCAGGTTTGAGCGGGAACGGGGGAGCGCGTGGCCATGAAGGCCCGCGGTGAGCTGACGCCTTGGCTGATACCCAGTAGCGCCTGACCCAAGGTTCTCGGTTGGTCTAGTCATGGCTGAAATAACCAATAGATCTCCAGAGAGACTGGTCAAAGACCAGAGCCACGATGAGGGTCAGTTTAGGCTAAATGGCGGTCAGGGAGGTCAAAAGCGTCAGGCAACTTTACCAGCTGGAAGATGGATTGGCGGCTAATGTTAGGGATGCGGTCTTGGGTCAGAAAACGCGCCAAGGCTTGTCTGGCCAATTCCAGGCTGTTCCGGTCGCTCGAAAGGGAGCCTCATAATTAGGTAAACGTTCACAAGGGATCGTAAAATTAAATCCTTTGGTTTTAATCCTAGACACACTATATGGGACATTAACACTCGAAATTGAAGAGTAAAATATTATCTGCTTTATTATTTAGCTCTAACAGGATTTGAAATGACATACTCATAGCCATCATTTCTTTGGAGTAATCTGACGTACTTCCATTTTAAACTAATTTTAACATTAAAAGTCAATAACGACCATGTTATTAATTAAATGAACGTCTCTTAGGAGATGTTGAATATCGGCCCGAGACCCACTCTGTTTTGAACCTGTTCCGGCTTGTCCGCGAATGAGTCTTCAGGAGGTCAGAACTGGAGAAGCGTTTTGACGTTGGTCTTTAGCCGTAAAAATGTCCTTAAGTCAACTTTATTGCGCCTAAACCACAAACCTGAACTATTGCGTAAAAAATTTGTAGACCAAAAAACTAGACTCTAGAAATATACAATAATTTCAAGTTCCGCCAAAAATTCATTCAGACTGATTTTGGTTTTAGCCAACGCCTTAAGGGAAAAATATTCAGCCTGATAACTAACTTCCCACTCATGGGTGATAACGGCGGCCTAGGCTACGTCGCGGCCAGATGGTGGGGCGCTCAAATGGGCCAGGTTGTTCAAATCAGGCTTCTGAGGCTTTGGGCTGGAAACTCTAGGGCTCAGGTTTGTCTGGGCCAAAAACAACTTTCATCTTGGAGCCATCGTCATAGAAGGCTATGGCGAGGTCAATAAATTTTTTAACCGTGGGCCCAAAGGAACTGTGGTAGTTCTTTTGGGTTATATCCCTCAGGGCCTCTTGGGTAGCCTTGTCTAACGTCCGTTCAATTTCCTCGTCGGAGAGGTCCTTGGTCTCAGTTGGCAGAACTATCTTAACACCCAACTGGATTAATTCTTTCTGAATTATCTCCGGCGTCAGTTTTTTCAGGACCAGCGAGGCCAGAGTCTTATTTATGTCAGCATCCGAGAGCCATTCCTGGGTGGCCTGGACAAACAATCTTCTTTGTTCAGCTACAGTAAGGCCTTGTTGACTAATTTCAAACATAAATTTATTTTTTTGTTTGACCTTAAGCTTTTGAGAAGCTAGATTAGCCAAACTATCAATTATATCATCAGTTGGCAGCAGCCCATGAGCTAAGGACGCCAAAGACTCGTTTTCTGCCGGAGTCAAGGTTTTTTTGGGGTTTGGCCTATACTTGAGCTCAATGACCAAAACGACCGAACCCGGTAACTCCACGCTCAGATCCAACCGCCCCTTGGAACCAGGCAGCTCACTTTGGACCTTAAAATCATAATAAAGAAA
>JAISMU010000121.1 GCA_031276635.1 Deltaproteobacteria bacterium | reverse complement strand
GGAAGAGAAGTCAGCGCGTTGGCATTCTGCTGGGGCAAGCGTTTTAACGCGGACAGGTAACCAATCCGTGGCGCGTTTCCACGCCTCTGATCCACTAAAATAACTCAGTAAGGGGCAGCGTTAGTGTCCAGAGAGGAGCCTCGCGCGGTAATTCCGCCCGCGAGGATCTGGGCGGGGGGACGTTCGAAAGAACGTTCCCTACCGCGACGGGGGGAGGGGTGAACGAATTTTCCAGACAATACATTAGCTAGTCTTCCACGCGCAGTCTCAACCCGCCAGGTGGATTGAGCTATATTGATTGATAAAAAATTTACATTATCATAGATAAAACAAAATTTTGTGAAAAATAGTAACATAATTTATTTATAAAAAGAGTTAAATTATAAAAATAGAAAATAAAAAAAAAGTGTGGTTATTGTTGCCCAAAAATGTTAATTTTGATTTTCCAGAAAAAAAATAACGAAAGACAACAAGAACCACACCTGGCTATTTTACCCAATACGCTTATAAATTGCAACATCATTCAGCCAGCCCCAGCGATTTTAAATTTGGCTCGCGCCCTTGATGGACCCAGACTCAAAAACGTTTATATTAACATTTAGATAATATTTTTTTATCTTTATTTTGATAATATATGTGTATTATATGTTAACGAATAAATTTAGTGCCATTATATATAATAGATTTGATTGTTTGGGTTTAAATTTTTTATTTTATTATTTATGAATAACCAAAATAATAATACCTATTATAAAAAAACACTCTACTTTTTATAAATTTTTAGAAAATATCAAATGTAAGTTTACTATAATAAATAATTATTGCACTATGACGAATATATATTATTATATTAATAAAGACTTACTAGAAACATTTATGATATTAATAGTTGTATTTGATAAAGTGCTGTATTATATTTTTTTTTGATTCAAACTTTTATTTTCAGTTAAAACTCCTCCTCATTGACGTTAATATCGTTATTACCTTGGACCTCCTGGAATAAAAGTTCTCCGCCGACGGCCTCAAGGATCTGGGAGGACCAGCAATTAGCCGGCAGGATCTGGACCTTTTCCAGCCAGTAATTGGGACTTTTCAGGAGGGAGGCTGAGGGAGCCTGGGCCTAAATGCTCATGAGGGGAGGCCCTTCCCCCCGGGTCAGGAAACTCAGATTTCTTTTTGCCGTGATTTCCGCTACTTACGTTGAGTTTCCCGGTGAGCGCTTCTGAGGCCTAGCCTCACCCCCGCCGGGCAAAACAGCTGTAAAAATAGCGAAAATTTTTTTTCCGTGATTTCGGTTACTTACGATGAGTTTCCCGGTAATTTAGGGTTGGCCGGCCGGCTCGCCGGGGCCCCACCAGGCTAACAATAATTAATGGTTATGAGCCGCGAGGTCAAACGTGGCCTTTCGGCTCGCTCTTCTTGGCGGGGCCAGCCTGGTCACTGGGCGGCGAACTATTTGACCGTCTTCCCACGCCTGAGGTTCGCGGGGTTCTGGTCATTTTTTCCTGGAAATAAGCGAATTATTGACGGTTTATCTCGTTTTGAACACCCATTATCAGGCGGATAAATAGAAGATTTTCAAGAGGTTAGGCTCAGGGTGGGCCTTCTGGGACTAGAGGAATAGGAAATAGTTTGCCCCCATCGGCCAAGTGTGATAAAAATCTTAAATTAGATATTTCCGCCGCTAGGCTGAACGCTAGACTGGCTGTTAAGCTGAGTAACCGCTCACCCACGCTAAAGGGGGGATTGAAATAGCCCCCATGGTTACCAGGGTCAGGCTCTGGATCTTCCGGTTCAGAGACTACGTTGAATAAAATGGCTAAAGACCAACGTCAGAACGCTTCTCCAATTCTGACCTCTTGAAGACTCATTTTTGGACAAGCCGGAACAGGCGCGAAACGGAGTGGGTCGCGGGCCGATACTCAACATTCCCGAAGAAATGGAGACGTTCATTTAACGAATAACTTGGCCGTTATAAGCTTTAATCGGCCCTTCATTCGCAAGTGTTCGTTGTTGACAAAAATAAAAACTCTTAACCTCGGGCGCTCCGAGACGGGCCAGAAAACTGAGGGAACAGAAACGGGCCAAGATTTATAAATTGGTCCCATTCACTATTATCTTGTTGGACCGCCAGGCTGAGGATAGCGTTGTCCAGCCACGCTAGAAGCGGCTCGCGTGGCTAAAGTCTCTAAACTGAACGACTGAAATCAGCCGACTTGGGGGATTAAATCGAGGGGTCGAGGGACCAGACAACGGACGCTGGTTACAGCCCAGGGGTTCCCGCGAGAGAATAAGAGCGGGCGAAAAGCGCGCCGGCCGCGGGAGAAAGAGATTCCTGGACTCAGGACAGGCGCTTTGGTTGAGGCGGTGATTCCCGAGGGGAAGGCTCAAGGTTAGGGCCAGGGCCGGGTAGCGCTTAGGAAAAGTGGCCGATTTGCTCTTAAAACTAATTACCCTAGCTTAACGGCCAATCCTGGAAAAATTGGGGTAAATTGGCGGCGCGTCCGGTTACTCCAAAGAAATAATGGCTATGATGAGGCCATTTCCAAACCTGTCAGCGCTCATTATCGAAATTGATAATATTTTACCCCTCAATTTCGAGGGTTAAGCTCAGACATAGGGAGTCTAAGGTTTAAGCCACGGGTCCAATTTTACGCTCCCTTGTGAACGCTTCCTAAGCTGACAGTTCGTGGCTTGGTCAATGGGCTGGGAAGTGGATAATTTAGGCTTTTTTAGGTTATATGGCCAAAAAATATAAAATATGCGTCATGAATGAGGGAAATGGCCCTCTGACTATCAGAAGCTTTACGGCCTCATTGTGGTGGGTCAAGCTGGGGGGCTTGGCTCTGTCTTTGATCATTGGCTCTTTGGTGGTCTACTCGGTTTACGCCTTCCAGACCATGAACTCATTTCGGGATCAGGGCCTGGAGATGGAAATCCTGAAAAGCGATCAGGCCCAGAAAGTCCGCCAGATCGCGGCCATTGGGGAGAGGCTGGAGGACCTGGACCTCCGGTTGGAGCGGCTCAAGGGCTATGAGGAGTCATTGCGCCTGCTGTCCCGGGATGTCAACCGCCAGTTGGGGCTGCCGGACACAGCCGAGCTGGAGAAGCTCTGGCCGGCCCTGACGGAAACCGTGGCCTGGACCTGGGGCGGCTTGGGCGGGCAGGGCGGCCAGGATCCGAATCTGACGCGGTTTCCGACCCCCAACCCGGCTGAGGTCATCAAGGGCCTGCATCAGGACCTGGACCGCCTGGAAAACGGGGCGGCGGCCATTGACCTGGCGGTGAGCGAGTTGACCGCCGCCCTGGAGGGCTCATTAAGCCTGTTGGCGGCCACGCCCTATACCTTACCGATGACCAATTACCGAATGACCTCCACCTTTGGTTACCGCCGGTCCCCCTTTGGGGGTGGGTCTGACTTTCATCAGGGCCTGGATCTGGCCGCCCCGATCGGGGCCATGATCTACGCCCCGGCCGATGGCGTGGTCCTGTCCTCGGATTGGTCCAACAACGGCTATGGCCTGATGGTGACCTTGGATCATGGCTTTGGCCTTTCCTCGCGGTACGCTCATCTCTCGGAGAGCCTGGTGACGCCGGGCCAGACCGTCACCCGCGGTCAACCCCTGGCCAAGGTCGGCAACTCCGGGCGCTCCACCGGCCCGCATCTGCACTATGAGACCATTTTAGGGGGAACCCCGGTGGATCCCCTGTTCTTCGCCCCCCTCTACCGGGAGGACTTGAA
Organism: Deltaproteobacteria bacterium; assembly: GCA_031276635.1. Lineage (GTDB taxonomy): Bacteria > Desulfobacterota > Desulfarculia > Adiutricales > Adiutricaceae > JAIROO01. The sequence continues at coordinate 47,281 of JAISMU010000121.1, read as the reverse complement.
ACAAGCCCACACGGCCCGCGATTCCCTCAAAGAGCCCTCCTGAAATCAAGTTTTGGCCCCCCTCACCCCGCCCGGGCCGGGAGTTTCATTTTCTTGGCTATTAGGCTATAATAATTAAGCATTTTTGTGGAAAATTCCTAAAGGACATTCCCTTTACATGAAAAATATTCTCAAGAGAATTTTTGGCAGCGCTAATGAGCGGGAAATAAGTCGGCTTAGTCTCCGGGTCGACGCCATTAACGCCTGGGAGCCGCGGGTCAGAAAACTCTCCGACCAGAGCCTGGCCGCCGCCACCCCGCGCTTCCAGGAACGCCTGGCTCAGGGGGAACCGCTGGAAGATCTGCTGCCCGAGGCCTTCGCGGTGGTCCGGGAGACCGGGGCCAGGGTTCTGGGGCAGCGCCACTTTGACGTCCAGCTCATGGGAGGGTTGGTCCTCCACGATGGCAAGATCGCTGAGATGAAAACCGGCGAGGGCAAGACCCTGGCCGCCACCCTGCCGGTCTACGTCAACGCCCTGACGGGGCGAGGGGTCCACGTGGTCACCGTCAACGACTACCTGGCCCGTCGGGACTCGGAGTGGATGGGGCGGATCTACAATTTTCTGGGCCTGAGCGTGGGCGTGGTGGTTCATGGCCTGTCCGATGAGGAAAGGCGTGAGGCTTACGGTCGCGACATTACCTACGGCACCAACAACGAGTTTGGCTTTGACTATCTGCGCGACAACATGAAGTTCCGGGCCTCTGATTACGTCCAGAGGGATTTTCATTACGCCATTGTCGACGAGGTGGACTCCATCCTCATTGACGAGGCCAGAACGCCTCTGATCATCTCCGGCCCGGCCGAGGAGTCCACGGATCAGTATGTCCGGGCCGATCGAGTCATTCCCAAGCTCAAAAAGGACGTTGACTACGCCCTGGACGAGAAGGCTCGGACCTCGACCCTGACGGAGGAGGGGATCGCCAAGGCCGAGACCGCCCTGGGGGTCGCCAACCTTTATGATCCCGCCAACATGGACATTCTCCACCACGTCAGCCAGGCCTTGCGGGCCCACGCCCTTTTTGAGCGGGACAAGGACTATATTGTCAAAGACGGCCAGGTTATCATTGTTGATGAGTTCACCGGCCGCCTCATGCCAGGCCGGCGTTTCTCTGACGGTCTCCACCAGGCCCTGGAGGCCAAGGAGCGGGTCAAGATCGAAAACGAGAACCAGACCCTGGCCTCCATCACTTTTCAGAATTACTTTCGCATGTACGAAAAGCTGGCCGGCATGACCGGAACCGCTGACACGGAGGCGACCGAGCTCCATAAGATCTATAAATTAGAGGTCGTGGTCATTCCCACCCACCGGGTTATGATCCGGACCGATTACCCGGACGCCATTTTTCGGACGAGCCGGGAAAAGTATCAGGCCGTGGTGGAGGAGATCCGGGCCCTCCACGCCAAGGGCCAGCCTGTTCTGGTGGGGACCATCTCCATCAACAACTCCGAGCTTGTCTCCAAGCTCCTGAAGGCTCAGGGCGTTCCCCACCAGGTCCTGAACGCCAAGCACCACGAGCTGGAAGCCAAGATCGTGGCTCAGGCCGGCCAGCTGGGGGCGGTCACCATCTCCACCAACATGGCCGGTCGAGGGACGGACATTGTCCTGGGCCCGGGCGTGCCAGCTTTGGGCGGTCTTTTCATTCTGGGCACGGAGCGGCATGAGTCGCGCCGCATTGACAACCAGCTGCGCGGGCGTAGCGGTCGGCAAGGCGATCCCGGGGAGTCGCGCTTTTATCTCTCCCTGGAGGACGATCTGCTGCGGATCTTCGGCGGCGACCGCTTCAAGGGCCTCATGGGCAAGATCGGCATGGCCGAGGGGATTCCGGTGGAGTCGGCCTTTCTCTCCCGGGGCATTGAGGGGGCCCAGAAGCAGGTGGAGGGTCGCAATTTCGAGGTCCGCAAGCACCTTCTGGAGTATGACGATGTCATGAATCGCCAGCGTGAGGTGGTCTATCGGCAGAGAAGGCGGCTCATGGTGGGGGAGAATCTCCGGGACGAGCTCCTCGGTCTCATCGACGAGGAGTCCCAGGTCCTGGCCAATCTGTTTACCGATCCCAAGGAGGGGGTCAACTATCGGGCCTTGAGCCTGGAGTGTGGTCAGCGGCTGGGTTTTATTCCCCGGGCCGAGGATATTGAGGGCCTGGAGGGGGAGGCCCTGATGGATTTTCTTTACGACAAGGGGGTAGAGAATTTCAATTCGCGGCTGGCGATTTTACCTGAGAGCGCGGCTGAGGATTTCATCCGCTGGACCATGCTCCGCTCCCTGGATAGCCAGTGGAAGGACCATCTGTTGTCCATGGACCGGCTCAAGGACGGGATTGGCCTCCGGGGTTATGGGCAGCGCGATCCCTTAAGGGAGTACCAGCGCGAGGGCTTTGAGATGTTCGAGGAGATGCTGGCCCGGGTTCGGGCCGAGACCGTCTCTTATATCTGCCTGTCCCACTTTTCTCAGCAAAGCGATCCTGAGGCCTTGGCTCCCAAACCCAGCCAGAGGCAAACCATCCTCTCCCGGGGCGACGAGGCCGAGGAGTCGGTCAAGGGCCGCCCGGATCGACGGGATGGGGCCAAAATAGGGCGCAACGACCCCTGTCCCTGCGGCTCGGGCAAGAAATACAAGCACTGTCACGGGGCTTAAAAAATCTGGCCTCTTTCTTGCTTATCCTCTAGCCGGGCTGGAGCTATATCCGGTCGGCTAGGAGGCGGACATGGCCTTTAACATCGGAGACCGAATCACCTGGGGGCGGGAGAGAATAGCTAACGCCAGCCCCTCCAAACTCATCATCGGCGGGCTGGTTCTGGCTCTAGCCACGGCTGGGCTCATCTACATTCTGGTGGCCAACAACCAGACCCCTTACGAGGTCCTCTACAGCGACCTCACCCCTGAAGACGCCGGGGCCATCGCCGCGGAGCTCAAGAAAAGCAACCAGTCTTACCGTCTGGCCGCCGGGGGCACGGCCATTGAGACCCCGGTGGGGCAGGCTCAGGAAGCCCGGCTGGATCTGGCCATGAAGGGGCTACCGGCTAAGAGCGGGGTGGGCTTTGAGCTTTTTGACAACCAGAAGCTGGGGGTAACCGATCTTCAGCAGAAGATAAACCTGCAACGGGCCGTGACTGGGGAGTTAGAGCGGACCATCATGCGTTTCCCGGAAGTGCAGGACGCTCGGGTGCACCTGACCGTGCCCAAGGAGACGCTCTTCATTGAGGACCAGAAGGATCCGACCGCCTCGGTCGTTCTGACCTTGAAAAGAGGGGCGACTCTGGAGAAGAATAAGCTGATGGGCATTGTTCACCTTTTGACCGCGGCCATTGATGGCCTGGTCCCGGACAATGTCTCCATCATTGACACCGACGGGGGGCTCTTGTGGAGCAAAGACTCCCAGAAGCCGGGCCTTTTGAATGACGACCAGCTCAAGAAGAAGACCGCCTATGAGCGGGAGCTGGCCAATCGCATCAACTCTATGCTGGAGAAGGTTCTCGGCCCCTACAAGGCCACCACTCAGGTTCATTGCGATCTGGACCTCAAGGAAGTGGTGACGAGCGAGGACATCTACGACCCCGAGCGGGTGGCGGTGCGCAGCGAGCAACGGATTCAAGAGCGCTCCACCGGGCCGGGTCGGGCCAACGCCGGCATTCCCAACGCCACCTATGAGCTGGGCACGGCCAATCGCCAGAACGCCAATCAGGGGGGCAATCAGGAGGTCTACTCCCGCAGCGAGGAGACCAACAACTATGAGATCACCAACATCAAGAGAAAGACCATCTCCGCCTCCGGGGACCTGAAGAAGGTCACCGTGGCCGTTCTGGTGGATGGTTTCTTTACCACGGCCGAAGATGGGACCAGGGTCTTCAATCCCCTGCCTGAGGCTAAGCTGGATCAGCTACGTCAGGCCATCCGCGACATCATTGGTTTTGACGAGACGAGGGGGGACAGCGTGTCGGTGAGCAGCCTGGAGTTTTATCGCGAGGAAGCCGTCAGTGTTTGGGCCATCTTCGTTCTGGACCTGTTAAGGGAGTTTGGCCGGCCCTTCATTAACCTGCTGCTGATTATCCTTTTCTTCCTGTTTATCGTCAGGCCCATCCTCAATTGGCTCAAGAAAGAGGTGGAGCCCATCGGCAGTGGGGCTGAGCAGGCTGTCCTGCCGGACTATCCCCTGACCGGGGGGCCAGGCGACAGCTTGCCTCTGCCATTGCCGCCGCGGGAGGAGATCACCCCGACCCCTTCCAGCCTAGGCTCGGAGGAGGCCATGTCCCCAGAGCAGCCGGCTGGCCAGGACGAGCTGGTCCACTACGACGACGAGACCCCGGATGAGACTCCCGAAGAGCCGGAGGAGGATGAAGAGGAAGCCCCGAGACTGGCCTATGGGCAGCTCAGCCGCGACAACGTCATGCCCTTGGCCCGCGAGAATATGGACCGGACGGTGGGGCTCTTGCGGAGTTGGATCGAGCAGAAGCCAGCCACCGAGGCTCGGGAAAAATAAACGACCGCCCGCCCCTTGGCCTCCGGGTCAGCGGGCGGGCTCTCACTTCAGCCGACTCTGGGCTCTTTAATGAGGGTCATAGGAGCGCCAAATGCCCAACGAGGACAACAAATTAATCCCCAAGGAGCTGACCGGCCCGGAGAAGGCGGCCATCTTTCTGTTGACCATGGGCGAGGAGTTTACGGCTGATGTCTTCAAAGAGCTGGAGGATATCGAGATCAAGAGCCTGGGCCGGGCCATGACCGGCATCCAGAACGTCACCCCCGGCCAGATCCAGGACGTTCTCTACGAATTCGCCCAGGCCGTGGCCGAACCCGGGGCCATGCGGGTCCATGGCGAGGACTTTTTCAAAAACACCATTGGCCGGGCCCTGGATGGGGATCGGGCCGGGGGCCTGATTCAGGACGTCAATTCCCCGGTGCCCTTTTCCAACATCAAAAACATTGACGCCAAAGCCCTGGGCGTCTTTCTCCGCAATGAGCATCCCCAGACCATCGCCCTGGTCCTGGCCCATCTGGACCCGGGCAAAAGCGCGCAGATCATCGCCGAGTTTCCCGAGCCCTTGCAACAGGACGTCATGATGCGCATCGCCGATCTTGAGCCGGTGGATTTCAGCGTGCTGGATGAGGTTGAGCAGGTGTTAAGGGAGGAGATCAAGGCCCAGGGCCCCATCGGCGGGCGACCGGCCGGTGGCTCGAGCACGGTGGCCGAGATTTTGAACCAGGTTGACCAGACCACGGAAAACGCCATTTTAAGCAAGCTTGAGGAAGAGCGCTCAGATCTGGCCAACGAGGTTCGCAAGCTCATGTTTGTCTTTGAGGATCTGATCAACGTCGATGACCGTTCTATTCGGGCTATTCTGAAGGAAGTGAACAACGACGAGCTGACGTTGTCATTAAAGGCCGCCTCCCCGGGCATGCAGGAAAAGATCTTCGCCAACCTCTCGGAGCGGGCGGCCAGCATGATTAAAGAGGATCTTGAGGCCATGGGGCCCACGCGGATGGCCGACGTGGAAAAGGCCCAGCAGGCGATTCTGCGGGCGGCCAAGAAACTGGAAGCCGAGGGCAAGATAGTAATCGGCAAGGGAGAGGGGGATCAATTTGTTTGAGCGCTTTGATCCCCTGGCCTCGGGCGGGGTCGAAAAGACGAGCTCCGGCTCTCCCCAGGCCCAGGCTTTTCCGGAGAAGGAGTTCAGCCAGGTCGCCAAAGGGGCCAGTGGGCATTTTCAGGATTTTTCCCCGGTTCGGGGTTTAAAACCCGGCTCCCCGCCGGCGGCTCAGGGCTCTGGCCAGACCGCCGCCCCGGACCCGGCGGCGAGCGAGGAGAAGACCCTGGCTGGCCAGCCTTCCCTGGGGTACCTTTTTGAGCCCTTCAATCCCGGCGAGCCGCGAGACAAATCCTTTCAGGCGGATCAGGGCCTCATAGAAAAGACTTTTGAGTTCAACGAGTTGAAAGTCCAGGACGAGAACATAGTCAACACCCTTGATAAGGCCGAGAAAAAGGCCCGGGAGCTCCTGGCCGAGGCGGAGGAAAAAGCCCAGCGGCTGACTCAAGAGATGGAGGCCCAGGTTCAGGGCCAGCGCCGGGAACTCTTGGTTGAGCTTCAGGCCGAGGCTCAGAAAGAGGCGGACAGTTTGCTGGCGGCCGCCCGGAGCGAGGCGGAGCGGCTCACCCAACAGGCCCAGGCTCAGGCGGGGGAGTTGGCCAATAACCATCAGGAGATGAGTAAACTTCAAGAGGAATTCAATAAGCTTAAAGAGGAGCTGGAGAGGCTCAAGGCGGAGGAAGCGGCCAAACAGGCCGCCCTGAGCCAGCGGGAGACTCAGCTGACGGCCCGGGAAAAGGAGCTGGCGGCGGGCCAACAAAACTTGGAGGCGGAGAAAATAAAGGCGACCCAGGCGGCTCAGCTGGCCATGGAACAGGCTGTTCGGGAAGGACACCAGGCTGGTCTGGCCCAGGGCCTAGCTCAAGGCGAGGCCGAGGGTCGGGCCAAAGGCGAGGCGGTCGGTCGGGAGCAGGCTCTGGAGCGGGTCAAGAGCTTGACGCTGGCTCTGGCCAAGGTCGAAAACATCTGGCCCAGCCTCTGGGAGACCTATGGTTCCCTCATGACCCAGCTGGCCGTGGAGGCGGCGGAGGCCATTGTCAACAAGGAGATTGAGAGCGGCCAGGGCCTGGCGGCCGGGGCTTTCAGAGCCTGCGTGGCCTATCTTAGTAAAGCCCACGAGGCCACTTTCCGGGTCAACCCGGCCGATCTGGCCGAGCTGGAGGCGGCCCGAGCCGAGACCCGGGGGCTGGTGGATGGTCTGGCCAGGGTTAAATTCCTGCCTGACCCGGCCATGGGACCCGGCGATCTGGTCATGGAGTCGGACGTGGGTCGCTTGGACGCGACCTTGAAGAGCCGCCGCGAAAAGGTCATGACGGTTTTAAGGGAAGCTCTGGCTCAAGGGTTGGTGGCCGAGCCCCCCGAGCCGGCTCCCTCGACTCCCGAAGTCGCCCCGGAAATCGTCGCCCCAGAAGGCGCCCCGGTTGTCGGCCTCACCGGGCTTGGGCCGGAGGTTGGCCCGGCTCCGGGGGCGACCCCCTCAGCCCCTGGCCCTCTGGAGCCTGGCCCGGCCAACCAGGTCGCCTGAGTCTGACCTCATGAACCCGGCCCTCAATATCTGGGAAAAATCCCGCGGTCTCCTGGATCTGATTTACGCCCGTGGGCTCGATCGAGCCCCGGAGATGGACTGCGCGGCCCAGGGGGCCGAGCTGTTGGCTCCCTTGATCGGGTCGAACCGGCCCCGGCTTTTGGACGCGGGTTGCGCGGGCGGGCATTTTTACCACTCTCTGGCCCGGCGGGGTCTCAAGGTGGACTATTATGGCCTGGACTCCAGCCCCCAGACGGTGGCCCTGGCCCAGGCGGCTTTCCGGACTCTGGGCCTGGAGCCTAGGCGGCTTGTCTTGGGGGCCTTAGCCGATCTGGCCGGCTGGAAGTTTGAGCTGGCGGCGGTCATCAATACGCTGAGCTTTAACCCGGACTTTCGCGAGCCTTTGGACCGGATTCTGGACTGCGGAGTCCGGGCGCTGGTCATTCGGGATAATTTTGGCCCCCAAACCGTGATTCGTTGGGAGCCGGACGGCTATTTAGACGAGGGGCACAACCACCTCCGGGGCTACTGGAACCAGTGGTCCCTGGCCGAGACGAGGGAATTTCTGGCCTCCCGGGGCTTCCAGTCTCAAGCGGTTGAGGATCGCCGGGTCCGGGGCCAGGTGGAGATGGTGGTAGGCAAACCATACCGATGGTCTTGGCTGGTGGCGGTCCGAGAGTGAGGTTTTGGGGCCAGTTGTTGGGGAAATCAAAACCCTTTGATTTTCTTAATAAATTTTTCACCGCGTTTTTAAAGCCCGCGTGGCTTCTAGGAAAAAACCTGTTTCTTTAAATTAATCATTGTTTAATTAACCTGGAGAATTAATATTTTGGTTGATATTTATCATAAATGGGAGCCAATAACTGATCTCCCTGCAAATAGTGAGCGTTTAAGGGACAAAGATTTTGAATCTACCGCACAACTGTGGTTATCTGTCAGGAACAAGATTCCTCAGAATTTCCTTTTGGAGTATCAGGAAAAAATTAACCGGCATTGGGCTATTGAAATAGGTCAAGTGGAGAATCTTTATCAAATTGACAATAATATAACTGAAATTTTAATTGAATATGGTTTAAAATCAGTTGAGTTGCCTCATCAAACATCTGAGTTCGATTTTATAGATCCAAATTTATTTTTAGAAAGCCATAAGGAAGCTATTGAAGTTCTATATTTAGTTGTAAAAAACAATGAAAAATTAAGTCATTTTTTGATTAATTCCTTACACTCTATTTTTGTTGAGCATCAGCATTTCGCGGTGGGAATGGATCCGCTGGGCCGCAAAGCGCCCATACCGCTGACCAAAGGCCTTTACAAACGCTATTCCAACAATCCTCTTCGCCCAGATGGGCTGATTCACCAGTATTGCCCTCCAACGCAAACTCGTTCCGAAATGGACCGTCTACTCCTCACGCACGAGGAACACACGAAAAAAAACACGCCTGTGGAAATTGAGGCTGCCTGGTTTCACCACCGGTTCACGCAAATCCATCCCTTTCAAGATGGCAATGGGCGGCTGGCCAGGGCTCTGACCTCGCTCATCTTTCTTCGGGCCGGATTTTTGCCGCCAGTGGTCACGGCCCAGGACAAGGATAATTACCTGGCGACTTTGGATCTGGCGGATAAGGGCGATCTCCAGCCGTTTATCTCTTATCTGGCCAGTATTGTCGTCGCTCAGACTCGGCGCCTGCTGGACTCGTTGCCGGGCTTGAGCCTTGGATGAGCCTGGATGAGCCTAGATGATTAGGGGAGGCTTCTTCGGCCCGAGAATTGACCAAGGAGTTGAAAAAGGCGGTCAGGAAAAGGCGGCCGAATATCTTTACTTCCCCGCCGCGTGAAGCGAATTATTCAAGATGATTAATTATTTTCGGCTTTCGCTCTTATTAAGCTGACTATTTTTATTCAACCGCCAGAGAAAAAAAAGAATGAGGCTTTTTCCCGCGGGTCAGGGCTCAGGAACAATCTCTTTAAAGGTTGACTCCGCCGAAATAATTGGCCAAGTCGAAGCTCAGAGAATACTGTTTTGAATCTGGTAAACCGAAATTTTTGCTCAACCTCATTCGAGCTCGGCGGCTGGATTTAAATTTTTTTTAATCTGTCAGTTGTATTTTAGAAGACTTCAATAGCGTGGACGGCGACAATTTTTGCCAGGCCCATTGAGGTTGCCAACCGGGGACCTGACGATCCGATCTGAATCGCCGCCGACTGAAGAGGGCAAGGAAAATCTGGTCTTCCATAATCTGAAAATAAAAGCCGCCCTAGCCCTCCTTTGGCTGTCTCTCAAAAAGCCCCTGACCAGGTTAAAACCCTCAAAACCTCGTTTCCGGGCTTTTTCCGAGTCCCCGGGGTGGTCCAATTTGATATTTGAGCCAGAAATCCTTTTCCGTCTTCCAGTTTCGCCATCGGTCAAGCGTCGCCGAGGTTGATGACGACAGCCTAAATTTAAATAAACAAAATAAATTCGCTCCAATGGAAAAATCTCTCAGCCAACGCTCGGGCCCCTTCAGCTCTTCCAGGTAAACGCGCCTGTTAACCCCAGCAGAGAAGACCTCTTTTATTATGAGTGAATATATGATTAATTTTCAGCCAGAACAAATATGATTATGGCTATTAAATTAAATATAATTATATAAAAATATTAATTTACTTATTTTATATGTATTAAAAGATAATAAAAATATTTTATCAATTATTCATAATCATTTATCAACTTACCTTCAAAATATTATATTTGAATATTATATAATATTTTAATGCGCTTGTTAAATTATAAACATAATAAATAAAAATTATTCAAAAAAGTAAAAAGTAATTTAATCATTAAAATGACTGTTTTCCGACTGGGCCTAACGTGAGGCGACGCTCAAGATATATATTCGCCGGGCCCGAATAAACTTGCTTAAATAATAGTAATGAGGTAAGGTATTAACTGAAATATTTCACGCGGAAAAAGGTATCCATAGTTAAATATGCCACGGTTATTTCTGGGAAATTATCAACTCATCGCCCTATTGTCGGCCATTTTGGTCGTCCTGGCGGGAGCTTGCTCGTCGGGGCCGCTGGACCCTGGCCGCCTGGCTCAGGTTCGGGATCGGGACGCTTATTTGGCCTTGGCCAAGACGCGCTTGGCTCACGATGAGATTTTTTTTCTGAACCCAGCCGGGGAGAGCCTCTTGATCAACGCCCTGGACTTGGACCCCGAGCTCATGGCCGCTGGTCAGAAGCGCTGGTCTGAGGACAAAAGGCTCGCCGAGCTTTTGAGCCAGTGGCTGCCGGCCGAGGGGCCGCCAGCCCGAGTGGTCCTGGTCGGGCTGTACTTAAAGGGCCTGGTCAAGGACGACGTTCTTAAGAACGGGCGGTTCCGCCTTCAGCTCAAAGTCGGAGGCCAGACCCTGGAACCCCTGGCCCTGTTCGAGGTCAAGCCGGAGGTCTGGGCTGACTATTACCCGGTCTTTTCTCGTTGGGACAAGGTTTTCGCGGCCCGCTTCCCGGGCGGTTGGCCCAGCGGGGGCGTTCTGTTGGTGCATTGGCCCTCTGGCCATCGTGAGGTTCCTCTGGCCCCAACCCCGGCTCGACCGGGGAATCCTGGTTAAGGGCTGAGGTTTGAGGTTTTTCGGTTGGCTGGGGCTGCTGGCTCTGGCGGGGTTTTTCTGGGCTGGCCCGGCTTGGGCTCAGGCTGTGGCTGAGTTATGGCCGGATTCCATCCTAGACCCGGGACAGGCCAATTTAATTCTGGTGGTGGACAAAGCCAGCCAGGAGATGCGGATCTATCAGCCCGACGGCCAGGGCAACCTGATCCTGGTCAAAATTATCCCCTGCTCCACGGGCATGATCAAGGGTGACAAGCTCATCCGGGGCGACAAGAAGACCCCGGAGGGCTATTACATTTTCCGGCAGAAGCTCCTCCCGGAGGAGTTGCCGGACATCTACGGGATCCTGGCCTATCCCATGGACTACCCCAACTTCTGGGACCAGCGCTCCGGCCGGGGCGGGGATGGCATCTGGACCCACGGGGTCAACAAACCCTTGGTTGATTACGACTCCAACGGCTGCGTGGAGCTTTTAAACCACGACCTGGCCGCTCTGGAGGACTCCATCCGCCTCTATGACACGCCCATTCTGGTCGTCGAGTCCTTGCGCCTGGCCCCGGTCGAGGACCAGAAGAAAGAGGCTCAGGCCGTCCGCCGGTTTCTGGAGTCCTGGCGCCAGGCCTGGGTTGACAAGAACCACACCATTTATCGTCGCCACTACTCGCCCCAATTTGTCAACTCGGAAAATCGGTCATTTGAGAACTGGATGGACAATAAAAAACGCGTGGCCAGCCTGTATCAGAAAATCTCCGTGGAGATGGATGACACGCGCCTGTTCTGGCATCGGGACGTTATTGTGGCCAGCTTCATCCAGCGTTATCAGGGCGACGGCCGGTTCCAGTCCGTGGGCCTGAAGCGGCTGTACCTGACCAAAAGCCCCACTGGTTATCAAATTCTGGCTGAGGAGTTCGGGCCCGTGCCCAACCCCCGAGTCAACAAGCGTCTGACCGAGGACCAGAAACTGGCCGCTTTGACCACTCCGCCCCTGGCCGTGGCCAGCGTGACCCCGCCGGTAGTGGTGGCCTCCGCCGGGGCCTTGGCTCCCCTGACGCCGTTGGCTCCTCTGGCTCCGACACTCCCGCCAGTCCCCTCGACTCAGTCCAGTCTGGCGGCTAATGAGGAAAGCGCCCGGGTCGCCCTGGAGGCCGGGGTTACCGCGGGTTTGGAGGCGGAGAGCGAGCCTGAGCTGGAAGAGGGCCCGCGGGTGGTGGGGGCTCCCGGGACCGTAGCTGAGGCGTCCACCAAGGCGACCGCGGCTGACGAGGGTTTAACCCCGAGCCCGCCGAAGATCGAGCTTCTGGGCCCCGAGGCTCTGGCGACAGCCGCCGCCCCTGACCCAGGCTTGCCCTTGACTCAGGCCGCGGCCCAGATTCCGCCTCCTGACCCGGCCTCTGGGCCAGTGGTCGAGGGACCCCCGGAGATCTCGGCGACTCAGCCCACCGAGGAGATTCTCCAGCTCCTCCTGGCTGGCTGGTTGGCCGCCTGGAACGCCCGGGATGAGGCGGGCTATTTTGCTTTTTACGACCCGGAATTCTATTTCGCCGAGAAAAAGTTGCGTTTGGCTGAGTTTAAGAAATATCGGGGCCGCTTGATCCGGCGGGCCAAGACTTTGGAGGTCAAGGCGGAAAATCCCCGGGTCAGGGTCCAGGGCGAACGGGCCTGGGTGGTCTTCACTCAGATTTACCAGAGCGACACAGTCAAGGATCGAGGCGAAAAGACCCTGGAGTTTCGGTCGCGCCAGGGGCAGTGGTGGATAGTCGGGGAAATCTGGGCCCCCATGCCTTGAAGTGGAGGTTTATTTGTCGGATTTAGCCAATAACCTCAAAAACCCCAATCGTCGGGAGCCGGCTCGGTTTCTGCATGTTCTGGTCATGGGCGCTGATGGCCAGACCCGCCGACTGAGCCTGTCGATCAGTTTTTTGTGGCTGATGGGCTGTTTTTCCCTGGTCGTGTTGGGGGCTTTAGGGGTAGTGGCTTACCTGTGGGTGGAGGCGGCCCGGGACCGCGACTCCCTGGGCAAGAAGCTGGACTGGTTGAGCCGGCGTGGGGAGCTGGCCAGTTACCAGAAAGAGGCCCAACAGGCTCCGGTCGAGGCTAGAAGGCTTTTAGAGGAACTCAACTCCGCCGCTCAGACGGCTGACAATGGCGATGAGGTCGGGGGCAAGGGTTCGGCGCCGCCGCCTAACCCAGAGCCGTCGACCGAGACGGGAGCCCCGGGCGCCCAGACCAACCTCACCGCCACCGCCACCAACACCACCGTTACCGTCAATGGCTCGATCAATCTCTCCGCCGCGACCAACAGCTCTCTCGTTGAGCCGGGACCAGAGTCCCGGGTGGAGCTTGGGCCAGAGGTGGACCCGGCTATCCCCTCGTCGTCATCGGCCGTTGAGCCCGATTCCCCTGAGGCCAAGGCCTGGGCCGCCTTCTGGGGCTCGTGGCCGAATCCGCCGGGCGCCAGTTCCCAGTTGACGGTAGAGGATTTCAAAATCGCCGGCGGCGGGCAGTTTACCTATGTCCTCAAGCGGCTGGAGGGCCCGGCTCCGCGGGCCCGGGGCCGGAGCGTCTCCATTTTCGCGGTGGCCGACAGCCGTGGGGAGGTCAAGCTTGTGGGCTCCCCGGAATTCAACCTCCAGGATCCGCTGGCCGGCTATCAGGTCGGGGCCCGTTACAACATCATGTCTTCCAAGATTATGCGTGGCAAAATACCCGTGCCCCGGGGGGGGAGATTGTTGAGTTTGGAGATTCTGGCCTGGGATGAGGACAGCCGGGAATTGGTCCTGCGCCAGCGAATCAAGTTGGGGGAGCGTTGATATGGGGTTAATTCCCCGGTCGCTGGTGGCTCTGGCCTTTTTTCTCCTTTTTCTGGTCAACCCGGTTATAGGTTGGGCCGATCTGGCCAACGACCGCCAGCACATTGTCTATTTTGAGGGCACCCCCCAGGAGCTGGAGATTTACAAGATCTACGGGCGCCAGGAAGGCCCGACCATCATGATTCTGGGGGGTATCCAGGGGGACGAGCCGGGCGGTTTTCTGTCCGCGGACATGTACGTGGACATGTCGTTGCAAAGGGGCAACATCATTGTGGTGCCCCGGGCCAATTTTCGTTCCATCATCGCCTTTGACCGCGGCCAGGAGGGCGACCTGAATCGCAAGTTCGCCCAAATCAAGGATTTAGACCCGGACCGGGGCATTGTGGAGATCCTGAAAAATCTCATGGCCGAAAGTGATTTGTTTTTAAATCTCCACGATGGGTCGGGTTTTTTTCGGCCAGTCTGGGAAAGCGATATGGCCAATCCCTCGCGCTATGGCCAGTGCGTGATCGCTGACGCGGAAGTCTACACCCACCCCCCCACTGGCCGGGTCCTCCACCTGGGTCAAGAGGCCCGTAAGGTGGTGGATATGATCAATAAGCATATCCCAGAGGATAAATACAAGTTTCATTTCTCCAATCATGATACTTTTTCAGAAAACTCCAAGCACAAAGAGCAGCGGGCCTCGGCCAGTTTCTACGCCTTGACCAAGCTCGGCATCCCGGCTTACGGCCTGGAAACCTCCAAGCAGTTGCCGTCGCTGGAGATGAAGGTGCGCCAGCACAACCTGGCGGTTAACGCCTTCATGGAGCTTTACGGGGTCGTGGCTGAGCAGCCTCGAGTCAATCTGGCTCCCCCGACCCTGAGCTACCTGGTGATCTCGGTTAATGGCCAGCTGCCGGTGGCGGTGGCCGACGGCCAAACCCTCTTGGTTAACTCCGGGGATCTGGTGGAGGTTATCCACGTGGGGGCCAATTACGACCGAGGCCTATCGGTGGACATCCAGGGCCTGGGCAGCGTCAATGACATCCGGCTGCCTCTCTCCATCGTCAAACCCACCACCATCATCGCCCGGCGCGACAACATCTCCTTTGGCCAGGTCAAGGTGGGGTTACTGCCAGCCGGCTCCCGTTCGCCCCAGCTCTGGAAACCGACCTCGCTCATGGCCCAGGCCGCGGCCGGGCTGGACTTACGTGAGGAGGGGCCGACCCAGGTCCCCAGTCCAGAGTCGCCCGGCGGCCCGGAGCCGACCGGAACCGTCAGCCCCCCGACCCCGACTACCTCGCCCGCGACAGACCCGACCGAGCCTGAGCCAGGCTTTGAGGGTTTCGTCCTGGAGGTGGGGGGGCGGACGGTTTATTTGCGGGCCGGGAACACCCTGACGCTCCCCAAAGACGCGATCGTCAAACTGGTGAGCCTGAAATCCCCCAAGGGAACGCCGCCGGGGACGGTCATGAATTTAAAGGGCTTCATCGGGCGGCCTGGGGACACCACCGGCGATGACCAGGGAACCACGGCTCGCCTGAGCCGAGACCTGCTGAGTCGATTCGCCTTGCCCGGCAAAAGCGCCCCCACTTACCAGTTGGGGGCTGAGGCGGGCAAGAAACTTTTGTTCCGGGCTTTCCTGGAAATTTCCGGGCCGGTCTTGAGTCGGGTGACCCTGTCGCTGGAGGGGCGGGAGCGCGACCTGGCGATGGGCGAGCGGTTGAGCGTCAAACCCGGCGCCGAGGTGGTAATTAAATCAGTCTCTTTGGTGGGGGACCGCCCCTGGGCCAAGCCCCGGCTCACCCTGGGGGGGCGACCGGTCGCGACTAAACTGCCTCAAAAAGTCATCATGCCCAATCTGGCCGTGGCCCTGGCGGTGTTCAGCGAAGGCGAGCTGGCCGGCAAGGTGGTCCTGGCCCCGGCCCGCTAGGAGCCTTATGCGAGCCGCTGTGGTGACCATGGGTTGTAAGGTCAATCAGGCTGAGTCGGCGAGCCTTTTGACCCAGTTGAGCCAGGCTGGGTATGAGCTGAGCCAGCCTGAGGGAGCCGACGTGGTGGTCCTGAACACCTGCTCGGTTACGGCCCGGGCGGACAAGGAGGTTTTCAGCCTCTTGAGAAGACTGCGGCGCCGCAACCCGCGGGCTTGGCTGGTGGCCACCGGCTGCCTGGCCTATCTGAGCCCGGCGGCTCTGGTGGGGCCGGAGCTGGCTGACCAGGCTCTGAAATTGGGAGAAGGGGCGAATCTGGCCCAGTGGCTCCCGCGTTTTCCCAATAAGACCGCCCTCGAACTCACCCCTGAGCCCTTATCGCGGGCTACCCCTGAGGCTTCTCTTAACGATAGCTTGGCTGACCAGAGCGCCCTAAACAACTCGCCAGTCAATGATGAGCTCGGCAATGACGAGCTAGGCATGGCCGGGCTGGCCAGCTTTCTTCCCGGTCGAACCAGGGCTTTTTTAAAAGTTCAGGACGGTTGCTCGGCTAACTGCGCCTATTGCGTCGTTCCCCTGGCGCGGGGACCGGCCAGATCCCTGGGGCTCCCGGTGGTCCGGGAGCGGCTGCGAACGCTTTGGGCCAGTGGGGCCCGGGAAGTGGTCCTGACCGGGGTCCACCTGGGTCATTACGGGCGGGATCTGGGCTTGACGCTGACCGATCTGCTGGCCGCCCTGGCCGAGACGGTGCCCCAGACCCCGAACGGTGACCAATGGCGGGGCCGCTTGCGCCTGAGCTCCCTGGAGCCCCTGGAGATCGACCAGGCCTATCCAGCCCTGGGAGGCGGTTGGTTGGCCCCTCATATCCACGCCCCCTTGCAAAGCGGCAGTGACCCGGTTTTAAGGCGCATGGGTCGGCCCTATTCCCGGGCCGATTACCAGCGAGCCATCTGGGGCCTGGTGGACAAGTTTGGCCCCTTGGCCTTGGGGACGGACGTGCTGGTGGGGTTTCCCGGGGAGACTGAGGGGGAATTTCGGGAGACCCGGGATCTTTTGGCGAGTCTGCCGCTGAGTTACTGGCACGTGTTTCCCTACTCTCCGCGGCCAGGCACCCGAGCCGCCACTTGGCCGGATCAGGTCCCGGGCCAAGTCAAAAAAGAGCGGGTTCAGCTCCTCAAGGAACTGGGCGAAAAAAAAAGAGCTCAGTTTCTTTTGACTCAATATCCCTTAAGGCACCTGGCCCTGGTGGAGAATACCCTCGACGCCCAGGGTCGGCGCCGGGTCTTGACAGGAACCTATCTCCGAGCGGTCTGGGCTGACTCGAGCCAACCCGCCCCCAACAGCCTTATCTGGGTCAGCTTGAGCCCCCCGCCGCCCGGGGGGGACAACCTGCCTTTGGCCAAACCTTGGTCGAGCTAAATCCAGTCGGGGGAGACGAGCTCGGAGTTTCCCGGTTTCTGGGGGAGAGGGATCCTCTGGCCCTTCTGGCCGCCGAGTTGGGATCGGGCTTTATTGAGTATCGCCGGGAGTGGGAACTGGCCGGCTCTTTCGCGAAATTGCCCGCCTTTCCTTTGCACGTGGACTATGAGCTCAAAAACGAGTGCAATCTGCGTTGCCCCATGTGTCTCTACGGTCAACTGCCCCGGGAGCCACGGGAGATGACCAAGAGCGAGGCCTTGAGCCTGATTCGGGTTGGGGCCGGGTTAGGGCAGAGGTCCATGGGGTTTGGGGGGGTGTGGGAACCTTTGACCTCGCCTTTTCTGGCTGAGCTCGTCACTGAGGGGCGGCGCCAGGGCCTGATGGACGCCATGTTGAACACCAATGGCTTGTTACTGACCAGAGAGCGGGGTCGTGAGCTCATTGAGGCTGGTCTGACCCGGCTCATGATCAGCGTGGACGCGGCCAGTCCGGAGGTTTATGGTCGGGCGCGACCGGGGGGGGATTTTCGGCTTTTGGAGAATAATATCCTGGAGTTTCTGGCCACTCGCCAGAGCCTGGGTCGACGCCTGCCGCTGACGCGCCTTTCCTTTTGCCTGACTCGACATAACGAGTTGGAGCTGCCGGCTTTCTTGAGGGCGTGGGCTGGGAAAGTGGATTTCTTTTCCATCCAAAGCTATGGACGCTTTTCCCCCACGGCCCCAGCGCTTTGGCCAAAGAAGTTTTTGTCGCCTCCGCCAGGTGGTCGCTGTCCCCAACCGCAGCAAAGGCTTTTAATTCGGGCTAATGGTCAGGCTTTGCCATGTTGTGATCTGTCGGGCTTGAGTCAAGTGGTGGGCAATTGGCTGGAATCGAGCCTTTTAGAGATCTGGCGAGGCGAGGCCATCACCACTCTCAGAGCTAGACTGGCCGGGCCGAAAAACGCCTGGCCCGAAGTTTGTCAGGCTTGTCAGGCTAAATACGCTTAAGGCTTTTTGGGCTCTTCGCCATTGGAATAAGATTAAGGGCTTCTCAATTTATGCTGGGCGTGTTTTTTTTATAATCAATTTATTTTTGTTATTCTGAGCGGATTTCCAGACTTTAATCTTTTCATTTAATGCGGTTGGGTTAGGAATTCTTCAAGATAAGAGTTGGCTCAAAGCGCTTTAAACACTCTTTCCGCCAGGTTAAGCCAGCCACCAGGTTTTGGTGGGGGCGTATTTTGATTATTGAGACTAATCCAGGGTTTCTTCAGCTGAAAACGCTGAAGACAGAGACCGCTCGGCGCGCGTTTAAATTGTCCGGAGCTAAATTTTTTTCCAGCGTTGGCATTTACAAATAATATCTTTGACCAAATAAGCCCGTGAAGTCTTGGCCTGGAAAACAATTAATTGGCCTAGCGACTTGACCGCCAAATGGCTGGACGACTTAGCCCGGCAAATGATTGGGCGGTTAGGGTCAGAGGTTTTTGGTAAGAGTCAAGGAACTTCCCGATGGCGCGGTTGGAATTTTTCAGGTTTGGAAAGACTTGGTTTACCATCGTTTTTTAATTTAACCTATCTTGACCTGATTTGACCAAAGAATCAAGATAGTCGTCCTGGTCAGAAAATAACTCATAGGCGTAAAGAATGGCTAGGCCACCCTTCTAAAATGGAAAGATATTTTGTTATAGTTAATCCAGATATAGACACCAAAGGTTTTAGGCGGAAAAAATTACGACTATTGTAACTTTTGATTAAGTCAAAAATATGGTGACAGGCGACTAGCCTAAAAAAACCCCCTGGCCAGGCCGAGGGGGTTTTTTTGTTTTTTTAAAAGTAGGCTCGGGCGGACATGGAGAGCCTTTGGGACCAGCGGTGCTCTATGGTGGCCAGGAAAACCTCAATAGGCAAATGGCCCTCCGGCAGAAAAATGAGGTTGGCCTCTTCCTCCAGGAATTGCTCCAGTTGGTCGCTTGGGGCGACTGACTCGGCTGGCTGAAATTGAGCTGGCGGCTCTAGAGAGACTGGCGAGTCTAAGGGCGGCTCAGCCGAAAGGGCGCTCGTCGGGGCCGCTGGGGCGGGCGCGTCCGCTCGCTCTGGTTCCAGCATATCAGTCAAAAGTAACGCTTCTTCCGCTGGTGGGGCCGGGTTCAGTTGTTTGGCCAAAAAGGTCGTGACCGAGGTAACTGTTGTCTCAATTGTGGTATCCACCGGGTTGACCGGGTCAGGCGTTGGCCTAATCTCATCAGATAAAGCGACAGACAAATCCTCAGACAAATCCTCAGAAAGCTCCTCAGTCGACGGGGACTCCGTTAGAAGACCCAGGTTTCGCTCCAGGCTGGGGTTGAGCTTCAGGGCAGGCGTCTCGGCCAGCTCCAACTCCGCCGTGGTCTGAGGCGGCTCAAAATAGAAGGTCGCCTTGTCCCTGACCGGCTCTGGGGAAGAATTGTCAGGCTCGGCTGGGAGGAGATCGAGTTGGCTGAGAGGAACAACAATTATGTCCTCTGGCCTTAACTCAAAGACCATTGAGGCCGCTGGGTTGGGATCAGTCGCGGCGACGTTTTCGGCCCCCGCCGCCGCGGCGGGGGCGGGGACCGGGGGGTTGGGCGCTGGCTCAACTGGGGTGGGTTTTGAGGCGGTGGCTCGGCTCTGGCTCTGTTTTTTGACCAGAGCTTGCCAAGCCTCCAGGGCCTTCTGGGGATCAACCTTGCTCAGATTGTCAAAAAGGGAGGGCTCGGTCCTGGGTTCGGACTCTGGTTGGAAATACTGATTGAGCTCTAGGGTCAGGGATGACTCGTCCGGGGTGAGAGGCTCTTCCAGGCTCTCGAGGCTCAGATCCTCCTCAGGAAGGCTCTCAGCGGTCGAGAGGCTCGCCGGCGTCGCTCCCCGATCGGTCCAGTTCGCCCCGGTTTCGACCTGGGCCGCGAATTCGGGCTTTGACTGGTTGATGATTTCCAGGTCCGAATAATCAGCCCAGGTGGGCTGGGGTTCCGGGGCCGCGGTCAGAGCCGGCCAATCTGGGCTGGCGAGGGAGCTTTGAGCGTCAGCCAGAGCCGAGAGAGCCTGATCCGCAAGTAAGTCAGCGGTTTCCGCGGCTGGTTCCGCGGGTTCCTCGAAAGCCTTTTCCTTGGCCAAGTCAGCGGGCTCTCCCGCAGCCAGCTCAAGAGAGATGAAATCGGTTTGGGCCGTCGCCTCCAGAGTTGGCTGAATTTCTGTCAAGTCGGTCGGAAGGGCGAAGGCCTGGTTGGTGGTCTCGGGCGAGATGGCTGGGGCCTGATCAGACAGGGCGAACTCGGGCAAGGCTGATTCGGTCAAAGATAGGTCTGGGGCCGCCTCTTCCGCCTGGGATTCTGTTTTGTTAGCGGCTAAATATTCCTCTTCCCCAGAAGCTGACTCCGTCGCCTCTGAGGTCGCAGGCTCAACCTGGGCCTCAGTCAGTTGGTCGATCAACTTCGAGGTGGCGACCAGCGCGGCTTGAGGAAGGGGAGTCTCAGGCCAGGTGGCGTCCTCTGGGCTGGATTGGTTAGCGAGGCAGAGCTCACGAGCCAGCGGGATATTATTTATGAAGAGGTCATTGTTGTTGAGGAGAGAGTCGCTGTCAGCTTGGGCGGTCGCGTCGAGGTTGGTCAGATCTAGGCTAGTCTGGTCTGGGTCGCTCTCAGCCAGGAGAAGGTTAGCGGTCTCGGTGTCCGCGACCACCTGGTTGGAAGCGCTAACGCCATCTTCTTCTTGGATGGCTTCTTCTTGGATGGCCTCTTCTTGGAGGGCCTCTTCCAGGCGAACTTCTGTCTTGGCCAATTGGTCTGGGGCAAAAGCGATGAGGCTTGCCAGGCGCGGGACAGGCTCATCGGTCGCCTCGATTCCCTCGACCGAAGTTTGGCCATCAGAGTTATGGTTATGAGGTTCTTGGGCCAGCCAGACCCGATTCTTGCCCAATGTAATAGTCAAATAGGCGGCCAGATCGGAGAATTTTTTGGCAATCGCTTCTGAGTCTGGGCCGCTATAGGCTGGGTTCGAGTTTTCCGGCTCTGGCTCATCAGCCTCAGCCGTCAGGCCTTCCGTGGCCAGACCAGGCTCCGGCCTGGCTTGAGCCAGCGGCTCATCGCTGGCTGTCTCCGCGGTCTCGGAGGCGGCGGTCTCCAAGGAGCTCTCTGGCGAGTCTTCCGCGAGGGTAGCCCCCATTTCTGAGTTGGTTTCGGCGAGGTAATCCCTGGTCTCCGTCGGGGTTGGCCTGAAGGTCTCTTCTGGCGTTTGTTCTAGGGACTGGGCCACCAGAGAGTCCAGGCTTAGGGGCTCTTCGGGATTTAAGGCGAGAGGATCAGTAATTATGAGGTCCTCGGTCAGGACGATCAGGTTTTCCTTTAAGTTATCCGCCAGGTCAGCCGAGGCCAGGTCGACCTCAAGGGGTTTGGTCGCCAATGGCTCTTCTAGGCTTCTGGCCTTGACCGGGCGAGACAGGCCCACTTCCTCCAGGTCGACCCGGGCGGGCGCGGGGAAATGACCGGCTGGGGGGAGTTCCTCCTGGTCGGGACTGACTTTGCCCAGGACCGTTTTAATGGTGGCCTTGAGTTTAGGAATTATTCTAGAGAGAAAGGAGCCGCGACTTGGTTTTTCCTGCTCTGAGCTGGAGGCCTCAACCAGGGGAGAGATGATGGTTTTGGTTGGTTGGGCCGAGGAACTTTGAGCGGCGAGCGAGTTGACGGTCTGGCTCAAATCTGGCTCAATGGGCTCTTTTAAGGGGTTGAGCTCCAGGGAGCTCGCGTCGGTAAAGTTGAAAACGGCCTGGTCCAGGGTGGCCTGACCAGGCTCAAGGCTCGCGTCAGGCTGGTCAGAGAAATTATCTTTCCCCGACCGGTCATAAACAGCGGGAGGCTCCGCCGGGTTGGCTGGAAAATTCAAAATAATCCCGCCCTGGGGGCCAACTGGATCTGATAGTAGCTCTTCCCGGTCAGGGTCAACCTTAGCCGGTTCAGCTTTGGCCGCCGCGAGCTGGTCCGCGAGCTTAACTGGCTGACCCTCAACTATCGGCGCCAGGGAGAGAGCCACCTGGTCGGTCTGGCCCGGGGTATCGGTCAGGCCCGAGTAGGCCGAGGATTCCTCAGCCAAGGGGCGCGGGCTTGGGCTCTCCGCGGTCAGATTTGCCAATTTCCGGGCTTTCTTGAGCAACGTCAGGGTGGTCGCGACCGGCTCCTCGACCAGTTCGGGGAGTTCGGGCCGAGGCGAGAAATCCAGGGAGCTCGCCGCGGTTGGACAAGATTGAGCCGGATCAGCTAAGGTCATGGTCTCTGGCTCAGTCAGGCTAGTTTGAGCGTGGTCGGCCTCAGCCATTGTCTCAGCCTCAGCCGTAGTCTCAGGCTCAACCATTATCTCAGCCTCAGCCATGGTCTCAGGCTCAGCCAGGAAAAAAACGCCCTCGGTCTGGGCCAGCTGGAAAATCCTCTTTTGGATAATCAAGTCTCGGATGATGGCCAGAATGTATAGCTCATAGGTCTCGGTCTCGTAAGAGTGAGCGAACTCCAGGTGGGCTAAATTATTAGGGTTCAGGTCAGAATTAAGGGCCCGGGGCTCAATAAAGACCGGGAGTCCATTGGTCCGCCGAAAGACGCGTTGGAGAAAGTCCAGCGGCAGCCTCTGGTCCAGGGTCATGTCCCTCAGGGTTTGCCGGAGTCTGGCCTGGAAATTGATCAGGTCTTGATGCAGCTCCGGACCACTTTGGAGACTTTTATAACGGTCCAGACGCGCCCGGTTTTCTTTGGCCACGGGCACCCCCAGCCTTTCTAGGCTGGTGAGGTAGGCCCGCCAGTTGACTCCCCAGCGGGACACCGTGGTTACGGTATCGCCTTCCACCAGTTTGGTGGCTTTTTTTTCCAACTCAAATTGGAAGTTTAAAAAGGCGATCAACTCTTCAACCATCAGACCACTCCCTTGGGGCTCTGGCTTGATTATCTGGTCGCCACTAACCCATATGTTGACAGGCTCGAATTGATTTTAAGTCAATCTGCCGCCTGGAACAGACATTCAATCAAAATATTCAAAATATTTCGGGCTATCCTACAATATTTAGAGAACAAAGTAAAGCAAGTAACGAATTTGACCGGCCTGAAAAAATGATTCTCAATGCTCTTGGAAAAATTAAATTGGGATTATCGCTTAAGAACCCCCTTGAGAGGCCTTTAGCCCAAGCCAATGGATTTTGGAAACTAACGTTATCTTACGTTATTTATGGGAACAAATCAGTAATATCAAAAAATAAATAAAATTAAATACTATTTTCAGGCAGTCTATGGTTCATTTAATGAATCCAAAAAATACCCCAATCTGAATCGCCCTTACATTATAACATATCGTTTGGGCGATTCAAGAAGAATAAAAGGTTTTTTTTTATAAGAGGATTAAATTAAGTTTGCTTAGCGGAAAATGGCGGGGAGCGAGGGAGTTTGGGAGCTCATTGGGCCGAGTTTTCCCCATTGGCCAGGCCTAGGGCTCCCACCGCCCAGTCCAAGGCCCCGATAATAGTGTGGACGAGGTTGACGAGAAGGTTTTTGTCCAGGGGGGCCTCAGAGCGCCACAGATCGAGCCGGGCCCGGTAGAAAATAAATTCCTCATCATCATCCAGGCCGAAGGAGCCGCCCAGGAGGCTGGCCCACTCATAGGTGGCCTCCAAGATGGTGATCAGAGCCTGATCCTGGTCAGGGAGGGCCGACAAAGGGCACAGGCTGGCTTTGATGAACATGGCTTTTAAAACGTCATCGTAGTTAAAGGTTAAGGAATATCCGTCAAACTCGGCCCGGCACGTACCCTGGGTCAGAGTCAGCTCCGGATCGTTGAAGCGGTCGGCGAGGGCCACAAAGAGTTGTTCGGCCTCATTGAGAAAATTCATGGCTAGCCTTGAGTAATTGTAACTCTGGGGGATCCAACAGGGCCAGGGTGACATTGCCCCAGTGTTCAGCCAGGCCCACTTGAATGGCCAGGCTTTTTAAAAAGGAATCTGGCTTTTCCCGAGCCAGCCAGAAACGACAGGTCAGCCAAATCTGGCTCGTGGTTTTTTCCAGGCCCAGCACATAGCCTTCGCCAGAGGAGTGGTAATTGCTGGCCGCCAGCCGCCGGAGAATCGTCCTCCTGGTCAGGTCTGCGGGTAGCTTGGCGATGGGGGACTGGCTCAACAGATATTGGCGACATTCGCTGAGGCTGAAGAAAAACTCATGGCGACCAATGGAGACAGTGGCCTTAGCGTCCTCGCCCAACTTGACCGGAGGCTGATTAAGGTAATTAGATAAGGCCTTTAATAATTTATTGGCTATTTCTCTGAATTTCATGGAAATTCCCCAAAGGTCGAGCGATATTTGGGTTTTGCGTCTAGATATAAACAGGTTAGCAAAAAAAAACAGATTAGGAAAGAGATTTTTTGGTCTTGGAGGGGGCCTGGGGTCAGGTCAGAATGAGTCGGAAGGCCAGGATATCGTGTCTGAATAAGTTTTTTTATCTAAATGTTGTGGGAAATATTTTATGTTGGAAAAATTGAAATTTTTGTAAAAAAACAAATAATATATTAAAATTTTTTAAAAAAAGAGAGCCTCAGGGAGAAGCGGATTTTCTTAGGCCCAGGCCCAAAAAAAATTTTTCCTTTCGGGGCTCGGTTCGGGGGCGAGAAGAGTCGTTGGCCGGCTCAAGGCCGGCCAGGGCTCTCCCCGCCGGGTCGCTCAGGTCAAGGCTCTATAATTGATGGTTAAATCAATGGTTCTTAAATCATGGGATAGTCTATCGGCTTGGGCGAGTTGACCACAGTGTTGAGCCAATAATCGGCCAACCCCGATTGAATCGCCACCGTCATCAGAAAGTTCTCTGGCTTTTCTCTTTTCAGGTGGAACCGGTACGTCAACCAGATCAGGCCCGTGCTCTTTTCCAGCCCCAGGATGCCCCCGACCCCGGAGGAAGAGTAGTTGCTGGCCGCCAGCTGGCGGAGAAGGCCGCTTCGCCGGTGGTCCTGGGGCAGATTGGTGATGGGTATCTGGCTGAGCAGATAATGGCGGCACTCGCTGGGCCCGAAAAAGATCTTCAGGCGCCCAATCGTCGCCGTGGCTCGGGAGTCCTCGCCCAGCTGGATCAAGGGCAGGTTGTGATAGGCGGATAGGGCCAACAGAAAAGGGTTGGCTTGCGAATTAAAATTCATGGAGCCTCAAAATATTTTTAGTTGGTTGAGGGCTGGCGACCGCGGTTTAAGCCTGGTCCGCCCCGTCGATGAGCGATTCCAGGGAAGTGGCCGTTTTTGTCAAGCTGGCGGCCATCTCGGCCAGCTCTTTGGAGTTGACAATGGAGTCCTGGGAGGCTTTTTGGGTCTGGTCAGCCGTTTTTTCCAGGGCCACGATGGAAGAGGCGATATCCGCCAGGCCCGAGACCTGCTCCAGGCTACCCAGGGAAATGGTCTGGATTTGGGTGGTGGCCTCGACTATGGAATTTTCGATGCCCTGGAAGCCAGCCTCCAGGGTGACCGAGACTTTCTGGCCTTGTTCGGCCCGGGAAAGGGCCTGACCCAGAAGCTCCCCGGTGCGGTGAGCCGCCTCGCCCGACAGGCCCGCCAGATTGCGGACCTCGCCAGCCACCACCGCGAAACCGGCCCCCGACTCCCCGGCCCGGGCCGCTTCCACCGAGGCGTTCAAGGCCAGAAGATTGGTTTGAAAGGCGATGGTCTCAATGGTTTTTAAAATCTTGGAGATTTCCGTGGTGGCGGTGGAGATGCCATCCATGGCCTGGCGCATGTCCAGAACGTTTTTCACGCCAACGACCACCTGCTCGGTCGTTTTGGTCATGGCCCGCTCGCAGGAGTTGGTGGAGTCAGCCGAGTTCTGGGTGTGGACATTGATGTCCCGCATGGCTTGGGAAATGGTGGACAGGGCTTTGGCCTGGGAAACGCTATCTGTGGCCAATTTTTCGGCCAGAGAGTTGATGGACTGGGCCATCTGCCCAATATCCAGGGACTCACGGTTGAGCGACCGGGCGATCAGGGTCAGGTTTCTGGTGGTTTTGAGGGTATACAGGGTGGCCACGAGCAGGACCGCCACCAGGATGGCCATGGCCGTCGCGGAGGTGAAAATGTTGTTTTTAATGGCCATTTTTTCCTCAGCCATTAACCGTTGGCTGGCCAAGCGGGCCTGGTTGGAGGCGGCGTGAATCCGCTCCAGGGGAATGATGGCCAGCACGGCCAACGGGCCCTCAAGTCTGATGGCCAGCAAGCGACAGGGGCCGGCGGGGAGTTGGGCTGTGGCCTGAGCGACCCCCCCTGGGGCCAGATTGGCGAAAAGCTCCTTGGCGCGTTGACCCTCGGGCGCCTCCACCAGGTTATGGAGCTTGATGATGGCCTTTTCCGGGTCCTGGGGATCCCGGGCCTCAGTTGGGGCCAGCTCGGGCCAGCCCTCCACGACGATGACGTTAAAAGTCTTGGGGCTGAGGGCGAGGATCTGGGAGGCCTTGACCGCCTCGCCTATGCCCCGCAAGGATTGGCTGAGGCTTTTGAGGGACACGTCAACAAAGGCCACCCCCAGAAACTGGTTGTCCGCCATGATGGGCGTGGTCGCCGACAGCAACAACTCTCGGGTGATGGGGTCCACGTAAGGCTCAACCCAGTTCACTTGCCCCGCCGGGGGGGGCGACAACATCGGCCCCTGGGAGGCGGAGGCCTGGTAATAGGCCAGACTCAGTTCCTCATTGTGGATCCCCTCCAGGGCCTCCGGGGTCATTTGTTCCGGGGTCAGGCCCTCGGTGTCCAGCTCATGGTCAAAGAGCGTCTGGCCGCCCTCCCGGTAGGCGTAAGGCTGGTAGTACGGAAGATCCGGGGCGAAGGAGTTTTTCTCAAAGGTGGCCCCCAGGCCATTATACTCCTGACCCTGGGTCCGCAGGAAAGCCTTGGAAAAAATTCCGACCTCCTGGAAAACCGCTTCCAAGGCCTGGTCCGACAGTCGGGCCAGGCGGGACTGGGTCTGAAAAAACTGGCCCACCAGCCGGGTCTGGCTTTCGGTGGAGCGCAGCATGGCGTTTAAGTCCGCGAGGTTGTCTTTTAAGCGGGTCTCGGCCAGGTTATATTCCTGAGTCTCCATGGTCGAGGCCAGCTCGTCAAAAACCTGGCTGGACATGGATTGTAACGTCCGGCCCAGGGAATAGGCCCGCCACAGGCCGAAGAGGGTCTGGCTCAGGACAATCAGGAAAAGGGCGCCTAAAAGAGCGAGAATTTTGGACCGGAAACCCATTTTAAACCTCAGAAGAAGCGACGCTCGACAAAATACCTGGCGAAAAACCAAGCGAAGGCCTTTAATTTGGCGGGGCGAGCCTAAGTCTCTGGGCGAATAATCACCCCAAAGGTCTCTCGGGCCAGGCGCCAGGCTAGGGCCAGGGTTTCATCCAGGCTCAGGCTGGAGGAGTCAATGACCACGACTCCCGGGCTTTTGACCAGGGGAGCCACGTCGCGGGTAGAGTCCGACCGATCCCTGGCTCGGAGCTCCTCGACCAGGCGCTCATAGCTGACTTGGGCGCCTTTCCGCCGCAGATCCTCATAGACGCGCCGGGCCCGGGTTTCTGGGGAGGCTTCCAGAAAAATCCGTAAGGGGGCCTCGGGAAAGACCACTGTGCCCATGTCCCGGCCCTCCGCCACCAGAGGCCCTTTTTGGGCTTGAGCCCGCTGAAGGGGTAGCAGAGCTTGCCGGACTTCCGGCCAGGCCGAGTAAAATGAGGCCAGCCTGGAGATTTCCGGCGTCCGGATGGCCTCGCCTAAATCTCGACCGGCCAGCAGTAAGCGCCGTTCTGAGTCAACCATTTGAAATTCCAGCTCCAGGCTCTGGGCCACCTGGCTGGCCAGCTCAGGGCTGGGGTCGATCAGGCCCATTTCCCGCAGGGTGAAAGCCAAGGCTCGGTAGATGGCTCCGGTGTCCAGGACCAGCCAGCTCAAACGCTTGGCGAGCTCGCGGGCCAAGGTGGATTTGCCAGCCCCACCCGGGCCGTCAATGGTGATGATGAGAGGCCGCGAGGCCATGGGAAAACCGCCTTATGGGCCTGGCCTCGGCCAGGGCAAAACAGATTAGGCGTGAGGAGGCGTTGAGGGAGAAAAAACCTAGCCCGCCCGGAAAAAACCTCAACTCAGGTCGCGGCCCGGGAGCCTCATAGTCAGCTTTTCGAGCCAGCCCGGTTAAAGGGAAATCCCATTATTAGGTTAATTATTACACAAATTTTTCCCGATTTAAACCTGGGAGCCCGGGTTTGAGTAACCGCTCAGACTCTCTTGAGCCGCAAGTGAGGGTTGAGCTCCTCAAGAGAGGCTAAATCCGGTCAGCCCGGCTAAAAACGGAGGGGTCAGGCTGTTGACTGACTATATATAATAGCGCCCTGGGATAATTCTGGTTAGCCGGGCCTCTGGCCACCCACGGCCAAGCCCTGTGAGTCGCTGGTCTCCCGGTTTTGGCGACTATTTTTGGCTCATGAGGTTAGGGGCCAATTCCAGGCCGCGACACCAGGCCGAAGCGTGACTTAGCCCGGTAAAATTATAAATAGACTTTTATAGGATATATAAAAATATTAATTATAATATTAAAATTAAAGATATTACCTTGACTACCTTCAATTCAGAATAACCTGAGAATTTAAAAGCGACTTGGGGCGGGGCGGGAAGAAAAAAAAATCTATTGACAAATTCAAATAACTCGTATAAATTCTAAAAGATTACCGACAGGACCAGCGGGCCCGGGCTGACCATAGCTTGGGCTTTTGGTTTTTAGGTCTTGGATCCTAAAATAATCAAATGTCCTGGTTTTTTTGGCGGTATTTCCCCCAGTTTTGGGCCGTTAACTCAGCCGGTAGAGTATCTGCCTTTTAAGCAGAGAGTCGTGGGTTCAAATCCCGCACGGCCCACCAGCCATAAAAAAAATAATAGTTCAACGTAATCTTTTTTCCGGAATCATCCATAATTTTCCAATAATTAAAGGAAGGGGGGAGGGCGTGGTTAAAAGCCGCGATGTGAGCTATGGACGTATCAGCGTTACTCTTGTGAGAAAAATTCTCCATTACCCAGAACTCGAGCGGAAGACCGACTAGGTCTAAAATGAATTTCTTTCCAAATTCAGGCATCGCTTCTCCTTGTGGGTCAAAGCCGTTTAAGAATTAAGGCTGTAAAAAAGCAATCGGTTTTCGTATTCAAGCCCTCCTCAAATAGCGAACACTCGTCAAATCGTCTTTCGGGGCGCGGCCCTCAGTAATTCCTGGGCCAAGTCTGACTACCTTTCTCCGGGCCCAAAAGCCCCAAACGCCACGTTTGGCGACCCCCTCAAAAACCCCGAAAACCCCTTAAACTCAAAAAACCTTGTAATTTTAACCATTTAACTTTATTAGGTTATTTTTGGCTGTGGTTCTTAATTACTTTGTTTTAATCGTTTTAGCATTTAATTAAAAGCCTGTCTATTTTAACTTACTTTAAATATCGCCAATTTTTGAGCGCAGTTTTCGCGTTGAGCAAAACCGAAGTTTTTTTGCCCAAAAGAAAAAGTCTCTAGCTCTCAAAAATCAAGAAATTTGATTTTTGCAAGACTTAAACTCAGGATAAAGTTATCGGGTCTCACGCTTGAGCTATGTTTTTGGCGTTATTGCTTTCTTCGGAGGCCTCCGCCGGTTGCCATTTTTTTTATAGGCTCACGCAGTCTATTTCACCTGGTGCGCGCCAATGGTTCCGGTCAGCCGCTAGCTAAAGAGCTCACCTCACATAGAAGATTTCATAGATTGCCTTATGTTCTCCTTAGGTCCAAAATCACGCCCAAAAGGCAAGTAAAAATTAAAATTACAGCTATTTTTCATTTGTCATCTGGCTCAGTTCGCCTTGTCCAGGTCATCTCGCAGGCTCGCCAGCGTCAACGGAATCTTGTGCCCCTCCTCGCGCACGAACGTCTTGGCCTAGGTGGTCGTCTCAATGGACGTATAATCCGCAGAGGCGGCTGTACTTCTTTCCTTGGCCCTGGGGCAGTTTCGGGAGGTAGGTCTAATAGGGGACATTTATGCTGCAACGCTACAGTCTAATAGCCCTAACAGGCTCCGGCCCTTGTCCATAAATAACTCAAATTGGTATCCCAATGCCCTAGCTATAGCCTACGAGTGTCTTCTGTTGAGACTTTATTAGACAATAAATGTGATAAATTACCGGGAAAATCATCGTAAGTAGCCGAAATCACGGCAAAAAAAATCTGAGTTTCATGACACGGGGATGAGGGCGTCCCCTCATGAGCATTTAGAGAAACTAATACCAGCTTTTTTTGCTAATTCTTGCTTAGTTCCTTTCGGAACTCCAGTAAGCTCAGGTTTCAACGCGGCCAGAAATATTTCCTTAACCCTAATCATGAATAAATACCCTTTAAATCACTTGTTACTGGCGGTAAACTGGACAAAAGAGGGGCAGCGTTGTCCGCCCTCGGCTCCAGACCCGGTTCCGTCCCAAGCCCCAGAAGCTCGCGGTCCCTATAAATCTGTTTTGACAAAAAAAATATTGGATTAAAATCTATTCATCTTGGTGTCTGCCCTTCGAGGTAACGATCAAATAGCCCCCCGGCATACGCGCCGGGTTTTTATTTCTCAGACCTAATTACCTCCGATTCAACACAAACAGTATAAAATTACTCACTAAATCCTGCCCATTATTGTCCAAGCCCGCCAGCAACGGCAGCAGCGGCTCCAGCCACTTAGTATCCTGGCCTCCCCTAGCCCCCAGCACCGGCCTCAACAATAGCCGCCCCCGTTTCAAAAAAACCGCGCGCTCATACCCCAGGGCCTTCGCCACCGCCTTCCGATCCTGGTCCGTCTTTATATCCTTGACCGACTTGATCCCCGCCTTAAAGGGTAATTCCCGCCTGACCGCCAGCGGCAGCGCTATAAACTCATGCCTAAAAGCCGCGTCAAAGAAGTCTTTCTTCTCGCTTATCTCTCACCACCTCACACCTCACCTCCCGCCCTTGTCAAGGGCTCTCAATTAGTGTTAAAATTTACTAACCTCAACATAGGGTACAATGTCAAGGGTTTTTTAATATTTTTTTCAACTATTTTCGGAGCCGTTATGACTACCCAAAAATCTAAATCTTCTCACACTATGAAACTTTTCCGTCTCTCTCTTAAACTTTGGTTCAAAAATAGCCGGCTTAATCAAAAGCAGGCCGCCGCTTTTTTTGGCCTCAAGCAGTCCCATCTCAGCACACTCATGCTCTATCAATCTTGCTCACTCTTCCTTATGGAAGACATCTGCCAGAAACTCGGGGTTGATCTCTTTGATTTTCTGGCCCTCGCTCGCGTTATCCTTAACGAAGGCCCCATGACCGAGGTCGCGTTCTTCAACATCACTCCCATCCTTTGGCCACAATTTGACCAGTTAGTAGACCCTGAAGGGTTCCAATTAGTCTACAGGCTGTGCCTCGGCCAGCTCTCCGAACCCTTGGCCACCTCCCTCCGCGAGGAGTATTTCGGCTACCTTCTCAACAATGTTGAGCCCAAAGCCCCCAGTCCGGCCCCAGGGTTATAGCCTCGGATAAAAGCTGGCTCCAGCCTTATCGACCAGAGCTCTACGCCCTTGACCCCCAGGGCCAGGCCGCGTTAAAGGCTTTACTTCTGGGTCTTAAAAAAATTAGTTGACAACCGGGCGGGTTTTTAACACACTGGTTAAACGAACGGGGTCTCAAGTTAATTTCTTACTACTCGGCTATTTTTGCCAATAAAAATGTTTATTATGTCTAATAAAAAGTTTAATAGTGGTTTTATACTGTCTTTATTATTAATATTGGTTTTTTTTGGTCTTTATTATTTTTATTATTTGTTTTTCAAGTCTCTTCAATAGCCCAAGTGCTGTAACCGTTCACCCACGATAAATGCTCATGAGGGGACGCCCTCACCCCCGTGTCATGAAACACAGTTTTTTTTGCCGTGATTTCGGCTACTTACGTTGAGTTTCCCGGTGGGCGCTCCTGAGTCCTGGCCTTACCCCCCGCGCAAAACAGCTGTACAAAATAGCGAAAATTTTTTGCTGTGATTTCTGCTACTTACTCTGAGTTTCATGGTAAATTGCAAAATTGCATATATGTCGGTTTTATTTTTGTTGACTTATCAAGTTTGGCCAAAAAACCCTTATTTTAGCCCGCTTTTTGCTAGTAAAAAAACCGCTCGCTTTCAGCTAATTTTCACCTCCCAGGACTATTGGCTCCTCCCCCAAAAACAGCCACTTTTTCTCCCAAACTTGCGTCTTTCGCTCATTGCTTTTATTAGATTGAAATCCGCTAAAACCGTTATGGTTTATAATATATCAATACTCTGTCATTCAAATTAACCTCAAACAACACCCTTAATCTAGCCCCTTCAAAACCCAGACTCCCGGATTCTCCGCCCCTAGCCCCCATCACCAAAAAATCCCGCCAAAACCGACCCAAATAAGTTGCAAAAATAGCCAGTTTAATTTCTGTTTCGACACTAAAAATTTTTTACTCCTTTTTCGATTTCCCAAGCCTGTCTGGCTAAAAACGCCAAAAATAATTATTTTCCCTCGCATGAAAATACCCTTATTTCGCCAAAACCAGGGGTCAGTTTCGACACTAAAATTGACCTCGAAACAAACTGTAATTTCCCGAAATGACTACAAAAATTTTATTGAGAACCAAAATGTAAGCACCCGAAATTATATGATAAATTTATTTAGGCGTGGACAGGCGTCATGAACTTACCCCCCAAAAACCCCCTCGCCGGGTTCCGGCCTCTGGCAGTCGGCCCCTAACGGAGTCCCCCCTCCCTCAGCCGGAGCCTCCTCAACCGCGGCTCGCGTCTTTTACCCCTCGCTTTACTCGCGGCAATCGGCCAATAACCTTCTGGCAGCGCGCTTTCTGGCGCGCATCGTTTTAACGGCCCTTGGTGATGATGGGGGCTCTAAGGGCGGGGGGCGGACTTGGCGGTGGCAGTGGTAGCGGTGGTGAGGTGATGGTGATGGTGATGGTGATGGTGATGGTGATGACGGGGAAGATGGCAAGAAACCTATTGTTCCTTGGAAGCCGGGTGAGCCGATTGATGTCACCCGGATGACGAAGAAACAGTGGGAGAGTTTAAAGGAAGAGGATCAGATTTTTGTACAGGAAGATAATCCATTTTTGAGTGAGCCTTTACCGGATTATGAGAAAGATGAGAAAGAAAAGATAAGAATGAGGGAAATTCTTCGCCGGGCTAAAGAGATGGGCGTTGAGTCAGAAGAGGAATTCAGCAAGTTGAGTTTTGAAACAGGGCATTTAGTTGGATTAAGTGGACCAGAAAGACTCGAGTTCAAATTAAATGATGATTATAATAAGTTAGTAAACTATGCGCGTGAATCTAATAGTTTTTTGAAAGATACAATTAATATAAATTTAAGAAAAGATAATAACAAAGAAAATCGTTTAAGTTTAGAGGCGATGAAATATTTAACAACTGGGGAAAGACAATTAGTCACTATGATTATGAATAATGGGATTTTATGTAAAAAAATTAACACAGTTTTAAGAGAATTTTTTGATAATCCTTCAGATGATGTTTTTAATAGTACTAACAATTTTCTTAAAATCAGACAATTAGGAGTTAACACATTAAAAATGTTAAAATTTATAAAAAAAATGCATCTTGAAAGAGGTGTTTCGGCATTAGAGAGAAAATTTAATTTATTAAATAAAAGTGAAAGTATACTTGATTTACATAAAAATGGAAAAAAAAGGAGATGTAATAGATTTTAGTGGTGGTAATTATCCTTAGACTACGTCAGGAAACATAAGCGAAATATATGCTGGTTCTAAAGGAATTATATTTAAAGTAGAAACAAATAGAGGCATACCTGGACAGATTTTAAGCGTTTCTAATTATGAATATGAAAATACTATATTGCCTGGAATGAAAGTTCAGATAAAAAGAAAATATATTGATAAAAAAGGACGACTTATAGTCCAATTAGCTGAATATAGAGGCAAGAAAAAGACCCGATGGTTATTTTCAATTAATCAATGGCGATAATTAGTCGTCATCATCAAGACCATCGTTGATGATATGTTTATTAAAATCAGCGTCAATCTGATCACACATCTTGATAGAGTTCTCAATGGCCTTTTGAGACCATGGAATCAGGTCAAGTAATAACCACTTTTGATGCATTGGAGTCATTTTGTCCCATTCGCCTGAATCAACCAGGGGCTTAATATCGGGATGGTTAAGGACTTCTTCGTCAAATTCTTTGCGACGTTTTTCTTCTTGTTCTTTACTAAGCCCAGTCGGCCAACCAGGGGATATACCGTATCTCGACATGTGTCACCTCACAAGGGGGAAAAGGGTTAATGATTAATAATACAGACAAGCATACAAAAAGTCAAATAATTATAAATAATAATACTACTTAGGACGGTATTCATCATCGTCTTGGTAAATTGAAGGGTCATAGTCTTCGCCCTGGATTTCTTTGGCGATATCATCACAACGCTTATGCCAGGCGGCCAATTCGGCGTGTTCCCTTTTGGCGTTGGCTCTAATCCAGGCCCTTCTTTTTTTCGAATCGGGAGTCGCTTTGATTCGGGCTTGTTCTTTGTGGAACGCTTCATCATTAGCGACCCATCCAGCACAGGCCGCGGCGTCCCAGCGACCACCGATGTAAGACGCATCACTCTTGAAGCGAGGTTTTTTGTTGTTGGATTCATCGGCCATAGGACACCTCATAAGGGATAAAAAGGGGGTAATAACAGTGAAAGTTATTCTTCGTCATCATCAAGACCATCATTGATGGTGCGCTTACGAAAATCAGCGCTTATCTGATCGCACATCTTGATAGAGTTCTCAATGGCCTTTTGAGACCATGGATATAAATCCATATATAACCATTTATGCTCCATAGGAGACATTTTGTCCCATTCACCCGAATCAACCAGGGGCTTAATATCGGGATGGTTAAGGACCATTTCGTCAAAATTTTTACGCCGGGCTTCATCTATTTCTTTAACACCAGAAGTCCAACCAGGAGCTATATCGTATCTAGACACGCGTCACCTCACAATGGGGAAAAGGAAAAGAGTTAATGCCTGACAATAATGTTACCGGCCAAAAAACTAAAAGTCAAAATATATTCTTGGTCTCGGACGCTTTGGACTTCGCCCTCACCGATCCGGAGACCAAGAAGCGGACCTTTGAAGGTGTCGCCTATTCCGGGGAGCAGGTCCGCGACCACTTCCTGTATGACGCGGTAATCTTCGACCTGGCCGGGGTGAAGTTCTCTCACAAGAAGATGCCCATATTACTGGACCATAATTCAGAGAAGATTGTCGGTTTCGCCACCAATATATCTAAAGACACCGGGAAGATAATCGTTGAGGGCGTGTTGCTGGACAGCAGCGACTCAGCCCGGAAGGTGGCCAGCCTGGCTGATGAGGGGTATCCCTGGCAGATGTCAGTGAACATTACCCCAGAAGAGTTCCAGATCCTGCGGTCTGACGAAAAGGCCGTTGTTAATGGAAAAGAGTTTCGTGGGCCGATGGATATCTTTCGGAAGTCCACCATACGTGAAGTGAGTTTTTGCGCCGTCGGGGCTGACCGAGGCACAAGCGCGACAGTGTTTTCTGTCGGTAATATCTATCAACCTAAGGAGGTTGCCATGGAAACGAATAACCAGGCCGCTCCCGCTCCGGTTTCGGCCCCTGGCTCTGGCCCGGGGACTCTGGACCGCGATCTCGCGATTCAGACCCTGAGTGACGAAAAGAACACTTTCGCCGCTAAGTGCGGGGCGCTGGAAGCTGAGAAGGCCACTTTGACGGCTAACGCCGCTGAGACCCAGGGGCAGATGAAGTCTCTGAAGTTTGAGCTGGAGACTCTCAAAGACTCCCTGCGGAAGGCCCAGGCGGAGGTCGAAACCCTGCGTAAGGAGAAGACCGAGTTTACCAAACAGAACCGGGAGCTGACCCTGGCCGAGGACTACAAAAAGCTCGGGCTGGCTTTTGACGCTAAAAATGAGGCCCTCGCCACGGTTATCGCCGCTGACGAGACCGTCTTCCAGGCCTTCAGGAAGACCCTTTCTTCGGTCTCCAGGATTCCCCAAGCCCCACCGGATGGAGCGTTCACTAACGTCAGCCCGATGCCCGAGGCCCAGGCTCCCCTGGATTTCAGCTTGGCTCCCCCGGCTTTGTCTCTGGCCGATAAGGCCAAACAGCGCCGCGACGCGCAGGAGGGTAAATAATGGCTAATCCTGAAATCAAGCGCCCCGTCTTGAGCGACCCGCTTAAGGATGAGCAGCCCCGGTACCTGGGGCGGGAAGGGCAGCTCTATAACAATTCCACGGCCAATATCGTTCCCCTGGGAACGGTGGTCCAGATGGGTTCCGGGACCCTGGAGCCCTGGGATATGACCGCCGCGACCCCGGATGGTGAAACCATTTACGGGATCTTGCTGGAGGACGTGCCGCCTTCCAGTTCCTTTAAGGTGGGTGTGCTTATCGCGGGTCCCGCCGCTATCGACCCGAACTACTTGAAGTGGTCCAGTACCACCCAGACCAAGATTGACATTGGTCTGGCCGCGCTCAAGAACAAGAAGTTCATTTTTGCCAGGCCGGCGATCGTTACCGGCACTTACCCTGAACAGGTTATTTAAGGAGGCCAGGGCTAATGCCTACTATAAATCCTTTTGACAATCTGAATCGGGGGTTTTCGCTGGTTGACTTGACCACGGCCATTGACAACCTGCCCCCCCGACCCAGCCGGATTACTTCCCTCGGGTTGTTCTCCGATGTCCCCCTGGCCTCTCCCACGGCCATGATTGAGGTTCGGAACCACTCTCTGGTGCTGGTCCCGACCTCCGCCTGGCGTGAGCCGGCCCCGACCGGGTCCGCTATCAAGCGGAAGGCTTACGCTTTAAACATTCCGCACACCGCGTGGGCTGACTCTGTTCTGGCCATTGACGTGATGGGGATTCGGAAGTTCGGAACTGACAATATCTATGAGACGGTTCAGGAGAAGGTGCTGGATAAGCTGCAGCAGGCTCGCGACAATTTTGACGCGACTGACGAGTATCGGCAGTTGAGCGCGGTCAAGGGCGTTGTTCTGGACTCTGACACCACCTCTACCCTGTTTGATAGCTTTACCTTCTTTGGGATTACCCAGAAGACCGTAAACTTCGCCTTTGCCAATCCCGCCACGGATGTCCGAAAGGTTGTCCGGGACATCAAGCGGCATATTGAGAAGAACCTTTTTGGCGAGACCGTCACCGGGTACCGGGCTTTTGTTGGGCCGGAGTTCTTTGACAAGCTGATTGAGCACCCGTCTGTCAAGGAGGCCCTATTGGGCTGGCAGGCCGCCTCAGTTCTGTTAAAGGACGCTCGGGCGACCGGGTTTGAGATTGAGGGCGTGGTTTTTGAGGAGTACACCGGGCGGGTCTCGGCTACCGATGGCTCGACCACGGTGCCCTTCTTGCCCAATGGTGAGGGCCTGGTTGTGCCTCTGGGCACCAGGAATACCTTTAAACGGTACCTGGCCCCGGCGGCCAGGGTGGACACCATCAATACCCTGGGCAAGGCTTACTACGCCTGGCAGACCCCGCGCATAGATCAGACCGGGATTGATATCCACGTGGAGAGCAATACCCTGCCGATCTGTCTGCGGCCCCAGTTGCTGGTCAAGCTAACCAATAGCTAAGAGTGAGGCCTGGCGATGGCAACAATTAAATATGCCAATAAAGAGGACTTAATAGCGCGGTATGGCCAGGAGATTGCGCAGCTGTCCATAGCTGACGGGAAGACCGATACTTCAATCGACTCGGCTTTGGAAGATGGGGCCGCTGAGATCAATGGCTATGTAGGCCGGAGATATAAACTGCCCTTACCCGCTGGAAAAGAGTACCAGACCTTAAAATGGCTGAATTGTGTCATAGCCAGGTATCGCTTATGGGAGTCTCGAATTCAGGACTCAGAAGATAACGCGGTGTACGTCCGTTACCGGCAGGCGGTGGCGTTTTTAAAGGACCTGGCCGAGGGCAAGGCCAATTTGTTGGATGAGGACGGGCAGGAGCCCGAGAGCTGGTCGGCTCAGGATGTGATGGCGGTGAAGAGCCGCCGTCCACAGATCTTCACCAATAATGTCATGAGGCGGATGGACTATGGCCATTAATATTAATGTTGAATATGGCCAGGCCCTGTTAAAGCATTTAGATAAGCTTAAAAAGGAATTAATAAAGCCTGTTAAGCTCAAACGCGAGATCGCTGGGTATTTGAAAT
Organism: Deltaproteobacteria bacterium; assembly: GCA_031276635.1. Lineage (GTDB taxonomy): Bacteria > Desulfobacterota > Desulfarculia > Adiutricales > Adiutricaceae > JAIROO01. The sequence goes on along the minus strand of JAISMU010000121.1, from coordinate 9,174 downwards.
CAGAAACTCAGGATAAATTCGACCGAGAAATTGATCCTTGGGGCGTGCCCTGGATACCTTCCCAGAGGGTGTTGGCTTCTGGTGGCAAAACTTTATATAAGACCGGTCGATTAGCCGCGTCATTCGCAGTAGGCATGGAGGGAGAAAACATCTTTCTGGGCCAGATGTCGAATGTGAAGTACTTCCCTCCCCACCAGTGGGGGTATACGACAAAGAAGAGCAAGAAGAAGGTCAAGCCCCGGCCCATGCTGCCATTAAGAGGCGGGCATAATGAGGTTGATTTACCTCTTAGTTATGAGTCTGGCATAAAAACCGTTATTCAGAAGTGGTTAGATGAGCTCATTCCCTGAAGATAATTACCTGTTCGCCGAACAGTTGATAATTGACCGCTTAAAGCAGGTCATGCCCCCCGAGATAAATGTTGGCAGTATCGGGGATTACGCTGACCTCGCTCAAAGTAAGGTCGCCTTCCCTAACGTCTCAGTGTTGTATCTGGGAGACGACCCGGTGATTCATTCGGCCAATACCCCAGGCCAACGTGGCGTTAATACGGCGGGAAATGGAATCGCGTGCCAGGTTGTTCAGTACTGGGGGGTGGTGGTCGGGACCAAAGAGCCCACAACCGCCAAGACTGGATTCGCGAGCCGGACCGAGGGCGGCAAACTAATGCTCAAAGTCTTAAAAGTGTTACAAGGTTTTGAAATTTTGCCTTGTATGTATTTAACCCGAGGCCTCTTTAGAGGTAACTCGTCTATATATAACGAGAGTGGGTATACTTTTTTAACCGCTCAATTCAATTTGACCCTTGATGTTGTAGGAGAGAAATAATATGGCTGAGAAGCGGATTTATTACCGGGGACAGGGCAAACTCTACGCCTTTACCCGTGTGCAGAGCAGCGGGGTGTACGTTCCCGGCGCGGGTGTTTGGCTGGGGAACGCTCCTGAGTTTTCCCTGTCGATGAGCGTGACTAAGCAGGAGCATCGTGAGTCTTACAGTGGCCAGAACTTGGTTGATGTCTCGTATATCACTGAGAAGACGGCCTCGCTGTCGGCCACGCTGGAAGAGTTCTCGGCCTTTAACCTGAGCTTGTGTCTGAACGGCCTGAATGTGGAGAAGGCCGCCGCCACGGCCCGGACCGCCGCTTATACCGCTTGGGAGGTCGGGAAGACTTACCTGTTAAACGGCGACATTAACGTGAGTAACGTGGCCATTGTTGATTCGACTTCAACCGCTCTGGTAGCGGGGACTGACTATACCCTGGACGCGCCACGAGGCTCTTTTGTGGCCCTGACCGCCCAGACCGGGACCGTTACCGCCACTTATGATGTTGGGGCCTATAGCATGACCAACATGTTCACCCAGCCGGACGCTGAGTGGTGGGTTCGGTTTGAGGGCTACAACATGCTGGACAACGGGGCTCCGACCACCGTGGATTTGTACCGGGTGAAGTTTGACCCGGTCCAGAACCTGGGATTGATTTCGGCTGAGATCGCCCAGTTCCAGTTGGCCGCTAGCCCCCTGGCCGATGAGACCCAGCCGGTCTCGGGCGACATGGGCCAGTTCGGCAACATTAAAGTAGTCCGGGGTGTTTAATTGAGTCAAAACAAGAATAAGAGCGTTCCCAGGCCGGAGGCCCCGGCCCGGGAAACGACCATACTGGAGCTGCCCCGGACTTACGAGGTTAAGCTTGGCGAGACGGTGTACAAGTTAGGGGAGATTCGCCCAGCGGACATGCCCGCCTTGATGGATTTTATTGCGCAATTATCAAGCGAAACTGGGGCGGAATCCTTTAAGGATATTTTCCCAACTAAGCGAGCTGATGGCACGTTAAATCTGGAGATTAAGTCTCTTTTGGGGTTCGGTAGCTCTCAGCCGAAGGCGGTGTGCCAGTTACTGGCCGCTGTGCTGGACCCAGACCCGATTAACCAAGACCGCGTGTTACGCCAGGCTCAAAGAGTTGACGAGTTCATGACATTACCGGTTTCCCAGGTGACGAACGCTCTGGGCAAGTGGATCGAGGTTAATGCCTCTTTTTTCGCCCGTCAGGTGACCCCTCTGGTTCTGGGGGTCGCCGCGGTAGTGGAGCAGGTAAGCGTTTTGATTCGAGAGCAGTCGAGTCAGTTGCTCAAAGAGAAAGAACCCTCAAATACTGGCAGCGTCTTGTCTTAGTTTTAATGGCTCAGGGATTCACCTGGCGCGAGGCGGCCTTAATGCCTGTGTCCAGGGTCCTATCGGTGTGCCGAACAATCAAGAGCCTGGAGGCTGAGAGCCGTCTGGGATTTATCGCCGATGTCAGTATGTTGTTCGCCGATAAGGGCGAGCGTGGCCATATTGATGACTTGGTCAAACAGACGGAAGACCAGGAGCTTAAAGAGAAGCCGCGAAGCGTGTTGAGCATGGATAACGAACGGGGTGTGCCGGTAGAGAGTCGAGGCTTTATTCCAGGTAAGTCTTACGTGATTGATAACAGTTAATTAGTTGGTGAGTTAATATTATGGCTAATAGTTTCAACATAAAAATTAATATTGATACAATATTAACTAATCCTTCGGCTATTTCAGACTTAATGTCTGAGTTGGAGAGGCTTGGTCTCAGTGGCTCAACAGAAGTTGACGGGTTATCTGGGGCTTTTAATCAGTTAGGTAACTCCATTAAAGCCGCGTTAGCCAGTTTGACCGCGTATATGAGTTTTGAGGGACTGAAGTCAATCACGTCCAATATTATCCAGACTGGCGCGAATTTTGAGCAGACGATGCTCAAGGTGAGGGCTTCATCTAAGGCTACTAATGAGCAATATGAGAGGTTAGTCGCCACGGCTAACAGACTTGGGGCGGAAACAGAATTCTCGGGCTCTCAAGCGGCTCAGGGTTTTGAATATCTGGCGATGGCGGGTTTCAATGTTGAGAAGATGATTAAGGCTCTGCCTGGGACTATGGCTTTGGCCACCGCCGGGACAGTAGATTTAGGCACAGCGGCTGATATAACGACCGGTGTTTTAACCGGTATGGGATTAGAAGTTGAGCAATTAGGCCGTGTTAATGATGTTTTAGTTAAGACTTTTAGTTCTTCGACCCAGAATTTAGCTGATTTAGGCGAAGCCTTTAGTTACCTTGGCCCGGTGGCGGTGGCCTATGGTTACGATATTGAAACTGTCGCGGTCTTATTGGGAGATCTGGCAAACGCTGGAATTAAGGGCAGTATGGCTGGCACCGCCTTAAGGTCAGCTTTTGGAGATGTGCATAAAGTTTTTGCCGCATTTGGGGAATCCGCTGTAGACGCGGAGGGGAAGGCCAAAAATCTTTTTGACGCTATTGAGTTAATGGTAGCGAAGGGCGTAGGGCCGGAGCAAGTAACTAAAATTTTTGGCGAGCGGGCTGGCCCGGCTGTTTTCGCCTTTATGGATATGTTCAAAAAAGACGCGGACATATTTAATAAGCAATTAGACGATATGTATAAAAACGCGGCGGGTAGCACCGCCAGGATGGCTGAAACAATCAGAAGCGGGATACAGGTTGTTTTTGATGAGTTAACCGGGGCTCTGGAGTCCCTTCAGCTTGAGTCATTTTTTAAAGACAATGACAGCCTTAAAGAGGGGATAAGAGGGATTACTGACGCGGTAAGAGGTGGAGCTGGGGTATTTAAGAATTACGCTAAGGATTTATTGAGCGCGACTAAAGTTGCTTTAGAGTTTATAAAGACTTTAGTTTCTTTATCAGTTTCTTTAACTGAGAGTGGCGCGGTAAGTGGAGCGTTTAACGCCGCATTAGTATTATTAGCCGCTACAATCGCTAAAAAATTAATATTTGGTCTGGTTAATTTAGGAAAAACCTTAGTCGCTCAGGGAGTGCTCGCGAAGGCGGCGGCTCAACAGGCGGCGGCTTAGAAGGCGGCTCAAGCTGCGTTACAGGTTGAAGTCGCGAGATACAATCAGGTTCAGGCGAATTTTAATAGATTATTGGCTCAAGGAACAATTACGGTAGCGACACATACCGCCGCTATCCGTGGTTTACAGGCCGCGGTTGGCCCAGCGGTGGTGGCCGCCGCGAACGCGCCGGGGATAATAGGCAGAATAGGGCTGGCGTTCAGGGGTTTACTGGCTATGGTAGGTGGTCCTATTGGGGCCATTGTTTTGGGAATAACGGGGATTGTTTGGGCGTATACGTCATGGCAAAAGAGCATTGAGGAGACGAAAAGAAAGCTTGAAGAGCAGAAAAAGGCCATTTTTGACTCAATCGCGGCTTTGGATAAATACGCGGAACGGTTAGCGTCTCTACAGACAAGGGAAATTAATTTAACGCCTGGGCCGGAGTCTGACAAACAACGTGAAGAAATTGCTATTGAGCGGCATAGGATCGTTATTGAGGCTACTAAAGATGAAGATATGCCTCAATGGTATAAAGATTTAGGTGAAACTGCGGCTTGGGATGATTTTGTTCGGGCTAGTGCAGAAAGTTTTAAAAAAGTCAGAGAAACAGCAAATAAAACATGGAAATCTATTAATGAAACCGGTAAAGATGAAATTAAGGCTATATTTGATGAAATAGACTACAATGAAGAAATGTCTGCAATGTATTCAAGGGGTGATTATTTTGATAACGTTTATTTGCAAAAAAATAATGAATTATATGCTAAACTTAATGATATAGCTAAAAAAAGGTCAGAAACTGCAATATCTCAAATAAATCAATATAAGATAAAGTTAGGTGAAGCTGTTAAAGCTGGTATCAAAACTTATAGTGAGGCTGATAAAGAATTAGATGATTTTATTTATGACAGGAATATTGATTTACGAAAAGATCTTGATATAGTTTCGTATATAAATCTTGATAATTTTAAACCATTAATAGATGGTGTTACTCAATACCTCAATAAAGTTAAGGAGACTAATGAGGAAGTAAAAAAATCGGCTTTAAGCGCGGCTCAGGATATTGATTCAGTATTGTCTGCGTCTCTTTCCGTGTCTCAGAAGATGGCGATGGAGTTGCCTAAATATTTTTCTGGGATGAGTCTGATTGATACCAATAAAATGGTGGCCGAATATCAGAAGGGATTAGAAGATATTAAAGAATCAACTAAAGCCATGACAGACGTTATTAAGGCGAGACTTGAAGAATTAAACGCAGTTATTGCGGATCCAAAGGCGACTGAAGAACAAAAAAGAGAGGCTTTGAGGCAGGCCAAAGAATTACAGACCGCTCTGGATGAGATTCAGAAAGATGGCGCTCGAGCTGAGATGGACAGGCAGGCTCAGTTAGCCGCTGAGTTAGCTATTCAGCGGGCAGAAGATATCAAGGGAGCTAAACTTACTGAAGAAGAACGGAAGAAAGCCATTAATGACGGTTTTGGCTTCTGGATGGAGATGTTGACGAAGGTTAAGGTTACTGAATTAGAGGTTCAAAGAATTACTCAAGAAGCGGTTATAGCGGGATGTAAGGCCAAGATAACGGCGTTTAATGAGGCCGCTCAAGCGGCGTTGAGAGCGGGTAATGCTGAAGCCGTAGCTTTACAATATTCTTTGGCGGCTAAAGAAAGTGTATTAATTGCTCAGGCTGAAGCTAAAATTGATGAAATTAACAAAAAAATTGAGACTGTCAAAGCCGATAGTGAAAAAGCATCGGAAGACGCTTTAAAGCGTTTAAACGCTCCGTCGGGCAAGAAGGGCGGCGGCGGCAAGAAAGAGGAAAAGGACGAGTCGGTCGAGCTGGCTAAGATTAAAGCTGAACGCGCCCAGTTCGAGGCTGAGGAGGCCTCTAAGAAGATCGCTGAGGCTTTTAAGCGGGGGGACGCGGACGTAAACCAGTACCTGCAGACGGTTCTGGACGCTCGCTCCAAGATGTACGAAGCGGATGTGGCGGCGGCCCAGGCGGCGGTAGCGAAGGCGGCGAAGGGAACGGAGGCGGAGCGGCAGCGGGCGCAGCTGGACCTGGACAAGGTGATGGCCAGGGGGGCCACATCGACCGAAGAGGCCTATAAGGAAGTATTTAACAATATTCTTCAAAATTATGAAACTTTGAAGTCTAAAATTGAAGGTCAAAAGAAATTAGTAAGCGATAATGTTCGAGATGGGGTAATGTCGGAGTCTCAAGGCCTCAAAGAGATGAAAAAGATTAGCGAGGCCAATAAAGATACCCTTCACCAATTGGAAACTGGTCTGCAACAGGTCCAAGACGCGGCTAAAGAAGCTGGTTTAAGTTTGGACTTTTCTGACGAAATCTCAAAAGTTCACGCTGAAATAGTCCAGTTGAATCAGCCTTTAAGCGAGATCGCCAACAGCATTAACGATGTTATCCGAGGTTCCATCACCGGCATGCTCAACGATATCGCCGCTGGCACCATGACCCTCGGCGAGGCTCTCCGGACCATGCTCTACAACATTGCCCAGGGCCTCGCCCAGATCGCCGCCCAGCAGATAGCCTCCAGCATCATGAGCTCTTTCGGCGGTAGTGGCGGTGGCATCGGTGGCATGCTCATGGGACTTTTTGGCGGGTTCGCCAAGGGGGGCCCGGTTTACGCCGCTGACGGCGGCCAGATAAAAGGCCCCGGCACCAGTACCAGCGACAGCATCATGGCCCGGCTCTCTAACGGAGAGTACATAATTAACGCCAAGGCCGTTAAGTTCTGGGGGCCGAGTCTGTTCGACTACCTCAACAAGATGAAGCGGCTCGACCTGCGAGCCCTGACCCCGAAGTTCGCTGAGGGCGGGATGGTCGGGAGCCCAGCGGCTCTCCAGAGCTCCATCTATAACAATTCCAATAACGTCAACAAGTTCCTGGGGACGATCTCCGAGGGGGTGAAGGTTGATGTTGGGGTTGAGGCTAAGGTTGATAAGGAAAAGTTGGTAGATATTGTGGTGAATCATAAGAAATTTTCTAAGGGTGTACAAAAATCCAACAGTCGGGAAAAGAATAGCCTGATGTCGATATTGGGGGGCTAAATGGCCACAACTAGCGGTATCGCCACCGGCGGCGCCGATGACATGATTGGTATCCTGATTAACTTTGTCAAGGCGAACGGTTGGCAACAGTTGGACCACGCGACTGAGCAGGTCAACACCGAGACAACTATCGACTGTTACCAGTTGAAAGGGACCGATGTCTCTGGCCAGGGCAACATCTATGTCCACATAATTTACCGGAAACAGACCACACAGGATATTTTCGCGTTTGAGCTGGAGGGCTCGGCGGGGTACCTGCCGAGCGCGGATGTCAAGCAGTTTGGCCAGAATCCCCAGAACAGCTACCGGGACACCGGGACTACCAGTTCAGTAATTGTGAGGGTGCCGTTACACCGGAACCCGATTCAGTATTGGCTGACCGCCTCGCCTCGTCGATTTATGGGCGCGTTCAGGCATAACGAGCGATGGGGCGCGCTGTATTGCGGCTTTATAATGCCATACGGGCTACCGACTCAATACCCCTACCCGTTGTGGATCGCGGGCAACAATATCACGACTAACGACTATAAGACGATTGTCAACGGCTGCCCCTGGGGCGCGTCTAATGTTATCTCCGGCATGCTTTATTGCCCCTCGGGCCGGTGGCAGTCCACGCCACTGACCAGTGGGCCCGCTGGCGGGCGAGGTTTAGGTATACCAATTTGGCCGTATAAGGCGAGTGTAGCCTCTCAACGGATGGTTTATTACAAGCCGTTGAAAGACAGCTCTAATACGGAGAGATACGCTTTAATGAAACAAATATTTTATTGTTCTAACGCGTCAGAGTACGGGACTTTTGGCGAGCCCGAGGGGTTGTCTTTCGTTACCGGCTGGGGCGCGGCTGGCGGGGACATTCTGACTCATAATGGGCAGAATTGGTTATTGGTCCAACGGGAGATGTCCTCGGCCAATGAGACTTCCGCCGCGATGTTATTGGAGTAAACCATGTATCAGCACACCGTCCCCTCGGACGCCTCAATGTTAGCCTCAGATATCGCGGCATTTTGTGTTAGCGCGGGATTCGCTAAAGTGGCGGATGATACGGTTACTTTGAAATACCAAAATTCAGTTAATACCGATATCACCACTCCCGGAACTAGATGGGCGATGCCTTTTGGCAGCGTTATTGGCCAGCCCGGTGTTAATTACAACACTTCAATATCGACTAAGAGATATGTTTTTAAAGACCCGGCTGGTAGTTGTTATATTCATTTATTATTTTATACCTTAGGTGGTAACAGGTTAAGAGACGGGACTCAAGAGCCGACTTATTACTGTGATTATTATCTATCAACGGCTTTTGACGGAGATGTTGATGACCACACCGGAATTTGTAAGTTGGGCTGCTGGTTTAATTTACCAACGATCTACACAGGTATGGATATGTATTCAGGGTTGACTTCGGAGAATAAACTCTGGGTTCATATAGCCGTTGAAGAAAAGCCCATGATTTTTAACCATATGGGTTTTGGCTCAATTGAAAAATTCTTGCCCTTTACTGGTGGAGATTTTATCACCGCTCATTGTTTGCCAATAATTACTTCGGCTAATTCCAGCGGAAATGCTTCTTTCGCTTATTGTTCCTATAGTAATACATATGATTCGTCTCAACCCCATATTCAGGACGGGTATTACGCTCCAAATTTAGATACGGTCAATAAGGCTAACGCCGATAATTTATATCGAAAGACCAAAGGTTTATCCACCAGGGCGAATATGGAGCAGGGCTGTTCGTCTTTAAGAATACCTCTACTCTCTACAAATATACCTTATTATTACCCCGGCGAGAAATTGTTAGAACATACTATTGGCATAATAATTCAATAAATATATATTATTTGTTGAATTATTTTTTATTTATGCATGTCATTATTAAATTAAAAAATAAAGCAACGCGTCAAATAGCTGTCAAAAAAAGCTTGAATTTTTTTCGTTGAATATGAAAAAAATAGTTGATTTCTTTGAATTCATTTATTATAATAGATTCATGAACGGACAGAACAATCTTAAGGAACTCCCTAATCAGATCGACGTATTGAAGCGTAACGCTATCACTTTACAATATGGCGGCTATGATGCTAAAGTAATTTCTACTTGTCTTCTGGTCGCTCTTTCTACTATATATAAATGGTTTCATGACTATTCAGTCTCTGGCGAAGAATCTTTAACGTCTCTTAAACGTGGTCGTAAAATTGGAAATGGGCGAATTCTAAACCCAATTGAAGAGGAGGAACTGCAA
>JAISMU010000073.1 GCA_031276635.1 Deltaproteobacteria bacterium | reverse complement strand
GCCGGAATCAGCGATTTTAAGGCCTGAAAAAAGGGCCGCGTTACCCTGAAAAACCTCTTCCAGGGTGTCGAGAAAAAGAGATTTGCCGAACCGCCGGGGCCGGGAGAGAAAAACTTGTTCGTACTTAATAAGCTCAGGGATTAAATATGTCTTATCGACGTAAATAGCCCCTTTATCAATAATCTTTTGGAGGGACTGGATGGATAAGGGAAGACTTTTCATTGGCTCGCCTGACTGCTGAATTTATCTAAAGTAACCTGACAACTGGCGTCAGGAAGAAATACCGGTTTTTGATCTGTTTTGATTATATTCTTTATGCCAGGTCTAGGTCAATGGCCCACTGTCAGTGTCAAGGACTCAAATTTGGCCTCCCAAGATCTCGGGCTCCAACTGGTCAGCCACGAGCCCGCGCCAGGTTCTGGGCCGCCGAGTTGGAGCGCTTTCGCTGAGAATGAAACATTAATTTTATTCACAATTTGTCCGCTAATTTTTAGAATGTCCAGTCCCCAGGCCTCGGTCCAACTCCCCGCGATCCACGGGGCCGGACGGCAGGGAAGAGAGGCCTCTTGAGACTGTTTTTGCCGTATAAATTATTTTAAAATTACTATTTTTTTTTAAAAAAACTATTTATATTACCAATTTAAATATTATTTTATAACTTATTTTATTATTTTTTGACAATTTTATAACATAATAAATGCTTAATAATTAAAGTTAAGATAACTGAAAGGCGATGGCCAAAAGTATCGTTGAGCCAGCCCCTCCAACGCCCCAAGCCCACCTCGCCAACTTAAATTTGTAGTATAATGGCTCAAGACTCAGGGGGCTGGGCTTCAAATTTTACACCTGGGTTTGGGCCTGAAGTTCTTGGCCTGGAATTCTGGGCCCGACCCGACCGAGCGAAAAACCCCAACCAGAGCGGCTAACCACCCAGGTGGGCCGAAATCTTGACCAGGTCGCTCGCCCAGGGCTCCAGTCCAGGGCCCTAGGCCCAATACAGTTAACTTAAGGACATTTTTTGGTATCATCAATCCAGTGTAACTTTTCCCTGAAACAGGTCCACTATTTTGGAGGCGCCATAGTGTCGAGGTCTAGAAAATCTTTGCCGGATTCCATTGACCTCAGCCACGTCATCCGCGTGGGGTTCCTTTCTAACGTTTGCCCTGGGGTCGTTAGTAGATGAGATTCTTCTCAAATTCGATAAATTTACCAAGCGAGTAAGACTTTTACCCGCGACATTTTTAGTTTACTTTATCATTGCTCTGTCTCTCTGGCGGGACCCGCCACAAGAGGAAGCTCTGAGGATAATTTGCGAAAGCTTGTCTTCTCTTGCCCCAGACTTTAATATCCTCGCGCTTCCTACAAAGAGCGCGATTTTTAAGGCTCGCTTAAAATTAGGACCTGACGTATTGAAAGAATTGGCTAATAGAGCTTTAAAACCAATTGCTCCGCTCAACGCGCCGGAAGCCTGGTATAAGGGAATGAGGCTAATGTCTCTTGACGGTAGCGTTTTTGATGTCCCAGATTCAACTGAGAACGCGACATATTTTGGGTATCTGAGTTCGTCAAGAGGTGAGACCGCCTTTCCTCAACTGAGGCTTCTATCATTAATAGAAACAGGATCTCAGGTTGCTGGGGCGGGTGAAGTCGGTCAATCTAAGCGTAGTGAACAAGAATTGACCTCTATATTGATAGATCAGGAAAAATTTTCTCCTGAAATGTTAGCTCTAGCTGATAGAAATTTTTATGGCTATAATTTATGGAAAAAAGCTTGTAATACAGGAGCAAATTTATTCTGGCGGATAAAGAACAATCTTAACCTTCCAATAAAAAAAAGACTACCTGATAAATCTTTTTTAAGCACTGTTTATGATAGCAGGGATAAAAAAAATTGTATACCAATACAAGTTAGGGTAATTGAATATAAACTTAAAGACAACAATGGACAAGATAATGATATTATTTACAGAATTATTACTAATGTATTAGACTACATCCTGGCTCCAGCGAATGAACTAGCTGCTTTATATCATGAAAGATGGGAAATTGAAAATGTTTATGGAGAAATTAAAGTAGTTTTAAAAGGAAATAGTACTATTATAAGAAGTAAATTCCAAATCTAGTTTTACAGGATATTTGGGGACTTATTATCTTACACTTTGCTATTCGTCAAATTATGGCTCAAACTGCCTGGGACAAAAAAATGGACCCAGACAAACTAAGTTTTATAAGATCAGTTCAGACATCAAGACGAAAACTACCGCAAATTGCGGCTTTTCCCCCAGAGATGATTCCAAATTGGAGGCATGATGTAAAAAAAAAAAAATAGCCAGTTGACGAGGCGACAGTAGTCGAGGGAAAAAAATCCTCGTGGCGTCAAACATAAAATGAGCGGTTTCAGGGTTCGTCATCGTGGCGACCCATTGAACGTGAAAGCTGATTATAGCCCACAAGTGGTCTAATCGACTGGGCCTTAACAAGGCTCATTCAAAAAACGGCGCTTAAGTCAACTTTATTGGCCCTAGGCCAGGTCGCCGGGAAAGAACATTTTTTTTCGCCTGGGGACGGAAAAAATCCCGCCAGTAACCCGGGCTCGCCCCAGACCCGGAGCCACGGACCCCGCCTCCCCAGCTGGCGCCCCGTCCACCCTGATTTTCCCCCCTGGATCGCCAGCCACAACGGGCGGGGTTGATGAAAACTCAAACTGAGTAACCAGTTGATAACCTCTATAATTATAAAATTTTTACTATTTTTATAATTATAATTATTATTTATATGAATTATAAATTTTCCCTATTGACATCTGGCTTATAACTATGGCATAGTTCTCAGATCTTTTTTTTCAGAGAGCCTGTTTTACCCTAACCGACCCACCAGGCTGTCGCGGCCACGTCTTAAGGCTCTCCCGACCGATGGGTCCCAATTTTTAGCCCCCGGAGAACTGTCATGCTGGAATCCATGGCTGGCCTGAAACGCAGCCATTACTGCTCGGAGATCAATGAGACTTTATTGGGTCAGGAAGTGACCCTGATGGGCTGGGTCCAGCATCGACGCGACCACGGCGGGCTGGTGTTCATAGATTTGCGGGATCGAAGTGGCCTGGTCCAAACGGTCTTCAACCCCCAGGAGGACCCGGCCACCCACGCCAAAAGCCATGACGTCCGGGCTGAGTATGTCCTGGCCCTGGTGGGTCGGGTCCGCCGGCGGCCCGACGATATGGTTAACCCCAAAATCCCCACCGGGGCCGTGGAGGTCTTCATCCGGGAGTTGCGGGTCCTGAGCGTGGCCCAGACCCCGCCCTTTGTGGTGGAGGACCACGCCGACGTCACCGAGGCCGTCCGCCTGCGCTACCGTTATCTGGACCTGCGCCGGCCAATTGTCCTGAAAAACTTCCTCCTGCGGCACCAGCTGGCCCGCCTGACCCGGGATTATTTCGCCGAAAACGGTTTTCTGGAGGTGGAGACCCCGGTTCTGACCAAGTCCACCCCTGAGGGAGCCCGGGACTATCTGGTGCCCTCCCGCCTGAGCCCAGGCTCCTTCTACGCCCTGCCCCAGTCGCCCCAGCTTTTTAAGCAGCTCCTCATGATGGCCGGGCTCGACCGCTATTGTCAGATTGTCAAGTGTTTCCGCGATGAGGATCTGCGGGCCGACCGCCAACCGGAGTTCACCCAGATCGATTTGGAGATGTCCTTCGTCTCCCAGGACGAGATCCTGGAGATCCTGGAAGGGTATATGGCCCGGGTTTTTCAGGAAATCCTCGGCCAGCGGTTGCCCCGGCCTTTCCCCCGACTGACCTACGCCGAGTCCCTGCTCCGCTACGGCAATGACCGGCCCGACCTGCGCTATGGCCTGGAGATCCAGGACATCACCCCGACCCTGGCCCAGTCCCAGGCCCAGGTCTTCGCCGAGGCCATCCGGACTGGCGGGGTCATTCGAGCCATCCGGGCCCCGGGGGCGGCCAAATTCTCCCGCAAGCAGCTCGACGATCTGGTGGCTCTGGCCATCAGCCTAGGCGCCAAGGGCCTAGCCTGGATCCGCCTGACCGGCGACGGCTGGCAGGGCCCCTTGGTCAAATTTCTGACCGAGGGCGAAAAAACCGCCCTGGCCGAGACCATGGAGGCCACCAAGGGCGACGTGCTCTTCTTCGGGGCCGACCAGGCTGAGGTGGTGGCCCAGGTCCTGGGCCAGATCCGCGCCCGCCTGGCCCAGGAGTTGGGCCTGATTGAGGCGGGAGCCCATCGCCTGACCTGGGTGACCGACTTTCCCATGTTCGAGTATGACCAGGACAACAAGCGTTGGCAGGCCAAGCATCACCCCTTCACCGCCCCGCTGGAGGAAGACCTGGATTTATTGGTTGACCAACCCCAGTTGGTCCGGGCCCAGGCCTACGATTTAGTGCTGAACGGCCATGAGATCGGCGGCGGCTCGCTGCGGATTCACCGGCCCGATGTCCAGGACCGGGTTTTTCAGGCTTTGGGCCTCCAACCCGAGGAAATCCAGGAAAAATTCGGTTTTTTCCTGGAGGCTCTGGCTTACGGGACCCCGCCCCACGGCGGCTGCGCGTTCGGGTTAGACCGCCTGGCCATGCTCTTGGCCGGGGCCAACTCGCTGCGGGACGTGATCGCCTTTCCCAAGACCCAGAAAGCCGCCTGCCCCCTGACCGAGGCCCCGGGCTCGGCCAGTCCCCGGCAGCTGATAGAGCTAGGCCTCAAGCTTGACCTTAAGGCCGACTGACCCCCAGGACCCCCGCCCCGGCCGGCCCTTCTCTGGGCCGGCCCCATATATAGGAGAAGCCCACCCCTTGACCCAGAATATACTTTTAAAAACTCAGCCAGAAAAACGACATTTTCAGGTCATTGAGCCGGGCCAACCCCGCCTTTTCCGGGACATTTTCCCTTACACCCAGATCCCCCGGCTCAATTTTGACTTTCTGGAGGCCACCCCGGCCATGGCCCGGGAGCCCCTGATCACTGACACCACCTTCCGGGACGGCCAGCAGGCCCGCCCGCCCTACACCGTCAAGCAAATCGTCGAGATCTTTAAGTTTCTGGCCCGACTGGCCGGGCCCGAGGGATTAATCCGCAAGACCGAGTTCTTCCTCTTCAGCCCCAGGGATCGCCAGGCCGTGGACGCCTGCCGGGCCCTCAATCTGCCCTACCCCCTGGTCACCAGCTGGATCCGGGCGACCTCGGAGGATTTAAAACTGGTTAAAGAAATGGGGATCCCAGAGACAGGCATCCTCACCTCCATCTCCGATTACCACATTTACCTCAAGCTCGGCCTCAACCGGCGCAAGGCTCTCGACAAGTACCTGGGCCTGGTCAAGGAGGCCCTGGCGCTGGGGGTCGCTCCCCGCTGCCACTTTGAGGACGTCACCCGGGCTGACATCTATGGGCTGGCCATCCCCATGGCCCAGCGGCTCAAACTCCTCTCCGAGGAGTCCGGGATTCCCATAGTCATCCGCCTGTGTGACACCCTGGGCGTGGGCGTAACCTACCCTGGGGCGGCTCTCCCGCGCTCCATCCCCCGACTCATCCGGGCCTTCATTGATGAGGCCGGCTTCGAGGGGGAGCGCCTGGAGTGGCACGGCCACAACGATTTTCACAAGGGGTTCGCCAACGCGGCCACCGCCTGGTTCTACGGCCTGGGCTCCATCAATGGGACCCTTCTGGGCTTTGGCGAGCGGACCGGCAACACCCCCATCGAGGCTTTGCTGGTGGAGCTGGCGGCCATCCGCGGGATGAGCCCGGGGGTGGATTATCAGGCCATCACCGAGATGGCTGAGTACTTTGAGCGAGAGCTTTCCTTCCGCGTGCCCTTCAACTACCCCCTGGTGGGCCGGGACTTCAACTGCACCTCGGCTGGCATCCACGCCGACGGGCTCCTCAAAAACGAGGAAATCTACAACATCTTTGACACCAAGACCATCCTCGGCCGGCCCCCGACGGTCACCATCAACGACAAGTCCGGCCTGGCCGGCTTGGTCAACTGGCTCAACAACCGCCTCCACCTGACCGGGGGAATGGTCATGGATAAGCGCCACCCGGCGGTTATCAAGATGCATCGAGCCATTCAGAAGGAATACGAAAAAGGGCGCCTCACCAACATGTCCAACCGGGAGCTGGAGCGACTGGCCCGCTACTATCTCCCTGGCCTCTTCCAGTCCCAGTTCGAGCGCTTGAAGGCTCGAGCCCGGGATCTGGCTCATGGCCTGATCATGGATATGATCGAGGATCCGGTCATTAAATCCATGGAGCCGGCCAAGCAAGAGTCTTTGATGGAGAAGTGGGTCACCGCCATTCCCTTTGTCCAGTTCATGTACGTAACTGACAACACGGGCATTAAAATCACCAAGAACGTGGCCACCAAGCATGATAAGAAGCGCTACGCCGGCCAACAGGACGTCGGGGCCAACCTCTCGGACCGCATCTGGTTCGTCAAACCCATGGAGGACGGCGGCGTGCACGTGACCGATTTCTACACCTCCCGCTTCACCGGGGCCCTGTGCATCACGGTCAGCGGGCCCATCACCGACCAGGCCGGCCAGATAGTCGGGGTCCTGGGCCTGGACATCCGTTTCGAGGACCTGGCCAAGATGGAGGTGGAGAACCTGGACGACCTGAGCGAAGAGGAGACCAACTGAGATTTTTTTTGGTGGGGAGGGGCCAGACCCCTCCCCTGACCTCCCGACAAATGGCCACGTAGGACCGCCAGGCCGGGCCAAAAGTCAGCCCAAAAACCCGGCCGGGCAGAATAACCAGATTAACTCGAATAAAAATGCTATTATACTTGAAAAAGAAACTTTGACCTGAAGAAAAACGCCCGGGGACTTAAATAATCTTTTCCGCCCGGAAAAGAGCGATTATTGGATCTTCCATGCTGGCTAGATTGTTCGCTTTCCTGGAAAAGGCCTCCCTGACCCGGTTACGGGTCTCCATCCCGGCCGGGGTCATCTTGAGCCTGATTGGCCTGGCTTTGGCTGTCCCCAGAACCAATCTCCCCCTGGAGGGCCCGGTCTACGATCTGATGCTCACCCACCGCTCCGAGGGAGCGACCTGGCCCAACCTGCCGCCCATCGTCATTGTGGCCATTGATGACCTCAGTCTCAACAATCCCCGCCAGTCCCACCCGGAGTTCTTCTCCCCCGGGGTCTACGCTTACATCCTGGAGGCCATGGTCCTGGGTGGGGCCAAGGCGGTGGCCATTCTCCAGAACCTGCCGGCCAACGAGAGTCGCTATTACACCATGAGCGAGGAGTCGATGTGGTTCCAGGCTGTCCAGGCGGCCCAGAAAGCCGGGGTCAACGTCATCTACGGTTTTCGCTGGCTGGCGGACCGACCTATTCGCCCGGCCCCCAAATTCATGGAAATCATGGGTTATGACAAGCTCGGCTTTGTCAATCTCCAGCTGGACCGCGACGGCAAACTCCGCGAGCTCAGGCTGGTTTTTCCCAACCCCGAGGAGGCCCAGAACGGTCAAACCAATTATCACAGCTGGGCCTTTCTGGCCGCCAAGGCTCTGGACTCGAGCCTGGAGCCTTGGCCGGACCGGGCCTATCTGGACTTTGGCGGGTCCTTTGTCAAGTTCAGCTTCGCCGACATCTTCACCAAGGCTGTGGACGGGGAGGTGGACTTCTTCAAACGGCATTTCCAGGGAGCCCTGGTCTTGATCGGCCCCACCAACTCCCTAAACATGGACGCCTACCCGACCCCGCTCTCCAAATATGACCCGGCCATTGAGGGGTGGGAGCTCCTGCCGGCGGTGGAGGCCCACGCCAACGCCATCCGCACCTTGCTCAGTCACCGTCAGTTGGCCCACCCTGGCCTGGGAACCATCTGGTTCTTTTTTCTGGGCCTGGCTTTCCTGGCCTTGACCCCGCTGATTCTAAGCCGACCCAAAACCTCCTATCCCCTGGCCTGGTTCCCGCCGCTCCTGACCATCGCCTACCCCACGGTCGCCTATCAGGCTTTTAAAGGCCTGGTCTACCTGCCAGTGGTCCCGGGGCTGGTTCTCCTGCTCCTGGCTCAGGTCATCTACTGGGGCTTCCGGCTCTGGGAAACCCACCAAGTTCAGGCCGCCAGCCGCCAGGCCTTATCGCTGTACCTGGACCAGGCCCTCTCTGACCAGATAATTGAAAACCCCGAGATTCTGACCCGCCAGGGCGAGCAGATGGAGGTGACGGTCTTCTTCACTGACCTGGTGGGTTTCACGGCCATGGCCGAAACCATGGACACCGTTAAGGTCGTGGAGATCCTCAACCGCTATTACGAGACCATGACCGAGGCCATTGAGGAGAGCGGGGGATTTGTCGACAAATATGTCGGGGACGCCATCATGGCCTTCTGGGGAGCCCCCAAAAGCGAGCCCCGGCAGGCTATTCTGGCCTGTCAGTCGGCCTTGAGCCAGAAGCGCCTGATGGAAAAACTCAATCTGGAGCTGGCGGCCAACAACATGCCGACCTTGAGCTCGCTGATGGGTCTCACCACCGGCCAGGTCATCGCCGGCAACATCGGAGGCCGACGCCACAAAAACTTCACTGTTCTGGGCGACACCGTCAACCTGGCTTCCCGGCTGGTGGCGGTCAACAAAATATTTCACACCACAATATTGGTGAGCGAGGCCACCAAAAAATTGGCCGAGGAGGAAATCCTCTTCCGCACCCTGGATCAGGTGCGAGTGCCCGGTCGGCAACAAAGCCTGAAAATCTACGAGGTCATCGCCGAAAGAGACCGCCTGGACCCCAACGTGACCCTGGCCATCAATTTTTTCGAGCGGGCTTTGAAGCATTACTGGCGCCAGGACTTCACCGGGGCTCTGACCAGGTTTGAGGCGGCCTTGAAAGTCAAGCCCGATGATGAGCCCACCCTGTTGTTCGTCAAGCGCTGCCAGAGCTATATCGCCAATCCCCCCACCCAAGCCTGGAACGGGGTCACTATTCTAGATCTGCGCAAAACCCATGTCGGCGAGGATAGTCAGCTGAGCCACGTAGAGTCCCAGGTGGCTTTGGGCCAACCCAGAGCCAAAGCTTCGAAGGCTGTCAACTCTTAAGCTTTATTTTTTTATAAATTAAAATATTTATTATATATTTAAAATAATTAAAGCTTTTATCACATATATAGACGCTGGCGAAGTATTATAACCAGGCTGCTCTCTTAAAACCTGATAAAACCAGAGTCTCTCCCAATAAATATAGTAATTTCCAGATGTTAGCTTAAAATATTAAAAAATAACCTTTTGATATAAAATTTATATATTAAATAATTTTCACTATAATAATAACATAAAGTATTAAAATAAAAAAATAGAGCAATAACTTCTCATTATCCAATTAATAATTAAAAAAATATTTATTACGTCATGACTTTTTACGGAAGCGTTAAAATTAAAAAATTTTTTATGGGTATAACGAGCGCGGAAACTTTTGACTGATTTTTTCGATCACAGGAACTACTTATGTTGTAAGACTTTCAGCGTGAGTACCAACTGATAATTTTAACGCAATTATTGCTTTGAATCGTTTATTCAGATATTAATAAATTTTTACCTAACTACTTTTCGAAAGTTTTAATATATCTGGCGCGAAACTTATTCGCGACAGTCTAGCTACTTAAGCTGGCGTTTAAATGATTAACGCAAATATAGATATAATCAATTTTACCGAGTATTTGCTAGTGAGACAAAATAATACATTTTTATTTGTTATGGTTATAGACATGACGGGTACAAGACTTGTCCTCTCAACCCCCGTATAGACAATACGGGAACTGAGAAAATCAATATAAAAATAGCTTTAAATTTTTATAAATGGCATTATTTTTG
>JAISMU010000036.1 GCA_031276635.1 Deltaproteobacteria bacterium | reverse complement strand
CGGATCGGTGGGGACGCCAAAAATGACATCTGGGGCCAGGGCGCGGCTGGATCCGGGCCTCTGGCTGGGCCGGGTTGCTGCACCGCCGGTTACGGTTCTTTGGACGGCAACGCCGGGTTTACCTCTGGGGAAACCTTCAGCTACGGCTACAACTGGGACTGGATGGAAAATAAAGACTCCGCTTTGTTAACTGGTCGATATCTGGCTGGTCGCTACTCAGTAACCTCCAGCGACAGTCTCCAATCTTTGATCAATAAAGTCAACGCTGGGACCCAAAGTCGGGTCGGCATTGAGTTGCAGGGCTCAGGCCTCCAGACTGAAATTCAAAGCGGCGGAACTCTGGCTGTCTGCATCGGCGAGGAAGCTTATTACTGGGGCGATCCTGACATCGCTGGAGGCGGAACCGTCACTCTTGATTCCTTTACCTTCAGTTATTCCAATGATGATTGGCAGTTGGGAAGTGAGGGTTACTGGGCCAATGGTAAATTGAAGGCTCTCCTCAGTAACGCTAAAAATTTGGAGGCTTCCGTAACTTTGAACGGAAAATCCGGGGAAGTTACTGACGAGATGGGTCAAAAGGCGCTCCAATCCGCTTTGGCTAAGGCTTTTACTGGCATGATTCTGACTGAAACAGCCAAAAACGCCAGCGCGCTCGGCACTTCAGCCTATGTGAAGTCTCTGGGCATAACCTCAGCTAATTACGCCTTGGGTAGCGCTAACTTTGGGACTGGCGTTTACGCTGGGGCTAATGGCACGTGGACCACCTCAGCGACTTTAGCTTCCGCCTTTAATCTGAAAGAAGTAACTTTCAATCTAGCGGGCCGCGTTAAGACCTCAGGCATTAGCACCACCAAAGCGGCGTTATTAACCGCAATTAGCGCGAATGGTTTTGGCAGTGCTGACATCACCTGCGCCGTAGGCTTTAACATCTCTTTGACACCTGTCGCTAACAGCAATAGTTATTTGGCCAAGATATGGTACTCCGCTAGCACGGGCGAATGGACAGAATCAGCGACTGTAGCCAACGCTCTGGGGGGTTTCACTCAATTATCTTTTCAAACCAGCGCTACCGCCGTTAGAGAGTCAGCCGCCAGTCAGTTGAGCGCTGAGGTTGAACTTGATTTTGGTTCAACTATCCTTACCGCCGCCGGATTTGTGTCTGCAAAAGGGTATGGATCAATTACGCTTGATGTTTGGCTAGGCGATGACGCCGCCAGTTGGACTACTTCGGCCACTATCGCCAATAAGTTGGGTTATAAGCAACTTGTGGTAAATCTTGGTTCCGCCACTCCTGTTACATCCGCTTTCGCGATAAGCGGCACACCCGCCTTGGCAGCAGCCATAACCGCAAATGTAACAGCTGGGACTTTTATATCAGCGGCGGGAGTTCAAAGAACTGGTATTTACATAAACGCTGCTGACAATACCTGGACAAACTCAGCTTACATCGCGAGCGCTTTGGGCAATTTCACCGAGTTAACCGTAACCTTAGTTGGTGGAGAAACCGCTGCTCAAAAAGCCGCTAAAGTGATTGATCAGAATCGTTGGCAATGGACAGGTTTAGCCAACGGTCCAGCTAACAGAATTAACAAAATTGGTAGAACAATGCAGGAGGCGCAGGACAGGGTAATTGCGGCGGTGAACGCGAGTAATCCTAATCCACCTCAAGGACTCAATTATGTTAAAAGAGTGACGGAACTAGGTGATTCGAAGGCGGCTATGAGACGACGGGTCAGCGATGACATGTTTTCGCTTGGCCTTACTAAACGTGTTTCAGCCTTAGCCGGCAGAAATATTCCTAATACCGCAACCTCGTTAGGCGCGGCGTTGGGTGGATTGAATTCAAACATTGACGGGCGGCAAATCACCGCCGCCGATGTGCCAGTCGCTCCAGCCGCTGAAATAGCCAAAACCCAAAACCCGCCTGTCACGGAAGTTTTGAAAGGGATGATCGACGAGACCAAGCAGGTATTTCAGATCGGTAACTCTTCCAGCCAATCTAGCCTGTTTACCGCCAAGGCTCTGGCCTCGGCCATTAACGCCAACTCCAAACAATTCTGGGCCATGGTCCAGTCCTTCGACTCCAACGGTCGGACCGCTGATATGCTTTATGTCTTCACCAGGGAAGGAGGAAATTTTAATGACCTGCTGGCCTGCGAGGTAGCCGGCAGCGACCAACACTCCCGGGAAGCTTTGGATTATGTCGCCTTTGAAAACGCCCAGGCCGCCGAAATGCATGAGTCCGGCACAACCTTTACCTTGGGCGGCGAGAAGTGGGGCACCATGAAACCCACCCAAAGTAAGGAGAACCTCGGCAACCAGGTCTGGAACGTTACCTTGAACGGTCGCGACGTGGGCAAAGAGCGGGATCTTTGGATCGCCAACGAGGGCGAGATCAAGACTCCTAACCTGACACATGGCATCATTAATGGCATGAATCGCGATAGTTTTGTGGAGATCCAGAACGCCGCCGACAGCCCTTGGGCTGGGGGCGAGATCCGGACTCAGTCCACCGCTCAGACGGCTTTGGACGCCATTTCTGAGTCCATCAACATTAAAGACAAGATCCGGGCCGATCTGGGAGCTCTCCAGAATCGTCTGGAAAACACCATGACCAAC
Organism: Deltaproteobacteria bacterium; assembly: GCA_031276635.1. Lineage (GTDB taxonomy): Bacteria > Desulfobacterota > Desulfarculia > Adiutricales > Adiutricaceae > JAIROO01. Next base: position 11,314 of record JAISMU010000036.1, on the reverse strand, counting down.
CTAACAGTCCAGGCCGAAAACCTCCAGGCCTCGGAGAGTCGAATCTCTGACGTGGACGTGGCCACGGAGATGACCGAGTTTACCAGAAACAACGTCCTCTCGCAGGCGGCCACCTCCATGCTGGCCCAGGCCAACAGCCTCTCCCAGCTGGCTCTGAGCCTTATCCGGTAAACCGGGTCAGACGCCGCCTTTCCAGCCCCCGGGGTTCCCCCCGGGGGCTTTTTTGATTCCTGGCTGGTTTTGGGTGAAAAAGCTTTTCCCTTCAATTCTAAATGGCTCTCCGCCCAGAAGGTTTTTCCAGGAAAGCCCGTGACCACCTGGGTCCGGGCTCCAGCAATAACCGCCCAACTACCCTCGGATAAATTACCTCTGAGCCGGCCACCAAAAGATTTTTCTGAAAAATTGGGTTTTTCGAGAGACTTGGGCTATAATAAAGACTCCGTTTTGGTCAAAAAGATGGAAGAAGGCTAAGGAACAAAAATTTGTGTTAGCCGAAGTAAAATGTGACCATAATATTTGATTTTTTAAGAATTAAAACTAAAGGGCTATTCTTCCACAAGCCCATTTAGTAGTATTAACCTCAAATGGAGTTTCCAGATCTAGGGGCCAGTCCTTTCTGGGACCGTTTGACCTGTTCTGGAAAATTCAACCCTTCGGGCCAACGCGGCTCGAGAAAACGCAGGTGGATCTTGAATAAAGGCGCCGACTCCGCCCCCTCATCAGCCTCAGTGGCCACCCTTCGTTGCCCGGCCTGTGGCATAATGGTCAAATTGCCGGCCGACACCTGCCCGGCTTGCCACGCCAACATGCGCACCGGGCACCGACCTGCCGAGCTGGAAGAGAAGACCAGTTTCTGGCATCGTCGTTGGGGGCGAGCGGCGTTTGTCCTGGCCCTTATCATCGGCCCTCTTCTCATCTACAGCTTGGGCTATGGGAATCTGGGGGATCTGCTGAAGGGGGGTTTGGCTCAATTCGGCCTGGCCAACTGCGCTGAGCCCCGGAACCGTTGGGACGACTTCAGTCAAGAGGATTTTGAGAAAAACGTCCGGTCAGGTTACGCCTCTTGGCGAAACCAGAAGCCCACCAGACGGATTGGGGAAAGCCCCACCGGCCCAGAAAGCTCTTTGTTGGCTTCCCGAACCCCGGAACAAAAACTCCAACGTCAAGACACCCTGTCCTATTTCGCGACGTCCTTGATGTCCGATGGCCCCTCCAGACTGCTGAAAGCTGAGAACAATTGGTATTTGCCTTTTAATGGGGAGTGGGACGTGGCCTATTCCCTGGGTAAGGACGATCAGGAGCGAATTATGGCTGGCGAGTGGGTCTTTTCCTGGATCAACAACGGGGAAGCCTTGGAGGATGTCTTGTCCATACCGTTTCGGTGGCTGAAACCTCCTTTGGGCCAATCTCCCATCTACTCGACCACCATTCGCCATTTCAACACTTTTAGACAGAGTTGGGAAGGTTTTCATATTCAGAATGGGCAGATGTTTTATTTTGGAGCCCAGCGTAACCAGAACAAAATCATTGAGTCATACCAGGTCGAGAACGGCCCCATCGTGGCCTGGATTTTTGAGGAAATAGAGCGCGAGTCATTTAAAGTGATCATCACCCAATCCGACAACAACGGCTCCTCTTATCAGCAGATGGGCCAGATCTGGGCTAAAAGACGGGCCTTAGCTCCCACGAAATAAGTATGATCTCGACTTCCATGAGCCTCAGGCCGCTGCTGGTGGCGGAGATTGGTGGAAACCACGGGGGCGATCCTCAAAAAGCGAGACTGCTGTGTCAGGCGGCCAGACAAGCCGGGGCGGGGGCGGTCAAGTTTCAGGCGTATCGGACCGAGCTGTTTCTTCATCCCCAAACAGTCTATTACGCGGAATTGGCTCAGGAGGAACTCCCTTTCCCCGTTCTGGCCGATTTGGTAACCCTGGCCCATGACCTGGGTTTAATGGCGGGACTGACGATTTTTGGGCCAGAAGGGTTGGAGCTGGCCCTGCGAGCCCAAGCTGATTACCTGAAAATATCTTCCGGGGATCTGACCTATCACCAGTTGATCCGCCAGGCTGACCAGTTGTCGCTACCCTTGGCAATTTCCACTGGGGCCAGCTCGGAGACGGAAATCCAGGCCACCCTGGGTTTACTGGCCTCCCCCCCCCTGGTCCTTCAATGTGTCTCTCTCTACCCGGCTCCCTTGGCGACGACTAACCTGGCGGTCCTGGCCAGGTGGCTGCGGGCGGGTCTTCGGGCCGGGTTTTCCGACCATGGCCTGACCTTAGAGCCAGCTTCAGCCGCCTTGAGGCTGGGAGCGGTTATGGTGGAAAAGCACTTTACTCTCCAACGTCAATGGCCAGGTGGGGACAACGCCATAAGCGCCCGACCCGAGGATTTTCAGGCCCTAGCCGAGTTAGCCCAAAACCCGCCTCCGCCAGCGGAGTCAAGCCGGTTTTTTACCGACTTGGAAAATGAACAGCCAGCTTATTGGGGCCAGGCCCATAAGATCCCCCAGCCAGGGGAAAACCCCACCCTGATTCGCCGCTGGGCGGTGGCAGCCCGTTCCCTCCGCCGGGGCCATCGCTTAAGACCCGAGGATGTCCTTTTTCAAAGAACGCCGCCTTCGCCAACGCCACTTCTGGGACCGGCGGAGCCTTGGGTGGAGCGCGAGTTGCTCCGGGATCTGGCCAAGGGAACGCCAGTGGCCTTGGCTGACTTAACCTCCTCCCCAAGGCCGGCTTATGAATAAAAAAGAGCCTGTGGCGGCTGAAGGGCCAAAGAATCCAGCCTGGCGGCCCTTAATAGGTCTGCCGGTGGGCGAGTTCCTGGCCCGGCCTACTCCAGAGCTACGCAAACTGGCCCAAATGGCCGAGATTTTGGAGATCAAATCTTTTCCCGAGCCCGCGTGGTTACCCGCCAAAAAACCTCGGGTTTTTCACTGGGGGTATGGCCTGGTGGAGGCGGAGTTTGGGGAACAGTTTCCGGCCCTGGGCCCCAAACTGGTTGACTGCCTGGCCTTCAGCTGCGATCTGGGGCCAGCCGCGAGTCGCCGGCAGGGCATCATCCCCATGGCCAAAATTCTGGGGCCCGGGGAGTTGGAAAGACGAATCGGCCAGTCTTTGGAGCTGACTCGAAAACATTACTCTGGCCCAATAGGGGCGGAAAATTACAATTATTACCCTACAGGCTTATACGAGCGGATCTGCCGGCCAGACTATCTGGGCCGGCTGCTGGAAAAATTTGATCTTTTTCTGGTTCTAGACCTGGCGCACGCTCAAGTCAGCGCTCATAACCTCAAAACGCCAATCCGCGACTACCTCAGTCAGTTCCCTCTGGGCCGGGTCGCGGAAATCCATCTGTCCCGGCCCTATCTCCCGGCCCAGAAGGGAGCGTGGGCGGTGGACGCCCACTGGGTTCCCGAGAAACCCCAATGGAATTTGTTACAGTGGGTTTTAAAAAAAATTCCCGCCCAGGGGCCGGCTCTGGTGGTTGTGGAGTGTTACCACTCCCCTCAAGTCGTCTTGGCGGCCTATGAAAACTTAAAGACTCTCCTCGACTCTCTCGGCCTGAGAAGCCCGAATGAGCCCCAGAGGAAGAGCTGGCCTGGACAGGCCAGATAAAAAACAAAAAGGAAATCCCCTTTTTGCCCAGAATTTGTTATAATGGATTTTCCTGAATTCATAATTATTTTTGGCCCCTTAACTCTACCCATATACCAAAGGCTATTGATAAAAAAAAAGTCAAATTGGTTTAATTTCTGACTTAAAAACTGTCGGGGCAGCTCAGTATTTTTTTTGGTGGCTTAATAACTCTCAATAATTTTTTTAAATATTAACAATTAATATTCTTAAAAAATAATAAGTCAATTTGGTCTCTAAAATCAGGCTCTGAGTCAACAATATCTGAAAATTTTTCTAGCCAAAAGCCGCCAAAAGTCTTTATTGAGGTATTACGCGCAAATGTTGGAGTGGCACAAAGACGCCCAGCTACGCCTGGACCGCAAAAACGCCTTCGACGCTTCCCTGGTGGTGGGAACCGCCCAGTTTAACCGGGACACCGGTAGAGATCGGATGGCCCGCCAGCCATTTGCCAAATTTATTGATCCGACCACGGGCTTGATCCGGCTGGACATGACCCGAGCCCGCAACTGTCCGGTTTGTGGAGCCCCCCCAGGGCCAGGCTTGTTTGTCAAAGACGGCTTTCGGCACGTCCGTTGCCAAGAATGCGAGCTGATTTATGTCAGCCTGATTCTCCGGGAGGACATCCTCATCCAATACTGGCGGGAGGAAATGGCCTGGAAAAACATCTTAAAGTCCCAACCGCAGCTGGACATGGACATTCTTAAGTTTGGCTATGGCCTGGACCTGGCCTCGATTTATCTTAACGGCTCGCGGGATTTGCTGGACATCGGGGCTGGCAATGGGGATTTCGTTCTTCTGGCCCAAGAGCGCGACTGGCGAGCGGTGGCCATGGAGCTAAACCTGGAGTCAGCGGCCCAATTGGAGAAGTCGGGCATTCAAGTCATTGTCAAACCTCTGGAGCTGGTCGACATCGCCCCGGGGTCTTTCAGTCTCGTAACCATGTGGGAAGTTCTGGAGCATCTGACTGAGCCGAAAAACATCCTCTACGAGGCCCGGCGGATCCTTCATGACGAGGGATTATTGCTGATTTTGGTTCCTAACGCCGGTTCTTTGGTGACGCGTCTTTTGCACGAAAGAAGCGACACCTTTGGCGGGCACTCGCACTTAAATCACTTTAACCCCTCTTCCCTGCGAAAAATTTTGGAAACAATGGGTTTTGAGATCCTGGAGATGGAGACAGTCATCACCGAGCTGGGGGCCATCAACAACCACCTGGGCTTTGAGGATCCTTATCTCGGCGAGGCCCCGGTCTTTCACCCTTTTTTGACTCCAGGCTTCCTCCACGAAAACCTCCTGGGCAGCCGACTATTGGCCCTGGCCCGACCGACGCCAAGGGCACAGCCATGATTTTAGGCGTCATTCCGGCCCGCGGTGGCTCCAAGGGCGTCCCGCGCAAGAATATCCGCCCCATCGCGGGCCATCCGCTACTGGCCTGGACCATCAAAGCCGGTCGAGAGTCCAGGCTTCTGGACCGGCTGGTCGTTTCCACCGAGGACGCCGAAATCGCCCAGGTGGCGGAAAAGTATGGGGCCGAGGTCTTAAACAGGCCCCCGGAGTTGGCCCAGGACGCGACCATCAGCCGCCTGGTTTTGGAGCACGCCCTGGACAGCCTGGGCGGGGAATCTGTGACCCTGCTTCAACCTACCAGTCCCATTCGTCGGCCAGGCCTGATAGATCGGGTCATTGGGCTTTTTCAGTCAGGGGAATTTGACTCCCTGGCCACCGGGTTTGAGCAAATGCTTTACCCCCCCCACGGCGTGGAGCATCGGCGGCAAGACATAAAAACAGTTTTTGTCAATGACGGCTCGGTCATTGTCGCCACAGCCGCGACCATTAGAAGCCAAAGCCTTTTCGGGGCCAGGGCCGGAACCCTGGTGACCAGTCGGGAAGAAAACGTGGACATTGACGATGAGTTTGATTTCTGGTTAGCGGGAAAAATCCTGGAAAAAGCTTTAGCCGAGGGCTGGTTGACATGTCCCCAAACCGTCTGAGAATTTGCCACTTCCCCTCGCTGACCTTGGCTCTGGCTCTGGTTATTTTCGGCGCGTGCCAAGCCGGGGCCGCCGATATCAAGGACTACTTTGTCAAGGTTCCCAACAGCCTGGCCCATGGACTCACTCCGGTGGAGCGCCGATCCCTGCTGGACACAGCTGTCCGCCGTCAGCCCGACTACATCGCCCCCAGCCAGCAGGGTTTTTGGTTGGAGATTCACGGACCCCGGGCTTTGACTTTATTTGGATTTCGACGGTCCCCGATTGTCTATAAAACCTTTCCCTCCAACGAGCGCTGGCAGCTTCTGGCTATCTGCCAAAGTCGGCAGACCTCCGGCCCCACTGAGGCGGACCCGGCCTCCCCAGACATGTTCTACGATTTGACTTTGATGCAAGTGGACCACAACGACGAGCTCAACACCACCCGGTTGGAGCAATACCTCCCCCCCATCTCGGCTCTGGACTTTGTGACCCGCGACACTTTGAGCGACCGCCGGGCCGCTCGCGATCTGGCCATCATCAACCAGGATTTTGACCGGTGCTTAACCTGCCACGCCAGTGTCCTGGATCCTCTGGCCCTGGACATCCTGACGGTCAGCGCCCTAAGTGGCCAGTCCTGCCTGGGTTTTCTAGCCCAGTTTAAGCTCTTGCCCCTCCACTGGAACGGGGAGCGCTTCACTAAACCCCACGACCGGGCCGCCTCCCCAGATGATATTCGGCCGCAAAGGCCCAATGGGCGTCACGGCCCCTATTATCGCCCCCCACTTGATTAAACCGTTTATGGAAAAAAACTTTAAGCTGACCGTGGCCTATGAGGGAACCAATTTTCGAGGCTGGCAACGGCAGTCGATGGGCCCAACCATCCAGGAATTATTGGAGCTCGCGGTAGGGCGAGTTTGCGCTCACCCAGTGACCATTCACGGCAGTGGCCGGACCGACGCCGGAGTCCACGCCCAGGGACAGGTGGCCAGCTTTAAAACCACCAGTCCCCGTTCCCCGGCCCAGATCCTGGCCGGGGCCAACACCCTGCTACCCCGGGAAATCGCGGTCATCAAGGCTGAGGAAGTGGATTTGAGCTTTCACGCCCGCTTCTCGGCCCGGGGCAAATGTTACAGTTATGACTTCAGCTCCAGCCCGGTTCGCGATCCTTTGACCCTTCGACAGGCCTGGCCGGTCGGCCCGAACCTTGACTGGGCAAAACTCAAGCTTTGTTTTCCGTTTCTTCTGGGGGAGCGGGATTTTTCCTCTTTTCAGAGCAAAGGCAGCGAAGTTCAAAGCCCGGTTCGCTCAATAACCCACCTGGAGTTGTCATTTCCTGGCCCGCGGTTGGCTCGTTTATACTTTTACGCCACTGGCTTTTTAAGGCACATGGCTCGAGCCATAACCGGAACCCTGTATAACGTGGCCAGGGGCCAGTTGGCTCCTGAGGATTTAAGCCGGATTCTGGAAGCCAGGGATCGGCGACAGGCCGGGCTCATGGCTCCGGCTCAAGGGCTGTGTCTCCGGCGGGTTTATTATGAGGACTGGCCATTTTAAGGTTGTCGCGACTGGGAGAGAAGAAACTTGAGTCATGGCGAGAAATCATCAAGATTGGCCGCTCGCTGAAAGATAAAGCTTTTCCCCCTCTGGCACCCAGCGGGCCAAAATAGCGGCCAGTTCCTGACGCTGGATGGGTTTGGAAAGAAAATCGTCCATGCCGGCCGCGATCAGGCTTTCTCTGGCCCCGGTCATGGCGTTGGCGGTCAGAGCGATGATAGGTAGCTTCTGAAAACGACCCCCCATGGCCCGAATATGGGCGGTGGTCTCCAGCCCGTCCATCTCGGGCATCATCTGGTCCATGAAGACCAGATGGTACTCATTCTTGGCCACTTTATCCAGGGCTTCCTGACCTGAGGAGGCGGTGTCGCTTTTGATCTTGAAAATCCTCAGTAACCCTGAGGCCACCACCAGATTCATGTCATTGTCGTCCACCACCAGGACTTTAACGTTTTGGCTAAAATCCAGTTTAGCGGTCTGGCTTTCGGGACTGGCCGAGGCCTGTCCCTCGATCATGGGAATGGATACCCGAAACATGGAGCCACGCCCATATTGGCTTTCCACCTCAATGGAGCCGCCCATCAAGGTTAAAAGGTGTTTACTTATCGACAGACCCAGGCCGGTGCCCTTGATATGGCGATTTCTGGTCGTGTCGAGTTGCTTAAAGGGCTCAAATAGAAACGGCAGGTCCTCGGCCTTGATGCCAATACCGGAGTCAATGACCTCAAAAACCATTCGAGACTCCAGCCCAATCGCCCGTAGGGTAACCGAGCCAGCCGGGGTAAACTTGACGGCGTTACCGATGATGTTGATGAGAACTTGCCTTAAGCGGACATCATCGCCTCTGAGGTAAGTCGGCCAGGAGCCCTGGCTTTCATAGTTGAGGGCCAGATTCTTATCCTCGGCCAGGTAGCTGGCGATGGTTCGGATATTGCCAATGAACTCATTAAGGTTGTAGTCCACCTCCGTCAGCTTCATGCGACCAAGCTCAAGCTTGGAGAGGTCCAGGATGTCGTTAATGATATCCAAAAGGGCGTTGCCTGCCACTTTAATGTCTTTAACGTAGCTCAGGGCGGATTGGGATAGGTCCTTATCACAGGCCAAAATCTCGGAAATCCCAATAATGGCGTTCATCGGCGTGCGGATTTCGTGGCTCATCATGGAGATAAACTGGGTCTTGGATTGGTAGGCTGACTGAAAATCCTGGGCCCGACGGCGGTAAAAAATAACCAGGAAGAGCACCGCCACCAGAACCGTGGCTAACTCCACGAACATCAACCGGTTGATGAATCGAATATTTCGGCTGGCCGCGATCATGGCCGAGTCGGCGATATCCACCCCGGCCACCGCCAAAACCTGGCCATCAGGGCCCTTAATGGGGGCGTAGGCCGACATGAGCCCATCCCAAATCCCGGCGTAGTTGCCAATTTGAGTGGCCACGCGCTGGCCAGCGAAGGCGTGATGGACATAGCCATCGGGATCGGTAACCTGGCCCAGACTGACCCGGGTAGCGGGGTCCAAGTCATTATCAATGATATATTGGAGTTCATTACCCACGTAGCGAAGAAAATAAACGAACTTAACGCTATTTTCGTGGCCGAAATCGATCAGTTGCTGGCGTTTTAAGGCGTAGAGCTCCGAAGAGGCGTCCTCTGGTTTTTTCAGTTTTTCCAGGTCTTCAGGCGACAGAAGCTGAGTGGCCCGACCAGCGGTTTGCTTTAAACGGGCGGCCAGGTCTTCCTGTAAAAGCTCGGTGTATTCATGCAGGGAATCCTGAGCCAGTAGCGTGGTTATGATGATCCCCAAGGCCATGGCGAAACAGGCGGCTAAGAAGAGTTTTTCCAGATATGGCCGTAAATTAAATTTCATACGCCAACCAATGACCGCTCTAAAGCTTAATCGCCACTAATGGAGACAAAGTCAATCAACCTTATTTCGACCCTCAAGCCCAAAATCAACACAAATCAAAGCCAATCAAAAATATGGTAAAATAGCCAAATGACGAGAGAAAGATCTTTTCTCCCAAATCCTACCATGATAATGAAAAAAAAGTAAGACTCCACTCTCTAAAACCCGCGACCTGAAAACGAGTTTGCCTGGTTTAAGCGAATGTATTTTCGTTAACTAAATATATTTGAAGATATAATATTATAATTAAACTGAATAAATCAAAATAAACGAGAAAAATATTTTTAAGCTCTTTATTAGATAATATAACAATAATAATATAAATAAAAAAACTGTAATAAATATTATTTTGTTAATAAAATTTATGTATATAGATTAACATATTAAAAACATATAATTAGGTTAATTATTATTTTTAAGTTTTTGTTAAAAACATGTTTTGACAAATCGGGGGGAGACGATATTTTCCTAAAAAAGGCGTTATGACGGCCTGGAAGCTTATTTAGCAAGTTGTAGAAGTCGATTTAACTACAGAAATATTCCCATGATTAACCTCAAGTAAATAACCAACATTATATTCCGATTTTCCAAGATTGTCAGTCTGAAATAAGCCCTTGAAATTTTTCAGCGGTGGCTATAAACTTAAATCTTATCAGAGAAGCCCCCAATTTATTTGGGTTTAAAACCGTAATTGATCAACTCAGGATTATTCAATGTCGTCTTCGAAAAATGAAAAAAAATTGTCTGACAACATCTGGTCAGGTCGTCATGTTTTGGTCACAGGACACACTGGCTTCAAAGGTTCCTGGTTAATTCAGTGGTTGGCCCACCTCGGAGCCAAGGTTCACGGCTACGCTCTTCCACCAGAACCCGGCCCTGACGGTCATAAGCCCCTTTTCACGGCCGCTGGCCTGAAAGATCTCTTGGCTTCCCACACTGAGGGAAACATTTTAGATAGAGAGCTTTTCCAAAAGACCTGGAAAGATTCGAACGCCAGTGTTCTGTTCCATCTGGCCGCCCAAGCTCTGGTTGGAGACAGCTATCGCGAGCCTCTGGAAACCTTTCAAGTCAACGTCCTGGGCACGGCCTCGGTCCTGGAAACTATCCGCTTGAACCCAAGGCCGGTAGCCGTGGTGATCATAACCAGCGACAAATGCTACCTAAATCAAGAGCAAGTCTGGGGCTACCGGGAAATAGACCCTTTAGGAGGCAAAGATCCCTATAGCGCCTCAAAAGCCGCGGCGGAAATTGCGGCTCAAAGCTGGCGAGACAGTTTTTTCCCCGTGAATAGTTTAGCCAAGCATGGCGTCCGTTTGGCCACCGCCCGGGCTGGAAATGTTATTGGTGGCGGAGACTGGGCGGCGGCTCGCCTGATTCCTGATTTGGTTCGAGCTTTGAACAGGAAACAGGCGGCCTCCATTCGCAATCCTCAGGCAATCAGACCCTGGCAACACGTTCTGGAGCCTCTGTCAGGCTACTTGGCCTTGGCTGAAAGGCTCATCAACGAGCCCTTAGAGCCGCTGTGGTGTTCCGCCTGGAATTTCGGGCCTGAGCCAAAAGACGCGTGGTCAGTGTCAAAAATGGCTGACTATTTCTGCCAATTGTGGGGAGAAGGAGCTCAGTGGACCGATAACTCTGACCCCAACGCGCCTCAAGAAGCCGGAATTTTAAGATTGTCCATAGATCGGGCCAGAAGCCTTCTCGGCTGGGCTCCACAGTGGAGTGTTAAGAGAGCCGTCGCGAGAACAGCCTCTTGGTATCAAGCTGAAACCCGAAAGGGTTTTGAGGCCAGGAAGAATTGTCTTGATAATATACTTGAATACATATATTATAAATTTAAGATAATGTAATTATAAATGTTATTATACAATAAAAATAAAAAATTAAACAAATAAATTTAAAATGAAATTAAAAATAGTAGCCGATTTTGACGTTGTGTGAAGACCTGACCCTGGGTCGTAGGCGCCTCAAATCAACGAGAAAAACCTGGTAAAAAATCACAAAATTTGGAGGACGGAAGGATGATAGAGAGGTGATGGAGAAATTGAAAAATTTATTTTTTCGCTTGAATAACAGAGTAAATAGAATTTTTTTTTTCGACAACTGGTAAAAACGGGCTATACGCATTGTTCGGTTGTCAACCAGTGTCCAAAGGCTGTCTTCCGGCCTCCGGATCAACAGCGCCGCCGACGACGCGGCCGGTTTGGCCATTCGGGAAATGATGCGGGCGGACATCGCCACCAT
>JAISMU010000035.1 GCA_031276635.1 Deltaproteobacteria bacterium | reverse complement strand
TGCTTTATTTGACATTTTGACCCCACATATAGGCCCGATCCGCCGGAAGCCACCATAAAAGCCTCCTTGGCTTTTTCAGAAAAAACCAGTTGCGAATATTTTGGACAATTGGTATGAAGAACCCTAAATCTTGCCTCAGTGTCTATTTTTTGGCCATATTTAGATCAGCTGGCGCGAACTGTTTCTGATAAACCTTAGGAGATATGGCGGGGATTGGGGAATAGGGTTGGTCGACCTTAACCCAACATCTGGGCGACAAAGGACAAATTCCCCCAAGAAAAACTATTTAAGCTCAAGCCTCGTAAAAAAACCATTTGCGAATATCTGATTGAGTCTGACAAGAGGGCCCAAAATCTGGCTAGATTTCTTTATTTTGGCCCAGATTTTGATCAATCCGGGTCAAATCTCCACCCTGGCCGGATTGGGGCGGCGGCGGAGGTTTTTCCTCCGTTGTTTCGGGTTGAAATAGAGCCTCAAGCCAAATGAGATTGAGTTATAGGACCTTGGGGCGAGCGGGGGCTGGGAAGTCGTTTTTTTTCTGGCCGAAAATTAAAGTAAAAAAATTTTTTTGGGAAATCAGGCCCGAATTCATGGGCTGGAGTGGCTTGAGCTTTAGCGCGTTAAGGCTCGTTTTGGGTTTAGGAAAACCAATATTATATTTTCCTCAGGATAGTGAAGCTAAAAAAAGTGGTTTGCCACGCAAGGGAAGAGCAAAGGCTTTGTCTTAGAGAACTGTTAATAATATTGGTTTTTTGTTGTTATACATCTCTCCGATTTCGACATACCTTGTCGTCTGGACTAAGCTGGAAAAAGTTGGTAGATTTTACAGGTCTTCTGGCCCTGGGTCTGCTCGGGTCAGGCGGGCTAGGAGCGAAGGGACGCCTGTTAGCGAGCCCTCGGAGTCGATTATCTTTGTTTTTTTCTGTTCATGGCATTATCGGAGTTTTATGACCGCTCTGGGAAAAAATAGGCTCAATTCCAATGGCTTAAGGTTGGGACGGGTTTTAGAGGAAACGCGCGAGATTTTCGAGGCGGTTTCCAAGACCTTTGAGTCGGATCAGCTTGACCGACTTTTGGCCCAGGGGGCGGTAAAGCTTTTAAGGGCCAGGGACTTGTATGAGGCCATGGCCCAGGATTACGACGGCGAGCTGGCTACCCGGGTCCGCCTGGCCCAGGCCGCCGCTGACCTGGTGGAGGTCTATCTCCTGGCCAATCAGTGGCCTGAGGCTCTGGCTTTAAGCCGTCAGTTACGCTCTTACGGACGCTCGGCCCAGGTTTCGCTTTATCGGGCCCAGACCGGGGCCAGGCTGGTGGCCTATCTAACCGGGGCCAACCGTTTCCTTGAGGCGGAGAAAATATTTAGGGGATTGAGGGCTCTGGGTCGCTCAGAGCCGGTCGTGGCTGAGGTGGCCAAGGCCTGTTTTTACCTGCTGACCGCCCTGATTCAGACTGAGAACTCCTATCAGGCCCGCGAATTTTATGATGAGCTTATGGAGTTAGCCGCTCCCTTCTTGGCTCGGGGCCGGACGAAGCTGACTCTGGTGCCGCCCCAGGGTTCTGGTTCGCCGCTGGCGGGGCTCAGCGGGGGGGAGTTTCGGCATGAGCGGCCCAGGTTGAGCCTAGTTAAGGTTGGTCAGCGTTTTAAGTCCCCTGACCAGGAAGATTGCCAGGAAAGCGTTATTAACTCGGTAGCCAAGGCCTCAGTTAATATTATCACCTGTTATATCCTCGACCGGGAGACGGAGTTGGCGGTTGAGGCTTATGAGAGGTTCGCGGCCCTGGAGTTGGTCGAGTGTCAGAACTATTTAAATAGGTCCACCAGCGACATGGTCTTCGCCCACGCTCGCGCGGGGAACTGGGCCAAAGCTCGTCATTTTTACGAGCTACTGGTCGCCAGCGTTGGCGACGATTCCCAGGATTTTCGGGCCCGGGCGGCCTCGAACTTGGCTATCCTGCTCGGCGAAAGCCAGCGCTGGCTCGAGGCTGAGGAGATGATCGAGGAACTGGCCAGTTTAGGCCCCCCTGAAAAAGCCCAGGACGACAAGAGCCGGGCTGTTACCTCTATGCTCCTGGGTTACCTGGACCAGAAACTTTGGGGCCAAGCCCTGGCCTTTTACCGGGGCTTGGGCCACGAGGGCGGGGTCGGCTTCTCCCTGGCTACCCAGGCCGAGGCGGCCACCACTCTGTTGAACGGTCTAGCCCAGGGCGGCCAGGTCGATCTGGCCAGGATAATTTTTGATAATTTCTCGCGTTTCAATGACCTGCCCGGCTACCCGGATGAGCTGGCGGCGGCGGCCTTGGGCCTGGTTGACGGTTATTGTCGGGAAAAACGTTTTGACGAGGCCCAGGCCATTCATCAGCTCCTTTTGGGTTTTGCCGGTTCCGAGGAGATTCCGGTGGCCCAGGCTCGCTCTCATTTTGTTCTGGCCACGGCTCTGGCTCTGGCCGGTCGTTTGGACGAGGCCATGGCCGTCTTTGGGGGGTTGGCGAGCCTGACTCCCACGCCCAAGGTGGAAGAGGAAAAGTCCAAAACCATGGTCAACCTCATCAGCTGTCTGGGTTCAGCCGGGCGCCTGCGGGAGGCGATGGAGCTTTTTGAGAGTTTTGCGCGCCTTCAGGCCTCGGCGGTGGTGATTGAGAACAAGGCTCTGGCCGCCTATAACATGCTTTGTGACTACGCCCGGCGCCGGCGGATTGACCAGGCTCTGGAGCTTCTGGCTGTGTTGAGCCAGTTGGGCCAGAACTCCATGATCGGTCTTTTGCGGGCCGAGGCGGCGGTGGAGCTGATCCAGGGGGCGGTCAAGGCCGGTCGGTGGCGGGTGGCGGAAAAAGTTTTTGAGTCCATGACTGACGGCCCGGGATCCGTGGAATTTCTGGCTGAGCGGGTGCGGGCGGCCATCATCCTTATTAACGAGGTGACGCGCTCCTGGCCGGGCGGCGACCAATCCCAGGCCGATGACATGTCGGATCGGGAAAAGCTGGATCTGGCCCGCTACGCCTTTGTAACCCTTGATGGCCTGGCTCTGGGCTCTGAGCTTGGGGATTGGGCCAGGGCTTTGGTTAACTTAGTCTCCGCCCTAGAGTCAGTAGGGCTAACTATGGACGCCCAGAAGGCCCATGAGTCCATTGCCCTGTTGGGGCCTTCCCCTGAGATTCTGGGGGAGTGGGCCAAGGCCTCCTTTAACCGAATCACCATGCGGATTGAGGCTGGTCGGCTGGAGGAAGCTCTGGCCTTGCTAGAGGAGCTGCGGGGTCAGGGCCAGCTGGATCCGGTGCGGCCCTGTCTGGCTAAGGCCATGGTTAATGTGGTGAGCGCCCTGGGGCAGGCCGGTTGGCTGACGGAAGCCCAGAATATTTGCGAGCAAGCCAAGGCCCTAGGCCCGGGGGGTCAGATGCTGGTATATCAGGCCAAGATGCTCTACAACCTGATCCTGGGCTATCTTAAGGCGGGGTGCCTTTTGGAGGCGGCCCAACTCTTCGGTCGGTTTGAGCCCGCCCCAGAGCTCCGAGAGGTCTGTCCACACCTGGTGGAAGCGGCCCTGGAGCTCATTATTGGCCTGGCTGAGGCTGGTCAGTTGCGGGAGGCGCGGCGGATCCATCAGACCATGGCCAAAATTTTGACCGAGGTCGGGTTCCCTGGTGATTGGGCCTCGTTTGAGACCATTGTCAAGGATCCTCCGAGCTCCTGGACTGAGAAATCGACTGTCATAGCCGTCGAGCGCTTGCGGGAGACCGTCCAGGACCTGCAGGAACGCCGGGGCTCACGAGAGTATCGGGAATTGGCTGACTTGGGTCATCCTAGCCGCCGCCCCGATGGCGATGGGCGGTCTAACTTAAGGCCCTGGACCTTTGGCCATTTTCGACGCGGTCGAAGTTGACGGAAGTTCTTTCTGGCCTTCAGAGCCCTCGTCTGTTCAGTGTGAGGGAGACCTCATTTCTGGTTAGAGCCGATTGGAGAGGCAGGGTTTTTAGACTATTTTTTTTAAAAAAATACCTGTTATTTATTTATGTAAAATAATTTTAATACGATTATGTAAGTAACTTAGATTTGAATATTCAAAATATGAATTAAATTTTAGCCTTGTCGCTCCCTAGTCTCGCAGGTCATCCTGTCCTCATTTTGGTCCAATCAATTTTAAACCTTGGGAATTATTGAATAATTTCAGTTTTATCTCCGGCCAGAACAGTTTTTTGTCTCTGGTCTTGGGGGTGCCGCTTTCTTTCGCCCGCTCAGGCCCCAGGCTAGACAATTTTCGAATAATTTTTTTTCAGCTGTTTGCCAAGGAAAAGCTCCTGAGGCGTGGACTCGCGCTTGAGCGCCTGAAAGTAACAATATTTTAAGCAGTTATTTTGATTAATTGCGTATTTTTTTTATAATTTAAAGTTATTGTTATAATGTATAATAAAAAATCAGTAAGTAATAGAAAAAATTATATTATAAAGCAATAAATAGAAATTATTTATTGTTCAAAATAAAAAATATTATATAAAATAGCTGAATAATAAATTAATATTATTTAATTGAATATATAATATCTTATAATTACATAATTAAAATCAACAGTTTAAAAGCTGTTTGTTTTATATTTTTTGTTGAAAAATTTATTTAAAAATAATCTAATTATATTATAACAATTATAATTAATTTTTGCATATAAGTTAATATAATAGTATAAAATAAGATAAAAATAATTAATTATTAAAAAAATAATATTATATAACTGATTGATGTATAGACCATCGGCTTCATTAAGTAGCAGTTAATATAGTTTTTTTAAACAGCTTTAGGATCTCCAAAACAACTATAACAGCATTAACTGGTTGATTATTTACTGAATAAAGTAATTTATTAACTTTATTATTATAATTAAAATTATATATTACATATAATAATAAAAATAAAAAAATATTAAATTTTATTTATTTTTTTAAATATATATACAATAAATATAATCAGTATATTTTACCTAAAAAAAGTATAAATTTATTTTATTATAATTTAATAGATAATTAATAATAATAAATATACCAATAGAATAAAATTTAAAAAGTAAATATCTTATTATATAAATATTTATTATTTTTCAAAATAAATAGTTAAAAAAATAATTTTAATTATTTTTTTAACATAAATATGCTAATGTCGAAAATTTAATATATTAGATATTGTAATTGAATTTACTAATAATGTAATATTTTATTGATATTATTGATATGATAATTATATTATTAATGTTTAAAAATAGTATTTGTTATAAAATATTAATATAAAATTTTATGGAAATATACAACATTTTTTTGGATATATTAAGAAAAATTTTTAACATATAAATAAAAAAAATATTTAAATTTAAAAATTTATTACTTACTTATCGAAATTTTTCGATTCGTCAGAGAGGGAATCAGGTAATTTTTATTCGGGAGAGTAAAATAAATCCGGGAAATCGGGTTTGGAAAAATTTTAATTAAAAAAATCAGGAAAAAATCTTGACAAACAAGAAATTCATGATATTTTGAAGTCAGAAAAAATTTTGAACGCCGTTTTGTTAGTTTTCATTATTTTTGGTCCAGGCAGCTTTAATGATAGTTTGGAAAGCGAATGACAAATAGTACTAAACAGAATTATCAAGGTTAATCGGTCAAACGCAAAAAAAGTTTTAAGCCATGCATAGTCGACTTTTGGGCCGTAATCGGATTTATATTTAATGATTTCAACGTGTTAACTTTTTTCAGGAGCGATAAATTCAGAAAAATTCGAAGTAAAAAATTTATAAATAATAATTATTATTATAT
>JAISMU010000168.1 GCA_031276635.1 Deltaproteobacteria bacterium | reverse complement strand
TTTTAAAAATCATTTAGCAACAATAATATATTAGTATGATTTATTAAAGCAATTGATAGCCATAAGTTTTTTTTCGGCTCACGTCCTGGAGTTGAGGGAGCCCTTGAGACTGGCGAACTCAGACAAGAAGGCTCTGAAAGCCTGGGCCGAGACCCACCAGCGGTAAACTCCCACCTGAAATTCTTCCAGATTCTCTCCTACGCGTGCGCGGGTACGCGGGTAAGCACTCGGGCGCGCGCCCACCTGCGCCTATGCGTATATAATTTTCAGGATAATAGATGTAGAATTTTTTTTAGCCCGTTTTTAGCCATAATACTTTTTCGCGGCCTCAAAATCAAGTTAAATACTTGATTTTATTGGTGCCCTCGGCGTGACTTGAACACGCGGCCCCAGGATTAGGAATCCTGTGCTCTATCCAACTGAGCTACGAAGGCACCTGAATCCACGCGAAAAATTATACCAGGAAAGATAGTTTTTAGTCAACCAATAATTCTTAACCCGATATAATTATTAGAGAATTTGAATTCAGCGGCGAGCCAAGAATTAGAGCTTGTGTCTCCCTGGGGGGACTCTTAGGAGTTGAGGTAAAAGACTCGAACAAGTCTGTTTTACTTTATTCTATCGTTTCTATCTTGTGCTGTTGACACGATAGTTGACATAAATTGTTGGTAAAATACAATTAAATTTTTTCGATTTTTTAATCTAGTTTGAAGGTTTTTTTGATAGAAAAATGGAGGTCTGAAATTTTGAGATGAGAGCTCAGCTTTGGTAAGACTAAGTTTTTAACAGTTTATATATTTAGTTGATAAATAAATATTAATATACTTAAAAATAGTATTAAAAAATAGATATATATTAATTAATATGAAATATTTTAATATAATTAAATTTTAAATAAAAAAATATATATAATTTTCTTATAATTTAATATTATATATATTAAGTTTATTCCCAGTTTTTTTAAAAATGAAAGCTGATCGAGTTTTTTTCGCCGCGACTCAGTCTAGTGAGTTAGGTTGATAACTTGGTCGGGACCTGTTCACCGCGACTCTTGACAGGAAGTAGATTCTTGAGTCGCTGTTTTATTTGGCAAACAAAATTATTTTTCAGATCAGGTTTTTTTTCTTGACCTCGCTTCGCTTAGTATGGAAAAATGGCTAAACAACTGGAGGGAACGATGGCTGGAATTACGAAAATGGCTTCAAAAGGCGTTATTAGACTCTATAGGACTTTTTCATATAGAGATAACAATAATAAACCTCAAAATTATAGAAAAGCAATTGGTAAGCTTGACAATAAAACTCAAAAACCAATTTTTAACACTTATTTTATTAATTTAGTGAAAGAACAAGGACTTTCTTTGGATTTATTTTATAATATTCCTATATCTGATATACCTAAATATATAAATTTTGGAGAATTACATAATATTATCAAAGAAAAAAATACTCTAAATATTGATAATAGTAACAAGAATACGCAAAATATTGATAATAATAATATTTTAGTTGATAAAAATAGTCAAGTTAAGATTGTAATAGACGATTCATTAGTACATTATGAAACCGAAGAAGAATATTCATCAAAATATTATGGTCCTTATTTGTTAATAGAAAAAATATTATTCTCTTCTGGCCTATTAAATATTTTAAAGTTTATTTTTAATAATAATTGGGAATCTATAGTTACTATTATTTATTTTTTAGTATCTTCTAATAGCTCAATTACTCAATACAACAACTGGATTAGTAAAAATGAATTATTTATAAAAAAATCAGATCTAAAATATCAAAGAATTAACGAAATATTTTCTGACATTAAATTTGATCAAATGATTAATTTTTTTAATATATGGTCTAAATTACAAAATGAAGATAAATATTTTGCTTTAGATATTAAATCTAGATCTTCATATTTAAATTTAATCAAAAATATTGAACAAAAAGATTACCAGGACAATGATAAATCAGATGAAAATAACCTTTGTTTGCTATTTGGAGAAAAATATGGGCTACCATTATATTCAACTATGTTTTCCGGCAGCCGTGAAGACATATATACTCTAAAATTATTTATAGATCATATCGAATTTTTTAGTCATAATATATATAATATTATTTTGGATAAAGATTTTTATAATATTGATAATATTAATATTCTTTTAAATAATTATAAAAAGTACAATTTTTTAGTTTCAGTGCCACTTTCTTTACCAATTTATCAAAAAATATTTTCTGATGGAGAAGAAAATTTTGATAGATCATTAGTATTTAAATCTGATGACCAAATATTATTTGCTTATAGTTTTATTGAACAAATTAATAATGATAAAAATATTAAATATTATGTTTTTTTTAATAATTATTTATATAATAAATTAAAATATAAAAAAACTTCTAATATTATTGATTTAAAAGAAAAAGCTGAATTAAACCCAGAATATTATATTAATAATAAACTATATAATAAATATTTAATTTTTACAAAAGATAATGATACATTAAAATATAATATTAAAATTAACATAGATATAGTATCATATGAATGCCTTAATAAATCTTGTTTAATAGTTGTTGGTAATGATTTAAATCTTTCAGAACAAGATGTTTTTAAAATATATAAAAATAAATATTTTGTTGAAAATACTTTTTGTAAAATAATTAGTCAATTAGAAATAAATAAGAAATCTATTGATAATTATAAAAGTATTAATGGAAAAATATTTATCGCTACAATTGTGTTAATTATTAAAATAATTATTAATAACGTGATGTTAAAAAATAATTTGTTTAAAAATATGACTTTAGAAACTCTTTTTGAAGAATTAGAAAAAATTACCAAATTAAAAATAGGTAATAAAAAATATATAAGTAAAATTTCTAATTCTAATCGTAAAATTTTAGAAATTTTCGGCATAAAAATAGTTTAAATTTTTATATTTATAAAAATATATTTACCGAATAAACATGTTAATTTATATTTATTTAATTATTTTTAATATTGCTCTTTACTGTTTAATTTTATTATTAAAAAAATTTTAGTGAACATTTGTTTTTCGTCTCCCTTTAATTCAAGCTCAAGTCAAGGTCAGGAGCTTCCCATGAGTCCTTCTTCCGCCCCTTCCGCCAGCCAGGTGGCTCAGTGGCTCGAGGACGAGGCCAGGTTGTTTTTGGCTGGCCCTGGCAATGACAATGGTAACCCGGCTGGTTTTGAGCGGGCTTTTGGGGACCCGATATTTGGTTACGCTTGGGCCGCTGACCCTATCTGGGAGAGTTTTAAAAAATCGGTTGACCCTGACTGTCTGACCCCGTTCGCGGCTTTTGAGCGAGCTTTTTCGCCATCCCCGGCGGCTGAGAATTTGTTTGTTCTGGTCTTTGTTTTGCCTCAGACGGGCCAGACCTCGCGAGACCAGAGTCGGGCCAGCGGTTGGCCGGCTGAGCGTTGGATCCGCAGCCGACGGGCTCATCAAAAAACGATCGATGGCTTGACCAAGAGACTCCAGGATTTCCTCCTGACCAAGCGGATTCAGGCCGTCGCCCCGGATCTGCTCCCAGCCTGGCAAACCCGGCCCAGCCCCTCTTTCCAGATCTCTTCCCTGTGGTCCCACCGGCACGCGGGTTTCGCGGCTGGGTTGGGCACCTTTGGCCTGTGCGACGGGCTGATCACTCGGGTTGGCAAAGCTCATCGGATGGGTTCTCTGGTCATCAATCACCCCCTCCCAGTTACGCTCAGAGACTACCGCGATGACGATTTCCGGCGGGACTGCCTGTGGTTTAACTCCGGCTCCTGTGGCCTGTGCGTCAAGAGATGCCCGGTCGGGGCCCTCAGCTCAAGTGGCCATGACAAGGAAAAGTGCTCGGGTTTTTTAAACAGGACCAAGGACTATATCGCGGCCAACTGGCCAGATTTGGCCGGAGCCTACGGTTGCGGGCTGTGTCAGAGCCGGGTTCCCTGCGCGGTTCGGGCCCCAAAACTGCCCAAGGCCGGCTCGGTGGCCGGTGGGTAGGGGGTGGGGTCCCGGGAGGGTGGCCAAGACCTGCCCCAGGGGAGACGGGGCTTATTCAGGCCAAAAAAAATCCGGCCCAGGGAAGGAGCCTGGCCCGGCCAATCATAGGCTAAAAAAGTATTAATTTAGTTGAATTTATCTAATAAATTAGATTATTGAATATTTATGTATTTTTTCTAAAAAAAGATAAAAAATTTATCAAATTTAATAAAAATTTCGCCCAGACGCCTCCTCGCCCCAACGCCCCAGCTGGACCGGCCTCTACCTAACCAAATTCCAGCTTGACCAAAGTCTGACTCAGTTCAGAAAGACCGCGTTCCCAGAATGACTTTCCCGATAATCTTAAGGTCATCCAGTTGGCGGACCAATGTCTTGTGCTTGCGGTTCTCGGCGCAGACCAAAATGGTCTTGCTCTTTTCCGCCCAGCTCAGGTACCTCACTGTGCAAAGCCGGGACTCCCAGTCCAGGCAGACCACGTAAACCTGCCCCTCTTTGAGGTTTTCCGGGGAGTTTTGGGTCATATCCGTGACAATAACCCCTCCCTTGGCGATGATGGGCTCCATGCTGTCATCGGGGACTTTAAAGGCCTGTAGCCCGGCGGAGGTGGAGCGACGCAGGCTTGGCCCGTGGACAACCACGTGGCTGCGACGCACGTCTTCAGTTACCTGGATGACGTTGTCCTGGCCCAGGGCCAGGTGGTCAGAATAATTGATGGGCAAAAAACCGCGAATCCTCAGAGCCTCGTCGCCCAGGCCGCCAAATTTTTCGTTTTCCGGCACGGAGCTGCCGTTAAGAATAATTCGACCGATATCCAGAAAATCTTCATAATGCCGATCTGGATAGCCCAGAGCGGTGGCGATCTTGCGCTTTGTCTGGTCTTCACCATACCGTCGACCGTTGAGTAAATCGTTGAGGTACGGGGCGGAAATGCCAACTTTGGCGGCGAAACTTCGCTGCGATCTCTCTTGTTGGACAAAATATTTGAGAGATTCAGAAAATATTTTATCAATGCTTTTCATTTTATTCTCCCAATTGATGGTTGTCCATTATAAGACCTTTTGATTTAAAAATGATAGTTTCTGTTTGGGGTACTGAATTTTTCAATATATAATTCGCGAGTAGTAAATAAATTTGCGATTGGTGAATATCTTGTTCGCAATTTGAATATTTTTTTGTCGCTGAATACGCTTTAAGCGAATTAAATTTGTAAAAATGTTTGACTTGACTCTGGTCAAGCGAGCTGTGGCAGTCGGTTTCGATTACCTAGCCCTGACCAATCGGGAACAGACCAATCAAATCCCGATCTATCAAATCTCGATCCGACAAATCCCGATCCAGTCAATTCCGATCCATCACCCCCAAATCCAGCATTCCCAGAGCTATAAATTCCAGGCCATCAAGCCCAAGGTTAGAAAAGCCAACTCGGTTAAATTCCAAATTGTATTCTCTTGGCTTTTAAAAAACAATGAAAAAAAAGCTATCAAGTGTTCAGATGGCAATTTATCAGGTTATGTTGGATAATTTAATTTACGCAACAATCTAAACCTTGGAATATAATTACATTCTGTAATGTTTTCCAGATTTTTTACAAATAGCGTCTGAATAATTCAGATCGGCGTGATTGTCAATCGTTACGGACTCCGGTCTTATTTTTGATTTAGATCAATTCTGTTCAATGAAAAACAATTTTCGCGAGGCAAGTCGGTGGTGATTTTTTCGCGAAAATCGATTATTCATAGAGTCAGCCAGCGATAATCAAGGCCTGGCCAAACCAAGTCTCGGGAAATAAATATTATTCTTGTCATTACCATCTTGAAAAGCCAGCTGTTTTGATCTTGATCAACTAACCTGGTTGTCCTGGAACGACTTTTTGGCCCGGGCTGGTTGAGTCTGGTCGGATTTTGGCCGGGTTAACCGTGTTTGGCCACCCAATCGACCTGACATTGAAAGAGTTTTTGGGCGGGGTTTAAGGGAAAACGAAAGGGGGAAAATTGTTTTGACGCTTATTTTTGATAAGAAGGATTTTTTTGAGGGAGAGGCGCGGTTCTTAGCTCCGTCTCTTTGGGCTCCGCCATTTTGGGCGACCCAAAGCTCTCCAGTCGTCTGTGGCCGCCGATGGGATTGGGCGGCCATAAACTGGGTCTTGGCCAGGTGAGGCGAGCGATTCGCTCCCTAGACCGCGCCAGGCCAAATGAGCTTTGGCCGGACCAATCGTTGAATCTGGCCAATAACTCTGGGGCGAGGGGAGATTTGACGAGGGCGCTGGTTTCGGTGGGTCGGCCTAATTCAAGGTTTCTCCAGGTTTTTTGGGAGGGGCTGGGCCTTTATTTTCTCAATATCCACAATTTCAAATTTAGGCCCCGCGAAGCGAACTTCGAATTTGATCCGATCGCCTTTTTTGATTTTTTTGAGTAGAGCCCGGTCAGTCACTGGCAGATCCAGGATTCTCATCGGCCAACCCACGGCTTTCAAGGGGTCGCATTTGACCAGGAGTCGGGCTTGCCCGACTTTGATCTCCAGGGCCAGGCCCTCAACCTTGAGTATTGAGGCTTTGACTGGAGGGGTCAGCGGACCGGGGGCCTGGGGGAAGGGCATTTCGCGGCGCTCGCTGTCCTGGGTCAGGCCAGGCCAAGCCGGGACAACCAGGAGGGTTAAAGCTAATCCCAGGGCTCCGAGTCGTCGGCCAGGGCTGGCCAGCCGGAAAACAGGGATTTTGAGGGTCATGGGGGGCCTCGCTGAAAAATCAGGGCCAAGCGATCATTGAGGAGGGTGGTTATTTTCTAGACACTTGGCTTTAAAAGTTCTAAACTCTCAACTAAAGCGATAAAAAAATTAAACACCGATTTCCAGGGCGGTCAGGCCTAGGCTCAGATGGCGGCCGATCCCGCAACATCTCGGTCCAGGGCGTCCCCGCCTGTCTCACTAACTATCAATTGTCAATAACATCGAAGCGGCCAGAAAACCCCTGAGCTAGAGGTCTCCCCCGGCCTGGTTCAAGGCCGGGCTCGTCAGGGAGTTCCTGAGGATTTGGCTTAGGGCCCAATGTTGACTTTATTTTACCAGATAGTTGTCGGAAAGTCCAAAGAAGTTTTCTAATACAGCCTCAACTCGCCATTTTTTCGTTAGCTTTGAGGCCAGGCCTCTCCTGGCTCCTGGGTCCGGTCGGCCCAGGGCCCAGGTTAACCAGGTTTGGTTGATTGACTTCATCTTTTAACAATTAAAGATAGATTAATTTTCTTGATTTTATGATATATAATGCCTTTTAGAGGTTGGTTTGGCTCCTCGAGGTCTCTTGTTTATTGCCTTAAATTAATTTAAAATAGATCATTTGATAAGTCAGGTCCCCGCCTGACCCGCTTGGCCCGCGCCTTGAGACGACCGGCCCGCGAGACTGGCGGTTTTTGGGGTGGGCCAGGCTTTTATTCAAATCAATTTTTGGCGGATTGGAAAAAATTTATGGCCAGTTTCAGCCTTTTGGATAAACTCTGGGAGGCCCACGTGGTGGATAGAGCCCCGGGGCGGCCAGACCTGCTTTACATAGATCGTCATCTGATTCATGAGGTCACCTCCCATCAGGCCTTTGAGGGCTTGCGGGTGGCGGGGCGGCGGTTACGCCGCCCCGATCTGACCTGCGGGGTGATTGACCACTCCATCCCCACCGATGATCGTCGCCGACCCTTGCGCGACCAAATCGCTGAGGCCCAGCTGGCGGCCCTGGAAAAGAATCAGGCCGAGTTCGGGATCAAGACCTTTTTTGGGGTTTCCGATCTCCGACAGGGGGTTATCCACGTCACCATGCCGGAGCAGGGCTTGATTTTGCCCGGCCACTCGGTGGTCTGTGGGGACAGCCACACGGCCACCCACGGGGCTTTGGGAGCTTTGGCCTTTGGCATCGGGACCAGCGAGGTGGAGCACGTCATGGCCACCCAGACTTTGGCCCAGCGTAAGCCCAAGACTTTCTCAATTCGGGTGACCGGGCGCTTATCTCCCCTGGTTACGGCTAAAGACCTCATTCTGGAGATCATCCATCGCCTGGGAGTGGCCGGCGGAACTGGTTACGCCCTGGAGTATCGGGGGGAGGCGGTGCGGACCCTCTCCATGGAAGGACGGCTGACTCTGGCCAATATGGCCATTGAGTGCGGGGCCCGGCTGGGGTTGATCGCCCCAGACGAAACGACCTTCGCCTATCTCCAGGGTCGCCCCTACGCTCCCCAAGGCCAGGATTTTGAGACCGCTAAAAAGGTTTGGGCCGAGCTCCCCAGTGACGCGGGCCACGTGTTTGACAAGTCCCTGGATTTGTCTGGGCCCGGGGTTCTGCCTCGAGTGACCTGGGGCACTAATCCCGCTCAAAGCGTGGCTCTGGGCTCCCGGATTCCGGACCCGGCCAGTTTCGCCACGCCCGAGGAGCGCCAGGCCGCCCTGAGCGCCCTGACCTATCAGGGGTTGACCCCAGGGACGGCTCTGGCTGACGTGACGGTGGATTACGTCTTTATAGGCTCCTGCACCAACGGGCGCCTGGAGGATCTGACCCAGGCGGCCGAGATCCTCAAATCCCGCCGGGTCAAGGACGGGGTGCGGGCTCTGGTGGTGCCGGGCTCAGGGGTGATTAAGAAACAGGCGGAGGAGTTGGGCCTGGCCGAGATTTTTAAGTCAGCCGGCTGCCAGTGGCGGGAGCCAGGCTGCTCCATGTGTCTGGGCATGAATCCAGACCTGGTGCCGGCCGGGGCTCGTTGCGTCAGCACCTCTAACCGTAATTTTGAGGGGCGTCAGGGCCGAGGAGCCCGAACCCATCTGGCCAGCCCGGCTACCGCCGCGGCCGCCGCGATCACCGGGCGCGTGGTCGGCCCGACCGCCCTCTAGCCCGGGGTGGGGGCTTGGTTGGCGAGTCGGTCCGCCTTGATGGCTGAAATTTAGAGAGTTGGTTGCCACTTGGATAGATCCCTGGATTTAAAGGCGGGTCAGCCGACTATCCTGATGGCTGACGCCAATCTTGCCCAGCTGGATAAAAACGCCACCCTTCTCCAGGAGTTAGGCCTTTTTAACCATCTGCACGCGGAGAGCGGCTCCGAGGCGATGGCCATGATCAAGAACTTTAACCCAGAGATCTTGATCTTATCCCAGGATTTGCCGGACATTCCCGGGTTGAGCATCCTGTCGATGGCTCGCCAGTTGGAGGCGGGCCAGAAGACCACCGTGGTCCTGTACTCCCAGAAGGTCGACCAAAGGCTCCTCATCCGGGCCGGTCGCTTCGGGGTGGATAGTATCATCAAGATTCCGTTTTCTGACGAGGAGTTCCAGAAAAAGATCATTGAGAGCGTCCAGGAGCCCCGGGATCCCCAGATTCGTCAGGCCGAGCGGCTGGTCGACAAGTGCCAGGAACAGATGAACAAGGGCGATTACGAGGAGGCCCTGCAGACTTGTAATGAGATTCTGGACATCCACGACAACGCGGAGGTTTTCTACAACCTTGGCTACATCTTGAGCATCCGGGGCCGGTTTGAGGAAGCTCTAAGCTATTTTAAGAAAGCCACCCAGATTAACGGCCACCACGCCAAGGCCTATAAACAGATGGGCCTGGTTTACAAGGAGCTGGGGCGTCTCAATGAGGCTCAGAACTGCCTGGAGAGGGCGGCGGATCTCCTTTTGACTTTAAAAGAGGAAAATGAGGCGGAAGAGATATTAAACACAGTTTTGACCTTGCGACC
Source organism: Deltaproteobacteria bacterium (assembly GCA_031276635.1). Classification (GTDB taxonomy): domain Bacteria; phylum Desulfobacterota; class Desulfarculia; order Adiutricales; family Adiutricaceae; genus JAIROO01. Next base: position 3,049 of record JAISMU010000168.1, on the reverse strand, counting down.
TGATACCACAAACGTATATAATAGTTTAGGAATCATATATAGGCGTCAAGGTCGGCTGGAGGAAGCCCTGAAGTCTTATGAGAAGGCCTTGAAGGTTCACCCTGAGGACGAGAACATTTATTTTAACGTTTCCAGGGTTTACCTGGACAGCAACAACAAAATCAAGGCCCAGGAGGCCTTGAGAAAAGCCCTGGCCTTGAACCCCGGTTTCGTCGCGGCTCAGGATCTGTTGCGGGCCACGGAAATTGGCTTCAAGCTGAAAACCGGGGAAAAGTAACCGGCCATGCCTGAGTCCACGGTCAACTCCCTGCCCGACTCCCTGGTTCCAGGCCTAAAGGTTCGCCTTCTGGCCCTGGAGACCACCAAGTCCAAGTGGGAGACCATTTTCATCGGCTCCAAACCCAAGCGCTACATTGTCCTGGAGCAGCCTAGGGTCAATGGATTGCCGGTCAAGCTTGACGACAGCAGCAAGTGGGCGATTAATTTCATTCATAATGGCCAGGTGTTTAACTTTTACTGCGAGGTCATCGGCAGCTGTTCCCGACCAGTGCCGTTGGTTTTTTTGTCCTATCCCGACAATGTCGAGGCCGCTAATCTCCGCAACGCCAAGCGCTACCCGGTGCATATTCCCATAACTGTGGAGGGAGAGGCCGATGGGAATTCGGAGACGCCCAGGTTCAAGGGGCTCATTCTCGACCTCTCCATGGGGGGTTGCCTAGCCGCCACCACTGGCGAGCTACCGGGCGAGAAGACTTTGTCGCTGACTTTGTACCTTAATGGCCGCCGGACCATCAAGGATCTCAAGGCGGAGAAAAAAAGCGGTCGCCGGGGCTTGGGCACCTTCTATTCGGGCCTGTCGTTTTTGTCAACGAACAACCCTGAGGTTAACAATCAGATCGCCGAAATTATCAACGGCATTGAGAATATTCCCCTGCGGCTTTAGGGCCCGGCCCCTGGCCCCGTGACCAAGGCGAGCGAATTCGCCTTCGGACCATCCATATGATTGAGGATTTCTACCCATGAAGACAATCAGCCAAGTGGTCGCCCTAGCGATAATGGTTCTTTTGTTCAGCTCTCTTAGCTCTTATGGGGCGGAGGCCCCGGCCAAGCGCCACCCCTCTTATTCTTTGCTGGGTCGGGACAAACCCCCGGCTGACTCGCCCTTGAACCCCAATTTTGTGGTGTCCACGGAGGCTAACATCAAAGAGAGCGCCCTGTGGCGCGGTGGCTATATACCGGAACGTCTCATCGGGCTGGATCTGGCGGACGTGGATCGCGACGGGCGCAATGAGCTGGTTTACATCACCACCCACAACGTCTACCTGGGCCGGCGCAATGGCCCGGTTCTGGAGCAGTTGGCCAATTACAAGACTGAAGACAACATGGTTCTTCTGTCGGTGGATCTGCTGGACTTAGATGGCGACGGTCGCAGGGAGATTATAGTCTCCGCCCAGTATAACGACCAGACCGCCTCCTCGCTCATTCTGGCCTACAATGGGACCAAGGAGCTGCAGGTGGTGGCCCGGAACATTCCCTGGTATCTGCGCGTCACCGGCTCGGGCGGACAAAAACGCCTGACCGGCCAGAAGCCAGCCACCAACAGCAGCGAGCCCTTCAGCGGGAAACCCCATTACATGGAGTTCCGCGACGGCAATGTCCGCTCCACTAACGTCGTGAGGCTCCCCCGCCACGTCAATCTTTACAACTTTAACATCGGTAACCTCGGGCCCCAGAACACTCGTTTGATCGCCACGGTCAAATCCACCAACGAACACCTGACTCTCTACGACACCGGCGGCGGCAAAGTCTGGGAGAGCCATGACGACTACGCGGGCACGGCCAACCATATTGTTCTGCCGACTTACCGCGAGCAGACCACCCAGGTGGAGTTTTTGCCCAGTCGGATCATCATTGACGACATTGACAACGATGGAGCCAATGAGGTCATCGTGGCCAAAAATCACCAGGGCGGGGTGCCCTTCATGAAGAACCTGCGGTCCTTCAATAGTGGCGTTATTGAGGCGCGCAAGTTCACCAACCTCTCGCTGGTGCCCTTTTTTAACAGCGCCAACCTTCTCCCTGGGCCGGCGGTGGATTACGCTTTGAGTGATTTTGACAACAATGGCACCAAGGATCTAGTGGTGGGCGTGGTTATTGAGCCTGGCAGCGGCATGATGCAGGACGCTCGCTCGGTCATAGTTGGGTATATAGATCTTTACTCGCAAAAACCCGGCGAGGCGGAGAACCAGGCCAAGACCGCCGCGACTCCCGCGCCTAAAGGCAAATAAAATTAGAAAAAGGGTAGGGGAAGGGCGAATATTTCTTGACAGGGCGGGGCGGTTGTGTTAAATAGTTTCTTCCCTGTTCGGGAGAGGTGTCCGAGTGGTTGAAGGAGCACGATTGGAAATCGTGTGTGGAGCTTATACCTCCACCGAGGGTTCGAATCCCTCCCTCTCCGCCAGCGGCGCGCGGTAACGGTGGGTGTAGCTCAGTTTGGTTAGAGCGCCAGGTTGTGGCCCTGGAGGCCGTGGGTTCAAGTCCCATTACCCACCCCAGCCACTAGCCAGGCGATCTTAGTTGTAATGTCAACTCATTCAGGCCGAAGTGGCGGAACTGGTAGACGCACGGGTCTCAAAAACCCGCGAGATTATTCTCATGTCGGTTCGATCCCGACCTTCGGCACCAGAAAAAATAAATCCGTTTTATAAATTTCAGCAAGTTTAATCAGTAAAGCCCCGAAAATTCAAGGATTTTCGGGGATTTTTTTTGGTTCCGGCTGGGAAAGTAAGTCCGGATTAGCCCGTAGAAAGGGGTATAAACCCGATTAGATCGTGGTATAATCCGAGGCATTAAGGGATCAGGGAAAACCCTAGACCAAATTTTTTTAGCATTGTAAAATCAGGAGCTTATCAGGGCTGACAGATTTTCAGATTAAGAGCCTTAAAGCCAGGGACAAGCTTTATAAGGTCTCCGATGGCGCGGGGTTGTATTTGGTGGTTACCCCGGCTGGAAACAAGATTTGGCGATACAATTATCAGTTTGAAGGCAA
>JAISMU010000079.1 GCA_031276635.1 Deltaproteobacteria bacterium | reverse complement strand
TATTTTTATTGAAATTTTTCTTATTGAAATATAATTTTTTTAACAAACTTTTTCTTAAACAATCTGACCAACGGGTCGAGCGGCGAAGAAAGGGGAGCCAGAGGCGCGAATCGCCCGCCGGCCCCCAGACCCGCGCTACCCCTCGGCTTTCTTTAAGCCCACTGGAAGGTTGAGCCCCTCTAGCTTAACCTTATTTATAGGTGATTTTATGAAATTTAGGCCCACCTGGCTGTTGGCCATAATATTCGCGACCGCCTGGGCCCTGAGCTTCTGGCTGGCCCGGCCACTTCTGGCCGCCGAGCTGGTCATGCCGGAGGGCCTGAAGAATCTCCCCTACCAGGCCGCCCTGGTCGAGGCCAGCCAAAACAAGAAAAACATTATGCTGTACTTCTGGGCTGACTGGTGCCCGAGTTGCCAGGATTTCAACAGCCGGATTCTGCCGAATAAGGACGTCCTCCAATCCCTGGCTGACTCCTTTTCCGTGGTCTCCGTCAACACCGGCGTGGACCCGGATAACCTCTCGGAAAAATTCAAGATCCGGGCCATTCCGGCCTTTATTTTCTTAGACAGCCAGGGCGAGCCCATCTCCATGCTTCCCGGGGCCGTGGAGGCCGATGTCTTTACGCTGGTCCTCAAATTCATCAGCTCCGGCTCTTACAACACCATGGAATTTGAGGATTTCGCCAAACTCAGCGCCCATTGAGACTGAAGGCCCCGCGCGCTTAAAAACCCAGCGGGGAAAGAAAGAGCGCCCCTAGTTTTTCGCCCTGGGTTTTCGCCTTGGCCTTGGCCACGAGCCCCAGCTATTCCAAGCGGGTCGCCACCCGCGGGAGTCTTTCATGTTCCGCCAGACCCTCTCCGTTATCCTCGCCCTCGGGCTACTGTGCCTGGCCTCGGCCTGCGCTCACGTGGTCGGCACTCAGCGATCCCAACTGAGCCTGGTGCCCGAGTCCGAGCTCCTGCCTCTGGCCGCCCGCGAGTACCAACGGATTCTGGCCCAGGAAAAGATCTCCACCGACTCTCAGAAGACCCAGATGGTCAAACGAGTCGGAGCCCGGATCCAGCTGGCCGCGGAAAAATATCTGACCATGTTCGGGCGCTCTAGTGAAAAATACTATTACCACTGGGAATTTAACCTGCTTGATTCCCCCAAGGTCAACGCCTTCTGCCTGCCAGGCGGCAAAGTGGCCGTTTACGAGGGAATTCTGCCAATCGCCCAGAATGAGGCCGGCCTGGCCACCGTCATGGCCCATGAGGTGGCCCACGCCCTCGCTCACCACGGCTCGGAGAGAATGAGCCAGAATCTGCTGCGCAACCTGGGGGGCCAGGCTCTGGACATTGGCCTGAGCTCCCGGGGGGTCTCCTCGGGAACCGCCCGAGCCTTCCTGACCGCCTATGGCCTGGGCAGCCAGTTTGGGATCCTCTTTCCCTTCAGCCGGACCCAAGAGGCCGAGGCTGACCGGATTGGCCTGAGCCTGATGGCCATGGCCGGTTACGAGCCCGAGGAGGCTCTCAAGTTCTGGGGCCGGATGGGCCAAGCCAGCCAGCGCAGTCGGGCCACGGCGGAATTTCTCTCCACTCACCCGAGCGACCAGAGCCGAATCGCCAACCTCAAGGCCTTTCTGGGCGAGGCCAAGTCCAGGTTTGTTCCAGACCATGACCCCGCTGACCAAGGAACCGAGGTCAAGGGGCGGCCCCAAAAGCCCCGGCGGAACCGACCTCAAAAGAATTAGGCTACCCTCGGCCCCAAGACTTTTGGCCCAAAACCAGCGGGCCCAGGCCAATCGGCCCCAAGAAGACTAATCCGGCCTTGCGCTAGTCCCGCTCAGAGCTAGTCCCGCTCAGAGCTAGTCCGGCTCAGAGCTAGTCCGGCCTAGCGTAGTCCGGCCCACGCTAGTCCGGCTCAATAATAGCCCGCGCCCTGAAGCCGAGGCGGCCTTTCATTTGAGTCTTTAGCCCCCCGGCTCAGGGGCTTGGAGCCCCCCCGAGCTGGTTTTGGGCCCTAGAGCCTTTGACCCCCCTGGGGTGGCCACATTAAGTTCAGAAGTTGGTTTTTAAGGATTGGTCCAGAATGAGCGTTATGAGATTGCAGGCCCAGGGCGTCATTTGCCTTATCGCGTTTCTCGGGGGACTGGCCCTGGCTGGCTGCGCCGACCCCACCCGGCAGGTGATTAGTAAGCCTTTCCTCGCTGAAAGCCCTAGCCCGGAAACCATTTTCGGGGAAGCTACCATTGGGCCTAAAGCTTCCAGAGAAGCTATCCAGAACATCCAGGTCCCCCCGCTTCCCCACCAGGGCCCGCTGACCCTGGACGAATGCTTGGAGCTGGCCCAAAAAGTCAGCCCCTCCCTGGACTCGGCTGACCAGGGCTATGTGGGCGCCCTGTGGAACCGCTGGCGGGCCATCACCGACTTTCTGCCCTCAGTGGGAACCTCCTATGGGATGACCTACCACGGGGACATGGAAACGAGTCTGAACCGGTCGGGCCGAAAAAGTTACTCCTGGGGGGCCCAGATCGACCAGCCCCTCTTCACCGGCGGTCGCAACGTGGCCAACTACCTCTTGGCTAAACTGGGAGTGGCTGAGGCCGACATCGCCAAGACCCAGGCCCGCGAGGACCTGCTGCTGGCGGTCAAGCAGGCCTACTTCAGCATCCTAGCCACGGAAAAGGCCCTGGCCGTGGCCAAGTCCACGGTGGTTAACCTCACCAGTCATCTGAGCGTGGCCCAGAACTTCTTTGATGTCGGCATGGTGCCCCGCAACCAGGTTCTGGAGGCCGAGGTGGAGCTGGCCAAAGCCCAGCAGGAGCTGACCACTCAGAGCCGCAATCTGGTGGTCAACAAAGCCCGCCTTAATATCCTTCTCCGGCAGCCGGTCGAGCACAACATCCGGGTAACCGATGAGCTCAAGCGGCTCAAGTTCCCCTTGACCATGGACATCTGCATGGACATCGGGCTCAACGACAATCCCGAGATCCGCCTGGCCCTCAACAAGGTCGAGGCCGGGGCCAAAAACGTGGACGTGGCTCGCTCCGCGCTGTACCCCCAGATCCAGCTGTCTTACAACACCAGCAGTATCGGCAACACCCCCCGGGCCAGCGGCGGCTGGAGCTCCGACTCCAGTTCCTGGAACGTGGCGGCTGTGGCCACGCTTAATGTCTGGGAGTGGGGCAAATCCAAGGCGGGCGTGGAAATGTCCAAGGTGGCCCTGAACCAGGCCATCAACAATCTGACCAGTCTTCAGGACAACACCAAGCTGGAGATCGCCACCAATTACCAGAACCTCATCTCGGCGAGCCTGAACATTGACGTCTCGGCCAAGGCCGTGGAGTCCGCCGCCGAGGATCTGCGCATGGTAACTGAGCGCTATCAGGAGCAAGTGGCCACCAACACCGATGTCCTGGACGCCCAGACCCGCTACTCCAACGCCCAATACGAGCACTTTCAGGCCCTTTACAACTACAACCTGGCCTGGGCGGCCATTGAGCGCTCATTGGGCCGGCGCGTGCCGCCCCAAGGTTTGCCAAACAATCCTCTCCGGCGGCCCACCCAGCCCCTCCAGCCCCAGGCCGGCGGTCGCTAAACGCTCATGTCCGGCTCCTCGCGTGGTTATCTGGCCCCGGTTGAGCCCGCCGCCGGGGGCGGGCTCAACCGGAGGGGCCGACTATTCCCCATTGGCCCTAAGGGCGGGCGGCGGTTATGATCCGCAAGATCTTCATGGTTGACGCCTTCGCGGCCGGGCCCTTCACTGGGGCCCCCACCAGCGTGGTGTTTCTGAAAGACCCGGTGGAGAAGAAAAAAATGGCCGCCCTGGCCGCCCGGACCGGCTGCCAGGAAACCATCTTTATTCTCCCCACGACCGAGTCGTTTGTCCTCCGGTTCTTCACCGAGATCCAGGAGGTGCCGCTATCCATCCACTCCTGCCTGGCTGGAGCCCACCTTATTTACGAGCTGGGGCTCTATCCCCCGACCCGGCCCTTGAACTTCCACACCCAGGAGGGCGAGGTGACGGCCCAGCTGGAGGAGTCGGCCAAAAACATCGCCCTCACCATCACCACTCAGCTCTTAACCAAGCTCGACCAGGCCCGTCTGGAGCAGTTTCGGGATCTGGCTGGCCTAACCCCCAAAAGCGTGGCCTGGGCGGCCCTGACCCCGCATAAGCTGGTCATCCTGTGCCTGGAAAAACCGGAGCTGATCAAAAGCGCCGAGATTAACCTGGGGGAGCTGGCCAAAGCCCAGGCCCTGGGTCTGGCCCTGACCGCCCCGGCCGCCAACGCGGACTGCGACTACTACCTGCGCTCCTTCCTCCCGGCGATGGGCATCAATGAGGAGCACGTCAGCGGCAGTCTCCACCGCAGCCTCGCCCCCCACTGGAGCCGGCTGCTCCAGAAAAAGCGGCTGGTCTGCCGACAACTGTCCCGCCTGGGCGGACTGGTGACCCTGGATGTGACCGACCCCAATCATCTGACCTACTATGGCCTGGCCAAGACTTTCCTGAAAGGTAACCTCCTGTCCGATGACTTTAAAGACTAAAAAGACCTTAAATGTAACATCCGGCAATAGTTGACACTGTTCCATTTTTCCTTGGCAGCGTTCCGAAAATTTATGAATACTTTTGCAAAAATTTTTTTTTGAACCCCACAAGATATTGTGCCTTCTGTTATAATTATTATAATTTCAAATATATTAACATAATAATGTATTTGAAAATATTTTTTGCACTAAATTTTAATATTTATAGCTATTTAAACTATTTATTGCTATTCAACTAACTAACAAATTTTCATAACAATAAAATATTTTGTATTATGTTGAATAACGGCAATTACTTAAATATTAATTCTAAAATTAATTATTATTGTAAAATAAGACGGCTTTTCGGATTTAAATTTTTATCGAATTCGCGATAAAAATTTAACCACCGCCGAAGAATTAAGTTTTTTTAAGTTTCTGGCTTTACCTGAATTCAATAGCAATATCTGGAATGCCTGTCACCTTTTCCTGAATGCCTGATAAAAATTCTACAAATAAGGCTAAAAAAAGTAAAACATTGTATAAAATTATTTTATAAAATAATTTTTTAAGTTAATTTATATATAATATTAATAAAATAATACAAAAATCAAAATAACAACGATTTTAACAGTAACATTATTCTCTGGATTTTGACGGCCAGACACAAGATATTGTGGTGTTAATTTTTTCCAGAATGGTGTCACCAAAAACGGAATCCGCTGTCATTTCGGCTGGATTTTACAGAGTGGATTGAGGGCTCTCAGTCCCTGGCGCGTCGGGCCCAAAAACAACCTTCATCTTGGAGCCATCGTCATAGAAGGCTATGGCGAGGTCAATAAATTTTTTAACAATGGGCCTAAAGGAACTGTGGTAGTTCTTTTGGGTTATGTCCCTCAAGGCCTCTTGGGTGGCCTTATCTAACATCCGATCTATTGCCTCGTTGGAGAGGACCTCGGTCTCAGTGGGCAGATTTATCGTTTCGCCCGACTTGAGCAACTCTTTCGTAATTATCTCTGGCGACAATTTTTCCAGGACAAGCGAGGCCAGAGTTTTATTCATGTCATCTTCCGAGAGCCACTCCTGGGCGGCCTGGGCAAACAATAGTTTTTGTTCAGCTACAGTAAGATTTTGTTGACCAATTTCAA
>JAISMU010000137.1 GCA_031276635.1 Deltaproteobacteria bacterium | reverse complement strand
TCTCTGGGCGGGACTAACGAACTGGCGTTTGCATCTGGTCATCGCCTTGGCCACGTTTATCTTTTTTCCCCTCCTGGGCCTGGGGCTCAAGCCGTTTTTAATCTGGCTGGCCGGCCCGGAGCTTTACCTGGGCTTGTTGTTTCTGTGTCTTCTGCCGTCCACGGTCCAGTCTTCCATCGCCTTCACCTCCATAGCCGGTGGCAATGTGGCCGGAGCCGTCTGCGCCGCCTCGGCCTCCAGCCTGCTGGGAGTTTTGGTGACCCCATTGTGGGTGGGGCTGACTCTGAAATTTCGGGCGGGCGGGTCAGCCAAGCAGGCTATCATTGACCTGGGCCTGCAACTTGTTTTGCCTTTCGCCCTTGGGCAGCTGGCTCGCCTGAAACTGGCCCAGTGGGTGGAGCGCCACAAACAGATTATCGGTTACACCGATCGGCTCTCGGTCCTGTTCATCGTCTATGTCAGTTTCAGTCACGGCACCACCACCGGCTTGTGGGGGACCCTGTCCTGGCCGATCTTCCTCTCGTTGGTCCTCGCTTGCGCCATAATCCTGGGCCTGGCCCTTTTGGGAACCAGCCAGGCCGCGCGGCGCCTGGGCTTTGACCGGGCCGATCGAGTGACCATTCTTTTCTGCGGCTCGAAAAAAAGCCTGGTGGCCGGGGTCCCCATGGCCAACATCATCTTCGCCCCGGCCATGGCCAGCGTTATCATCTTGCCGCTCATGATTTTTCACCAGTTGCAGCTTTTGACCTGCGCTTATCTGGCCCGTCTCCTCGCCGCCAAAAAGTCGCCTGGGTCAGCCTGAGTTGAGCTTGACGCTCTGGGGAGCCCCAGAGAACTCTCGAGGGCTTTCCCGGATTTTCTGAGCCCTAACCTCGTGGTCAAGGGGCTCAAGCCTGGGCTTGTCGTCTTCGGCAATCAAGACCACGCCATCTTTTTTATCCTTGGCCCTCATCCCCAAAATAAGATTTGAGAAAATATCAATTGGCTCGAGCGGTCAGGGTTTATGACAAGAACAGCCTCTCCTCGCGCTCTGGCCTCAAGTTGGCGTAAAAGAGAGGAATTCATCTTGGCGACGGCAGAGGAGGCGCCTGAGCCTAAAGACAGGTTGATGACTGGAACAGGATAGGGCTCAAAATCATCGCCTTGGGAATGGCGGTAAAGACCCGCGAAAAGCTCCTCCTGGCCAATGTCCTGGCAGAAATAATCGAGTCAGCCTACCAGCTGTCCGTTAGCCGGTTTCCGGGCTTTTTTAGTCAATAGTGACTTTTGGCCGGCTATTTGATAATATGGGTTAAATTTTTATAACTAGAGTTTTTTTTGAGCCTGGCTAGCTAGCTTAATATTAGATTTATTTATAGCGTTTATTATAAATTATTGATTATATTTTTATTTTTAAGGATTTTAAATTGTTCTTATATTAAATTTTTATAAAAATTAAGGGTATTTGTTTTGTTGTCTGTGGCGTTTGGACTTTTAAACGTTGTAACTCCTAATTTGTCTTTGAATTAAGGTAGGCTGATTATGAAGAAAACCAGATTTTTCTTTCTGGCCCTGGCTTTAGCTGTAATGACCTTGAGCTCTCCTCTGGCCTGGGGGGTCGGGGGGGATTTGGACGAAATCAAGGCCGCCGGTAAAATCCGGATCGCGGTTTTCGGCGACAAGCCGCCTTTTGGCTATGTTGACGCCAACGGCGAGCATCAGGGTTATGACATCTATCTCGGCAAGCGCCTGTCCCTGGACCTTTTTGGCTCCCCAGACAAGGTGGAATGGGTTCTGGTGGAGGCGGCCAGCCGGATGGAGGTCTTGCTGGCCAATAAGGCTGACCTGGTCCTGGCCAACTTCACGGTGACCGAAGATCGGGCCAAGCAGGTGGATTTCGCCAAACCCTACATGAAAGTTTACCTGGGGGTCTCTTCCCCCAAAAAAGCCCCCATCACTGACGTGAGCCAGCTCAGTGGCAAGACTCTCATCGTCACCAAAGGGACCACCGCTGACAGTTACTTCTCCAAAAATCATCCGGAGGTCAAGCTTTTAAAGTTTGACCAGAACACCGAGGCCTTCAACGCCCTGCTGGATGGCCGGGGAGTGGGCCTGGCTCACGACAACACCTTCCTGTTCGCCTTTGACAAGGAAAATCCGGGCTTTGTGACCGCCATTGATCGTCTGGGCCCCGAAGATACCATCGCCCCGGCGGTCAAAAAAGGCAACTCCAAGCTTTTGAGCTGGGTTAATGAGGAGATCGTCAAGCTCACCAATGACAAGTTCTTTGAGCGAGCTTACCAGGCCACCATGGCTCCGGCTTTCGGGCCAGCCGTGGACCCGAAGTCGGTTTTGATCGACAAACTGGATTGACCCGCTGATTAGCGAGGGACGTGGGGGATCTTTTGGATTTTGAGTTCCTCTCCACCAGGGCGCCGATGTTCCTGGCGGCGGCCAAATTGACAGTGATCCTGGGCTGTTGGGGCGTTCTGCTGTCGATCGTCGTGGGGCTTTTCTGCGCCGTGGTCAGATTCTATCGGGTCCCCTTGGTCCGGTGGCTGGTGGGGGCTTATATTGAGCTGGCCCGCAACACGCCCCTGATGGTTCAGCTTTTTTTCCTGTATTTCGGCCTCCCGCGTCTGGGCCTGGTTCTTGAGGGGGAAACCTGCGCCATTGTGGGGCTGACCTTCCTGGGTGGGGCTTACCTGGCCGAGGCCTTTCGCGGGGGGCTCTTGGCCGTGGGTCGGGACCAGATCGAGGCCGGTCTCTCCATCGGCCTCAATCGCTTGCAGCTTCTGCGGTACGTCATTGTGCCCCAGGCCCTGGCGGTGTCGCTGCCGGCCATCAGCGCCACGGTCATTTTTCTGCTGAAGGAGACCTCGGTCTTCAGCATCGTGGCTTTGCCGGATCTGATGTATGTGGCCAAGGACCTTTTAAAGGAAGGCAACAGCGCGGAGACAAATCTGCTGCTCGTCATCTCTTATCTGGCGGTCATTCTGCCCGTGTCGCTCTTTTTCGGCTGGTTGGAGAGGAGGCTGCGCTTTGCTGGATTCGGCTCTTAGCGTTTTAAGGATGGGCCGGAACCTGCCTCGCCTGATGGAGGGCCTGGGGGTGACCCTGGAGATCTCTCTTGTCTCCGTGGCCTTGTCCATCCTGCTGGGCGTGCCGATGGGGTTGCTGATGGCCAGCCGCCGGCCTCTCGCCCCCAGCTTTCTGCGCCTTTATCTGGAATTCATCCGGGTCATGCCCATTCTGGTGTTGTTGTTTCTTTTTTACTACAGCCTCAGCAAGTTCTGGAATATCAACCTGAGCGCCTTGACTGTCTCCATTCTGGTTTTCACCCTCTGGGGGGCGGCTGAGATGGGGGACCTGGTGCGGGGGGCGGTGACCTCCTTGCCGCGTCACCAGTGGGACAGCGGTCGGGCCTTGGGGCTGACGGAGAGCCAGGTCAGCGTTTACGTGGTCATTCCCCAGGCCGTCCGTCGCTTGCTGCCGGGGGTCATCAACCTGACCACGCGCATGATCAAGACCACGCCGTTTGTTTTTTTCATCAACCTGCCCGATCTGGTGAAGGTCGGCCAGCAGATTGTCGAGGTGTCGGGGCTGCGGATCCCTTTGGCCTCGGTCTGGGTTTACGGGACTATTTTCGTCATCTATTTTCTGATTTGTTATCCCATTTCCATTCTGTCCAGGTATCTGGAGCGCCGTTGGCAAAGCTGACAGGTTGGCCTGTCCATCGGGTTTTTTCATGATTACAGGCAAAGATGTCCTCAAAATAACGGATCTGAAAAAAAACTTCGACCAAACGGCGGTTCTCAAGGGTTTGACCTTGACCGTGCGTCAGGGGGAGGTTCTGGTGATCATCGGCCCCTCTGGCTGCGGCAAAAGCACCTTGTTAAGGTGCTTGAACGGCCTGGAGTCGGTCAATGGCGGGCAGATCGTTTTCGGCGGCCAGTACCTGACCGACCCCCAGACCAATTGGAGTCGGGTCCGCCAGCGCATCGGCATGGTCTTTCAGAATTACGAGCTCTTTCCGCACCTGACCGCCTTGGAGAACATCCTGCTGGGCCCCCTGCGGGTGCAGGGCCGCAAGCGGCCCGAGGCCCTGGCCACGGCCGAGCGCTGGCTGACCCGGGTGGGCCTGTGGGACCGTCGCGACAGTTTTCCCCGGCAACTGTCCGGCGGCCAGAAGCAGCGGGTGGCCATAGTCCGGGCCCTGGCCATGGATCCAGAGATTATGCTTTTTGACGAGGTAACCGCGTCCCTGGACCCAGAGATGGTCCGGGAGGTTCTGGACGTGATCCTGAACCTGGCCAGGGAGGGGCTGACGATGCTCATCGTGACCCACGAGATGGCCTTCGCCCGGGCCGTGGCGGATCGACTCATCTTCATGGACGAGGGCCGGATCGTGGAAGACGCCAGACCAGAGGTCTTTTTTCAGAATCCCGCGACCGAGCGGGCGCGGCGATTTCTGAATATCTTCCATTTCGATGAGATCCATAAGCGCCAAGGCGAGGAGCGGGACGCGGGCGATTAGGAGTAGCCGGGGCCGCCTGGTTAACCCGGCGCGCCCTCGCCTCCGCCAATTCCGGTGGTTTGGCTGGCCCGGGCCAGCGACTTCGCCCCCCGGGCTCTGGGGCGGGCGAATTTTTTTTTGGAGACAAATTGGTTAACAGCCCTTATCGTAGCCCCACCTATTATGAGCTGCCCGCCCCCCCGGAATTGGACTGGCGACCGTATCGGCCAGCCAGCTACTTCGCCTACCGCGAGGAGTGGCGAAGGCGCGGGGCGGCGGCTGACCCGGGGGTCTTTCCCTTGCATCTGGATTTGGACCCCACCAACCGCTGTAACCTGCGTTGTCCCATGTGCCCCAGAACCTATTATCTCAGCCAGGGCCAGACCGAGTGGGCTCCCCAGGGTCTGGGCGACCTGGATTTCGCTTTGGCTGAGAGTCTGATTAAAGGAGGAGCCTCTCAAGGTCTCCAATCCATCAAACTCAATTTTCTGGGCGAGCCACTGCTTTACCCTCGCCTGGTGGACCTGGTGGCTCTGGCCGCCCAGGCTGGCCTGTGGGTGATGCTCAACACCAACGCGGTGGCTTTGACCGAAAATTTGGGTCGGGAGCTTTTGCTGGCGGGTTTGACCGACATTTTTTTTTCCTTTGACTCCCCTTATCCCCAGGAGTATGAGGCCATCCGGGTGGGGGCCAGCTATGAGCGGGTTTTGAGCAACATCCGGGCCTTTATGGCCACCAAGGAGTCTTTGGGGCTCAAGGCGGTCCAGACCAGGGCCAGCCTGGTTCTGCCCGAGGCGGCCTTGAGTCGCGAGCGGCTCAAGGCCGATTACACTCGTCTTTTTCGGGATCTGAAAGTGGCTGAGATAGGCTTTGGCCTCCCCACGGTCATGGGGCGCGACTACTCAAGTTTGAATCCCCCGACTTTCACCTGCCCGGATTTATACCGGCGCGTTTTCGTTTTTCAGGACGGGGTTTACGGCCCCTGCTGTGGGGACTGGGCTAGGCGGATCGACCTGGGCTCGCTCCAGGACGGGCGGAGTCTCCAAGAAGTCTGGTTGGGCCAGGAGTACGCTCAACTCCGGGCGGCCCACCAAAAAGGCGACTTTCGGGCCATCGCGGCCTGCCGGGGCTGTAGCGTTCCTTATCTTTCCACAGTCACTATGTGATTTTTTTTTCGCGATTTTTCGAGGGGGAGACATGACGAGGCTAGCCCAGGTGGGCTCTTTGGTCATTGGCGGGGGAGCCCCGGTGGTGGTTCAGACCATGACCACCACCGACACCCGGGACGTGGCGGCCACCCTGGCCCAGATCGACCGGGTGGTGGAGCGGGGGGCCGAGCTGGTCAGGCTCGCGGTCCCGGATGAGGCGGCGGCTCGGGCTTTGCGGGAGCTGGTTCCCCAGGCCCCGGTGCCGCTGGTGGCCGACATCCAATTTGACTGGCGCCTGGCGATTCTTTCTCTGGAGGCCGGGGTGGCTGGCCTGCGCCTCAATCCCGGCAATATTCGGGAGCCGGACAAGGTTCGCCAGGTGGCCGAGGCGGCCGGCTCGCGGGGGGTGGCCATCCGGGTCGGGGTCAACGCCGGCTCCCTGGACCCGGCGATCCTGACTCAATATGGCCGGACAGCCGAGGCTCTGACGCGGTCGGCCTTAAAGGAGATCGCCTGGCTGGAGAGCGTGGGCTTCACCAATCTGGTGGTCTCCCTCAAAGCCTCCGAGGTTCGCCTGACCGTGGCCGCTGTTCGCCTGCTGGCCCAGCGCTCGGACTATCCCCAGCACCTGGGGATTACCGAGGCCGGGGATCTGGAGTCGGGGGTGGTCAAATCCTCGGTGGGCCTGGGGATCCTGTTGCACGAAGGCCTGGGCGACACCCTCCGCGTCTCCCTGACCGGGCCCCCGGAGGCGGAGGTGGACTGCGCCTGGGAGATTTTAAGGTCCCTGGGGCTCCGGTCCCGGGGCCCGGAGTATATCTCCTGCCCCACCTGCGGGCGCTGCCAGATCGATCTGCCCGCTCTGCTCAAAGACGTTAAAAATCGGCTGCGCGACCTGCGGGCCCCGTTAAAGATCGCGGTTATGGGCTGCGTGGTCAATGGGCCAGGCGAGGCCAGGGAGGCCGACGTGGGGGTGGCCGGGGGCCGGGGGAGGGGAGCTCTCTTCGTCCGGGGCGAGTTGGTGGGCCATTATTCTTATGAGGCCTTACCCGCGGCCTTGGAGGAACGGGCCCGACATCTGGCCGAGGCGGCTGAGTAAGGTCTGACGCGCTCGGCGGTCCCAGCGGGAGGCAGAAAAATTTTATAGCTTAAAATTTGGTTTTTTAACACAGGTAAAATTTTTTCATATTATTTTATATAACAATATTTATATTTAGATGTTTTTATAATGTTATTGCAATTAATTAGTGTTATTTTTGATATTTATTAGATATATAATGAATTTTTTAAAAATGACTCATTTTTATGATGTTATTAAAAAGTGGTTATTGGCGGCCGCGCGAAAATTTTTGCGGTTTTCTCAATATGTTCCAGGGAGGGGCTCTCCAGAGTTGGCCGCGTAAAACCACAATAGCGCCAAATTTGGGCAATATTGACAGGTCAGAGGCATTATTTAAAGGGGAAAGAATACTATTCTAGAAACTTGCTTATACCCGGGAGAAAAATAGAAGAAATATTCTTATAGGCGGCTTTAAGTTGTTTATAGTAGTCGCGTAGGACCTCGTGAAGGCCATCAATTTCCGGGGGCCGCCATTTAAAACCTAAAAATATAACTCTTGGCAAATAAATTAATTTATTTGTGTTTTTTATTATAATAATATAATTATATTTAATATTTTAATTTTAATTAAAATATAATTAATAAAGAGTATTAAGAATATTATTTATATATTTATTTTTTTTAAAATAAGTAAAAATTATAAAAATTAGAAAATAATTTGGTAAATTCATCAGTAATACATCTTACCAACCTTCGATATCTTTTTTTTTAGCTCAAATTATAGAGTTAGTCGCGGGAGACTTATCGTCGGGCGAGGGCGCCAATCCCCGGATCCTTGACCTTTGGCCCGCTGCCCGCTGGCTCATCGCTGAGGTGAGTTGGTCAATCAGTAGGCTTGAGAGCGAGATATCTTTAAAAATTCCCGAGTCGTGATATCATATTATTGGCCTGGCTCTTTCTCTGACAACAGAGAGGAGACTGGCCTTTGGTTTTTTCTTGAGACGACTTTTTTGGTCGAGAGTTCGCGGGGGTTTATTTTTTTTGAGGGGGCTGACAGTGGCTATTTTTCGTTTAATTGATCATAGATGAACGGGCTAAGGTGAAAAAAGTGAAACTCAGCTCAAAACTGACGCTTCTTTTCTTTATTGTGGGAATTGTTCCAACCTTGTTGATGGCCTGGGTTTCCCATTTAGTCAGCTCTCGGGTTTATCAGGCCATGACCTTGAGTTCCCTGGAAGCCTACCATAAGGGAGCGCTAAATTTAATCGGGTTGCGCAAGGAGTCCTTTAATTTTCAGTTTCAGGGGATCCTAGCTTTTCCTGAGACCCGGCGAATTCTCCAAGAGCCCAAGGCCGAGACCAGCCAGAGCCTCGCGGCCAAGCTCGTGGACGAGCCAGAGGTGGACTATCTGGCCATCTTCAACCCTCAGGGCGAAATGGTCTTCAAGTGGTTGCGCTCGGGGTTACCGGCCCAACCGCCCCTGGAGCGGTTGAGCCAGGCCCCGCCAACTGACCAGGCCCCGATCCCGGCGACCCTGAGCCCGGATTTGATTGATTACGAGATGGTCGAGATCCTCCGGGACGCGGTCGGGCGGGAAGTCGGCCGGGTGGCGGCGGGCTGCTATCTTTTGCGCTCGGCTTTTTTGGATAGCCTCAAGGACATCTTCGGGGCGGAGTTCACGATTTTTGTCAGTGACACCCGCTCGGCCACCACTATAGTCAATCAGGGCCAGCGGGCGGTCGGGACCAAGATGGATAATCCGGTGGTTCTGGAGACGGTTTTACGGCGAGGGGAGCGGTTCTTCAGCCAGAACGTCATTCTGGGCCAGAATTACGACACCATTTACTCACCCATCCAGGGCCGGGGCGAGCGACCCCTGGGCATGTTTTTCCTGGGGCTGCCGACCACCATCGTGGATCAGACCAAGCGAGATTTTTACGCCACAGTCGGCCTGGTTCTGGCGGTCTTGGCCATTTTGATCTTTGGGGTCACCAAATTCGTGGTCCGCTCCATCAACCGCGATCTGCTGGCCATAATGAGGGACATGACCCATAGTTTTGAGCAAGTCAATAACTCGGCCGAAAGCGTTTTGCGTTCCTCGGAAATTCTCTCCCAGGGGGCGGAAAGCCAGAACTCCATGATCCAGGAGACGGTGGCTGTTCTGGAGCTGATGACGGCCCGGGCCAAGCAAAGCTCGGACAGCGCCCGGACCACCAAGGAGTCCAACGACCAGACCAATAATTTTCTGGCTGAGGGGGTCAAACTTATCGCCGCCATGATGGAGGCCATGGCCCAGATCTCTGACTCGGCCAAGAAAATTGAGGTTATCATCAAGACCATTGAGGGCATCGCCTTTCAGACCAATCTGTTGGCCCTGAACGCCTCCGTGGAGGCGGCCCGGGCCGGGGAGGCTGGGGCAGGGTTCGCCGTGGTGGCCGAAGAGGTGCGCAATCTCTCCCGTCGCTCAACGGAGGCGGCCAACAGCACCAAGGAACTGATCACCAACTCCGTCAATCGGGTGGCTGATGGGGTCAAAATCGTCCACCAGCTGGACGGTTGTTTCCAGAAGATTGACCAAGGCGCTTCTCTGGTCAGCTCCCTGATCGACCAGATCCGCGCGGCCTCTCTGGAGCAGGTCCAGGGAGCGGCTCAGGCCGAGGCCTCGGTGGAGTCGGTCAGTCAGGCCGCCAAGCGGGGCTCCCAGGAGGCCCAGACCACAGCGGCCACTTCCCGGAACCTCAATCTGGCCGCGGACGAGCTCAGCGAGGTCATAGACCACTTGTCGCTGCTTATTCAGGGCCACCACCGGAGCCTAGCCCCGACCGCCGGGCTGAGGGGGCGGCCCGCGGACCCGCCACCCCGGCTCCCTCTGGCCCATTGAGCTAGCGCGATCCAGGCCCCCGCCTTGGGCGGGGGTTGGCGAGTCAGGTGTAAATTTATTTAATTCCAGTCAAGATCAATTTAATTTTTTCATTATCTAAATTCTTCCTAGTTAAAATTTAAATTAATTTCAGTTTTTAATTAATTATAGATAAATATGATTCATTTAATGACAAAATATTTTAATAAAAGCGACCATGAATTTTCATTGAGCAGCCAAATAGCCAGTTTGGCCCCGGATTCCTGAGGGGGACGGTAGCCCTGGTCAATCTTTTTGGCCAGACCCAGGGGGCGGTGGGGCCAAGCTTCAGGCCGAGGCGCTCGGTTGGGCGGTTGAGCCTGGGGGACGAAAAAAATTTTTTTTCCGATTTTGGCCAATAAGCCTCAATTGGCGGAAGCTTTTTTCTAAAAAGGCCTCTGAGGGGTTTAGGTAAAATTTAGATGGCTATTTAAATAATTAAAAAAATCTGTTTAAATTAACATCTTGATCTGCTATTATTGAACGTAACCGTTCACCCACGATAAAGGGGTGGGGTTGGAAATAGTCCCCATGGTTACCAGGGTCAGGCTCTAGATTTTACGGTTCAGAGACTCCGTGGAATAAAATGGCTAAAGACCAACGTCAGAGCGCTTCTCCAGTTCTGACCTCTTGATGACTCACTTAGTAAACAAGCCGGAACAGGCGCGAGACGGAGTGGGGCCCGGGCCGACCCTCAACATTGCCGAGGAAATTGAAACGTTCATTTAACGAATAACCTGGCCTTTATAGGTTTTTATAGGCGCTTCATTCGCAAGTATTTGTTGTTGACAAAAACCTAAAACCTTTAGACCGGGCGCTCCGAGACGGGCCAGAAAACTGAGGGAACAGAAGCGGGCCAAGATCGACAAAATGGTCCCATTTACTATTGTCTTATTGGACCGCCAGGCCGCGGATAGCGTTGGCCAGCCATTGGGTTTGCCGGTTGCTCTAGGGAGTAAAACAACCGGATTCGCTTTAGTTCGGCGGACCGAGCAACGGCCGCTGGTTACAGCCCAGGGGTTCCCGCGAGAGAATAAGAACGGGCCGAAAGCGCGCCGGCCGCGGGAGAAAGAGATTCCTGGACTCAGGACTGGCGCTTTGGTTGAGGCGGTGATTCCCGAGGGGAAGTGTCAAGGTTAGGGCCAGGGCCGGGTAGCGCTTAGGAAAAGTGGCCGATTTGATCCTAAAACTAATTGCCCTGGCCTAACGGTCAATCCTGGAAAAATTGGGGTAAATTGGCGGCGCGTCCGGTTACTCCAAAGAAATAATGGCTATGATTAGGCCATTTCCAAACCTTTCAGCGCTCATTATCGAAGTTGGTAATATTTTACCCCTCAATTTCGAGGGTTAAGCTCAGACCTAGGGAGTCTAAGGTTTAAGCCACGGATCCAATTTTACTCTCCCTTGTGAGCTCTGACTATTGAGCGAGTTTGTTGGCCCGATCTGGCCAGGGTCTTGAGGTTTTTTTACTTTAAACCGGAGGCGCGGGACTTAGGCGATGGCTTTCCATGGTCAAAAACCAGGCCAGGCGGCCCAGTGGGAGCTGGACAATCCTCAGGCCCGGGAGATGGCTCGCTACGCGGCGGGCGAGCGGCTGGACCTTCCCAGGATCCTGGCGGTGGCCCGGGAGTTCAGCAAAGCTTTGGCCATCTTCCGGCCCCCGGAGGGTTATCAGCCCGAGCCGGCCCCGCCGGAGAGCCCTCTGACCTCCTCCATGGCCCGAGCTTTGGGGGCCCCGACCCTGACGGAGTATTTTGAGCGGACCTTGGCCGCCCAAAAATCCTCAATTTCGGTGGCCAGCCACCGGGAGGCCCCTCTGCCGCGAGGGCCAGAGGCCGTGCCCGGAGCCCTGGCGGCCATTGAGGAAGCTCAAGCGGGGTATGAGGCCGCTGATCCCCACATTTTTAAAAAAATTCTTGGCGAGCTCGCGGCCATCCGGGCCTCCCTGCTGCGGGCCCAGAGTCTGGGGCGGGAGCTGGAGTCCCTGGTCGGGTTGTGGCCGCCGGATAGCCTGGAGATGTTACGGCGGGCCCAGCGGCTGGAGGAGGCGGCCAAGAGTCTCACCCTGGTTAATGGGGCCCTCTCCGAGGAGGGGGGCCCGGCCTTGACCGAGCTCACCCGGTCTCTGTTGGCCAGGCTGACCGAGACCCGGGCCGCGTTGGACGAGCTGCGGCGCTGGGGACGGGCGACTCGGCTTTTCCTGGAGGGGCTCGACAGCCTCAAGGCCGCTCTCCAGGCTGGCTCCGGGCCGGGCTTGGACTGGGCCGCGCGCCTGCGGGGAGCCGAGACCAAGTTGAGCGACTTAACTAACCAGCGCCAGACTCTCCTGGCCCGTCGCCAGGAGACTGACCATCGCCTGGCGGCGGCCTTGAGCGAGGTGGAGCGGGCCGAGAGCTCCCTGGTTGGGGCGGCCAACTCCGTGGCTTTGAAGCGGGGAGAGGCTCTGGTGGCCAACGTGGAGGCCCTGTGGCGGGGGGTCGTGGCCCGACGGACGGCTCTGGCCGAGGCTTGGTTGAGCCTCAAACCTTTGGTGGGCCGCCCGATTTTTCTGGAAAAGATTTTTTTGGCCACCGCTCTCAACCTCGGGCGGGCCCAGGCCGCCCTGGAGGAACTGCGGGTTCGGCTGGCTCAACGGGCCGGGAGCCTCTCCAGCTCCCAGAATCTGCGCCTGGCCGCTCGGGAGGCTCTGGCTCTTGAGCGGGACAAGGGTTATCCGGCCAGCCTGACTCAGGCCCAGCGACGCCTGGGCGAGCTGCGGGAGCTGTGGAAAAGCCAGGTCAGCCGGGCCAACCGGGTCAACCGGGCCAGTGAGGATTCTCTAGCCCAGGGCCCCCTGGCTCCAGATTCCCTGGCTCAGGCGCCCCCCGCCTGGGATTATCTGGCCCGAGAGAGTCTGGCGGCCAGTTCCGCGACCACCCACGAGGACCGGTCCCTGGCCGTCATCTCCGAGCAGCTGGCCGCGGTGGCCGCCGAGCGCGACCGGGCCCGCGAGGAGCTTTTGGGGCTCAAGGAGAGCCTCGCCGAGGCCGGTCAGGCCAAGGCCCGGCTCATGAAGCTGGTGGAGCGGGCCCGGCGAGCTCTTAAGGAAGTCAGCCAGGAGCGGGCTCAACTGCGCGAGCTGTTGACCGAGAACGAGCGCGAGGCCGCCCTGGCCCGACGGCGACACGCCAAACTGGCCGAGCAGTACAACTACGGTCGGGCTCAGTTCCGCAAGCTGGCTCAGATCTCCCGGGACCGCCAGAGCCAGGGGGTGGCCGAGCGACAGGAGCTGGCCGAGAGCCTGGCCAAGCTGGAAACCGAGCTGCGGGTCAGTCTGGGTGAGCGCAAGACCCTGGCGGCCAAGAGTCAGGAGCTGGCTCTGAGCCTGGACCAGGCCCGGGGCCAGGAGGCGGCTCTGACCGCTGAGCTGGCCACCCACCAGGAGGAGCTGGCCGAGGCCAGCCGCTCCCGAGAGCGGCTGGGCCAGATCATCACCGGCTACCGGGGGCAGCTGGACCGCCTGCTGGTGGCCCAACGGGCTCTCCAGCAGGCCTGGCGACGGCGAGGGGTGGCTCTGGCCCAGAGCGAGCTAGAGCTGGAGGAGCGCAAAGTTCAGCTGGCCAAGAGCAAAAAAGCCCTGATTCTTCAGGTGACCAGACGCCAGCGACTTTTAGCCGAGCTGGGGGCCTCGCGAGCGAAACTTGAGGGTCTTGAGAGCGAGCGGACCCGGCTCAATCAGGAGATCGAGGCCGCTCGAGCCGCCACCGAAAGGGCCCGGGACGAGAGTCAGCGGGATTTGGCCGCGGCCCAGCGGGATCTGGCCGAGGCCCGGGCGACCGAGGAGCGCTTGCAAACCGAGTTGGTTGGTCTGCGTCAGGAGATGGATGGCAATCTCAAGCCGCTTATCCAGCTGTTGGGCTTGGCTCTCTGGCGGGGCGAGGCGGAGCGGCGTTTAGCCGCCCAGGCCGCCCAGGCGGACTTGAGCCGTCAGCGCCAGGAGGCGGCCGCCCGCGAGGCCGGCCTCCGGATCGCCGGGGCTGGCCGGGAGATCGACTACCTCGACCGCCTGGCCCAGAAGGATAAGGAGCTGGAGAAGATCCGGGCTGAGCGCGACGACCTGGAGTTAGAGCGGGGCTCTCTCTTGGAGGGGCAGGCTCAGGAAAGTCAGGCCCAGGGCTGGTTGGTCAACCAACTGAGCGTGGCTCTGGCCGCCTCGGACCTGCGTCATGAGAAGCTGACTCGGGGCCTCCGGAACCTTCAGAGTCGCCTGGTCGCCCAGAAGGCCGAGGCCCGAACTTTTAAGGTCGAAATTGAGGAGCTGGTGAAGAACCAGGCTCAGGCTCTCCACCAGCACCAGGCCTGGCTCAGCGAGCTGGTGCCCCTGGTGGGCTTCTTTCTGGAGTCAGGCCTGGATTTCTGGGCCCGGGGCCCGGCGTCTGGGGACGCTCGCCAGGCGGTTCTGTTCTTCCTGCGCGAGGAGAACGCCAGCCTGGCCCAGGAGCTGGCCCGGTTACGCGAGGACCGCCAGGGTTTGTGGGCCGAGCGGCTCAGTTTGCTGGAGACCCAGGCGGGGTTCAAGGAGCGGCTGCGGGATCTGCGGGGCCTGGTCGGGTTTCTGCTGCGTCAGTTCACCGATAACGCCGTTTCCCTGGCTCAGGCTTGGGGACAGCGGGATACCCTCTTGGCCCAGATCGCCACTTTGCACGCCGCGCAGAAATCCGGGGCCACCGAGGGGGCCCTGAGCCCAGAGGGGCTGGCCCCGGCCAAGCTCAGTCAGACCCAGGAACAGCGTGAGCGCCTTGAGCGGCTGGAGCTGGAAAACAATCTGCTTAAAGGCCAGATGGACCGAGCCGAGAGCGAGTTGGAAAAGCGCCGGAACGAGGCCCGAGAGTTGGCCGAGGCCAAAAAGCTCCTGGAAGGGAGCCTGGCCGAGCGAGAGCGGATGGTTCAGAGTCTGAGCCAGGAGAGCGAGGCTCAGGTGGCCCAGCTGCGGGAGACGCAGGCTCAGGCCAATCGCCTGGCTGTGGACAACCAGCGCCTGAGCCAGACCGCCGACCGTCAGGCGGCGGAGCTGGCCAAGGGTCAGGCGGAGTTGCGGGCTCTGCGGAGCTCGCCCCGGCAGGATGGCCAGCTAGAGGCGGTCTGGGGAGCCTTGAACTATCTGGGGGCCCGGTCCAGCGACTCTCTGGAGGATCTGCGGGAGCGGCTGAGCCTGGAGGCCCGGCGCCTGGAGGAGGCCCAGCGGGAGTTACGGGCCAAAGAGGAAACCATCAAGGCCCTGGAAAATCGCCAGGACACCCTGGCTCTCCTTTACTGGACCGTGGTTCAGATGTCGGCCGATGGCCAGTTGACCGTTCCAGCGGGGCTGACCGCCCCGGCTCTGACGGGTCAGCCGGATTCGGTCGAGGAGCTGGACGAGGAGCTGGACGGCGAGCTGGAAGAAGACCAGGCCGAGCCAACCGCCGGGGAGAGCCGACCCAGGAAGACCGGGGAGAAAGGGGGGTTTTTGGCCGGGGGGCTTCTGGCTGAGTTGCGCAAGGCCGCCAAGAAGAGCCTCTTCAGCCTCATTCTGGCCGGCGGGTTGGTGCTGTGTTTCCCAGAGCCGGGTCAGGCCGAGCCCTTGGCTCTGGGGTCCCCGCAGACTCCGTTGGTCAGCCTCGGGGCTCAGGTGTCTGAGGCTGGTTTAGCCAAGTCGGACCAACTAGCTTTGTCAACTAGGCTAGCTCTGTCAGCCCGAGTAGCTCCGTCAACCAGACCAGCTCCGTCGGCTTGGTTGGTCCCCGTCAAGGGCCCGGACTATTCCTGGCCTTGTCTCTGGCCGCGGGAGCCGGGTCGCCGGCCTTTGGGGCATTTCAGTGGCGAGGAGCGTTGGGAGAGCCAGCCGGCCCCGAGCGGGCTGGAGCCTGGCCCTCTGGCCACCCGGGCCCGTTTTCGGGCCCTCAACCGGGTTATTGACCTGGGTTTTTTACAGGTTGAGGAGCTGACCCAGGGCCTGATTGAGACCCGGGCCATGGGATTTATGGAGAGCCAGGCCAGCAAGTGGGGGCTTTCGCTGGAGGTCTGGCTGCGTCTGGTTCGTCGGGCCTATGACAAGGACCAGACGGTCTTCCTGGCGGATCTGGCCAGCGAGGAGACCCCCATGATCCTTATGCGGCCTTATTTTCCCAAGATGACCAGCCTCCTGCGGCGTTGCGACTTCAAGGAGGTCCTGGGCCAGTATGTCCTGCCCCGGCTCGATGGCCTCCCGGATCTGACGGCCGAGTTCTGGGACCGGCTTTTTCTGGACTTTTACCAACGGATGGCCGAGCCTGAGGAGGCCGCCCTGGGTCTGGCCTGGCACCTGGCCCGGCGCTCGGCCAAAGCCCCCCCCCTGGAGTTTGGGGGACAGTTGGGGCCGCCCCGGGAGTTGGACGAGAAACTGGCTCCAGAGCGGATAGTCGAGGCCCTGGCCGAGTATATCCTTTTTAACTGGCCGGCCGTCGCCTCGCGTCGGTCGGACAGCCCGGACGGCCGGCAGGCCGCCCGGGTGGCCCGCGACCTTTACGCCGTGGGCCGCGTCTTCCAGACCCCCTGGACATTTCTGGCCGCTCTGGCCCAGGAGAGCCGGGAGAGGGGGGCTCCCTGGCCGACCACTCTGGAGATCTACGGAGCGGCCCGGGAGGTGGCGGATCGGACGCGCCGCTCCAGCCGCCAGTGGGCCCCTGGGGAGCCAGCCCTGTGCGACCTGGATCTCCTGGTGAGCTCCTGGCCCAAACTGCGCTTGCTGGATTTGCGCCTGAAGAGACTGGCCCTGGTTAATTATTTTTCCACCCTTTGCCGACCGGCTCAGAGCCTGTTCGGTTGAGGGCGTTTCAGTTAAGGAAATGCCGTGGACATTGGGACCAAGGATATTCTGAGTAAAGACATCGCGACCAATTTGCCGCTGGCCGGGAGTTTAGCCATCGGCTCGACGCCGTTCCTGGATCCGACCGAGACTCTGGACGAGCTGGCCGCCCTGGACATTCCGGCCGCCCCCCAGATGGTCAAAGCCAGTTTCTTTGAGGATATGATCTTCGGGGCCATTGACGGGCTGGGTTTTTTAGTGGCCCAGCCAGAAAAGCGCCGGGTTGTAGTGGACGAAGACAATCTGGGGGAGAGCCTGGCTCGCTTTTATGAGCTTTACGCCGCTGGCGACTACGCCTTTCTGGATCCGGGCCCGCGGTCCAGCCGGGGGTTGAGGGCGTTTTTGGACCGGGCCCGGCGGGATCCCAGTTTTGGGCCGGAGTTTTTAAAGGCTCAGGTGGTTGGGCCGCTGACTCTGGCCCAGTCGTTGCGGCTGGCCAATGGGGCCGCGGCCGTGACTGACCTGAACCTCCTGGAGGCCCTGAGCCTGGGGTTGGGGGCCAAAGCCGCTCGCCTAGCCAGCCAGATCCGGGAGCTGGGCCGGGCGGCGGTGGTCTTTATTGACGAGCCGGGCCTGACCGGCTATGGCTCGGCCTTCTCTAGCCTCTCCAGCGAGACGGTTCTCACTTATCTGGGCCAGGCTGTCAGCGTGGCCAAGAGCTCGGGCCCGGTCTGGGTGGGCTGCCATGTTTGCGGCAACACCGATTGGGGTCTTTTGGCCCAAACCGGCCTGGATATCCTTAATTTTGACGCCTTCAGCCACCTGGAGGCCTTTTGCCTCTACCCCAGGGAGATCGCGGCCTTTCTGGAAAAGGGCGGCTGGATCGCCTGGGGAATCACCCCCACCGAGGCCTATGAGCCCGGGCTGACCGCCCGAGGCCTGCTGGAGCGGCTCTGGGCCGGGGTTAAGCCTTTAACTCGCCAGATTGATCGGGCTCTCTTGGCCCAGAGGTCGCTGTACTCCACCTCCTGCGGCCTGGGGAGTCTGGAGCCAGAGCGGGCCCGGGCTATCCTGGCTCTCCTGGCCGAGGTGGGTCAGCTGGCCAAGGCGGAGTTTTCCTGAGATGGGCCGTCGGCGAACCCGCCCCAAAAGAGCCACCCTGCCTCAGCGGACCCCGGCCGAGGCCTTGGGGCTCCTGGCTCTCCTTTTTTCCGTGCTGGTGGTCCTGGCTCTCATCTCCCACCTGCCCGAGGACGGGGGAAACCTTACCCGCAACTACATCGGGGCGGTCGGGGCTTACGGCTCCCGGCTCCTGATCGGCTACTTCGGGCTGTTGGCTTTCTGGCCAGCCCCGCTCCTTTTCTGGGGAGCGTTTTACATCTTGAAAAAGCCGGACCGGCGCGAGGGCCTTTTCGCTTCCCTGGTGGGACTGGTGTTGACCCTTTTTTCGCTTCTGGCCCTGGCGGGGCTCATCTGGCCCCAGGGCGGGGGACCTTGGTGGCCCCACGCCCCGGGTGGGGGGTTGTTGGGGGCGTTTCTGGCCCAGGGCCTCACGGTGGGGCTGGGTCGGATCGGGGGCCTGCTCATCACCCCATTTCTGGCCCTGGGCGGGATCATGATAGTTACCGGCCTCACCCCCCGGAGCCTGCGGAAGGTGGGGGCTTTTTTCCGGTTTATTGGCCAGATCCTCCCCAAAGCCCCGGTCGAGGCCAGCTCTGACCCCACCATCGCCATCCGGGCCCCCAAGGGTGGGCGACTGGGGGATTTGGGCGAGGACCCGGCTGGCCTGGGCGAGGCGGATCTTTGGAACTCGGCCAGCCCCGACGGTAATTCCGGGGCGGATAGCTCAGAGGCGGCGGAGGCCCCGGAAGGCCTTCCCGCCCCCACCCTGGTCTTTCGGGAAAAAAAAACCAAGAAGGCCGCCAAATCCCCGGCCGCCCCGCCTGTTTATCAGACCGGGGAGTATCAGCTGCCGGCCCTGGATCTGCTGGATCCGGTCAACGAGACCACAACCTCGGGCCTTTCCGAGGAGGAGCTGACGGCCAAGGCCCGGCTCCTGGAAAACAAACTCCGGGAGTTTCAGGTCGAGGGCCGGGTCACCGGGGTCAGTTGGGGGCCGGTCATCACCCAGTACGAGTTTCAGCCCGCCCCGGGCATAAAAATAGGTAAAGTCACCCGCCTGGCCGAGGACCTGACCATGGCCCTCAAAAGCAACGCCTGCCGGATCACTGGGGCCATTCCCGGCAAGGGAGCCATCGGCCTGGAGCTGCCCAACTCGGACCGCCAGGTGGTGACGTTGCGCGAGGTGGTCGAGAGCCCGGAGTTTCTCAATAGCCCCTCGCCGTTGAGCTTGGCCCTGGGCGTGGACATCACCGGTCAGCCGGTGGTCCGGGATCTGGCTCGCATGCCGCATCTTCTGATCGCCGGGGCCACCGGTAGCGGCAAATCGGTCTGCCTGGACTCTTTGATCATGTCCATATTTTACAAGGCCACCCCTCAGGAGGCCCGGTTTCTGCTCATTGACCCCAAGTGTGTGGAGTTGGCCCAGTATCAGGACCTGCCACATCTGATCTACCCGGTGCTGACCGACCCGGGGGAATCGACCACCGCCTTGAAGTGGGCGGTGGCTGAGATGGATCTGCGGTATAAGCTCATGGCCGAAAAGGGGGTCCGGCAGATCTCCAAATACAATGAGCTCATCAAAAGTGAGATCGCCGCCTGGTCGCCCCAGGGCGAGGAGTCGGGGGCCGAGCCGCCCAAGCCGATGCCTTACCTGGTGATCATTATTGACGAGTTAAACGATCTGATGCTCACCGCGGCCAAGGATGTGGAGGTCTCCATCACCCGCCTGGCCGCCAAAGCCCGGGCCTCGGGCATCCATCTGATTTTAGCCACCCAAAGGCCCTCGGTGGATGTGCTGACCGGGGTCATCAAAGCTAACCTCTCAACTCGGATCTCTTTTCAGGTAGCCACCAAAATTGACTCGCGGACCATTCTCGACCGCATGGGGGCCGAGCAACTGCTGGGCAAAGGCGATATGCTTTTTCAGAGCCCGGGGGCCAACAATCTGGAGCGCCTGCATGGCGCCTATGTCTCGGATGAGGAGAAAGTCCGGGTGACGGAATATATTCATCAGTTCGGGCCCCCGGATTATCTGGAGGATCTGACACCGCCCGAGCGCTCTGACGAGGAGAGCTCAGGCGACCGCGACGAGAAGTATCAGGAGGCCATGGAGCTGGTTCGCCGCACCGGCAAGGCCTCCATCTCGCTGATCCAGCGCCATTTGCGCATCGGTTATAACCGGGCCGCCCGGATTATTGAGGATATGGAAAGGGATGGTTATATTGGGCCCCAGGATGGGCCCCGGCCCCGGAAGATCCTGATTTGAGGCCCAGGCGGGGGAAGCGGTCAAGGGCCGAGGCCAAGGTTTAGGTGGGAGATTATTCGCCTGGTGGGTTTTTGGAAAATAATAAAATAGGTTAAGGGCTCTATTTTGGCGGGCCTTGGCTTGAAGATTTACTTTAACGCCACCAGGGGATTTAACCAGCGAGCCAAGAGCTTGGCCTCTTTGGGACAACCAGAATATAAATTACATTTTTGGATAGTTCTTTTGGTCGCGACCTGAGGCTGGCCACATTGGGGCCCTCCGGCTTGGGGGCGCGGGTTGAGGTTTTATTTTTCGGGCAATCAATATTGACCTTCAACCGAGACCCATTATAGGCCGTAACAAACTGGAGCCAAGCGAATCAGCCTTGGGAATTTTGGCCAGTTTTTTCTTTTCTGGCGGCGGGACTTCTGGTTCCGCTCTGGCCATCAGATAACGGCAATTTTTTTTCATTGACGCCCTCGCCAGAAGTCATTTTTCCGAATTACGCTTGGTAGAGTATTGAAATCCCAAATTTTAATTGAGGCATGGTTTAAAAGACAGGGTTTTGCGAAGGCGTCTTCATTTAACCAGGCCCGAAAACTAAAATGATGTTTATTATTCTCTCTATCAATAGAAAATAAATTGTTTTAATAAAGCAAGTAAAAAAATTACAGAAAAATATAATTAAAATATATTTAACAAAGCATGAATCGATTAATATTGTATAGTTTTAGTTATATTTATAGATTAAAAAGTTAAATTGTTATAAAAATTATCTTTTCTGAACTGTTCAATTAAAACATCAACTGGATCAGGGTAAAAATGTTTATAAATAGTTGAGCAGTCAGGCCACTCTTTGAAGTCAGGGTTCAGGAGCTCTAAAAATATTTCATTGTCAGGTAATAAATGTTCAAAATAATTTTGATGTATTGTACCGATATAGTTAAAAAAATCATCAAAAACATCAATTAATTTAATTCTTCCATGATTACACGAAAGATAATCTATATAAATATATGTTTTTTTATTTTTTAGAGTAAATTTATATGCATATGGAAATATAATTTCAGTATAATCATCTGTAATAAAGTAATAACTCTTATTGCTGTTTTCCCCTGTATATTTAGCTTGTAGCGCATAGCAAGAACTATTATTTTTTTCAATTCCACTACATACTAATAAAAGATTAAGCTCAGGTATTTCTGTTTTAATTGTGATTAGATAGGTAAAATCATCTAATTTAGAATATTCATTGTAAATAACTTTTAAATTTTCGTCATCGTTATTAATTTGCCACCATGTATCAGAGGCTAATAAATTTTCAGAAAAAAGGCGTTCAAAACGTTTATTCCGATTAATAATGTTTACCAAATCAGATTTATTTATAAATAGCTCATTTTGAGATTTAGTATAATCTAAAATAAGAAATTTAGAAATTCTATCATAACAATTATTTAAAAATGAAAATATGTGAAAATTTTTCATTGATCTTTCTTTAAATAATTCATCTGATTCAGGGTAATTAGGCTTTTCAAAATTTAATTTTACTGTAAAGTTATCTACTGCTTTTAACCTATGTTCAGAAGATAAAAATAATCTAGTTAATAAAGCTTCTTTATATGGTAATTTTCTTATTACAGTACTATATAATACAGCCGAATTAGTTGAATTAATCGAACTTTTTGTTTTACTAAGGCGACTGGTTTTACGATAATTCCAAAAATAATCTGGAGTAAAAGATTTAGAATTACTTAATAAATACTCACCATTTAGTGAAAAATAATCTGATCTAACTTGTAATGGATTATTATCAGCATAAGAAGTTAATTCTATAAATATATAATTGTTAGTATCTTTTTTAATTGAAATTTTTTGTGGAACTATAGTATTTCCTGATAAACTGTTGTCGTCAATAATTATAAATTCGCTATAATTAGATTTATTTTTTATCATTAATTTGTATAAAAAACAAACAGGTTTAACTGTATTATTAAATTTGGCTAATTTTTCACTAGCAATATCTAATTTAACTGATGTATCTTGATAGGTTAATTCTGTTCTAGTTGAATATGGATAATCATAACCAGTTTCCAATAAAGCTTCGTTTGAACCAAATTTAATTGCTTGAAATAACCAATATCTGCTTTCAAATTGTTCAGGGTTATAATTATCTATTTCAGGATTTTCATAATATTGGATAAGTTTATATATTGAATCTAAATCACCTAAATGTCCATTTTTAATCAATTCAGGTAAATTTAATTTTTTTATATCTAAATTATTAAGTTTATATTTTAAATTATAAGATATTGAATTTATTCTTGAAATAACATCTTTTGTATCTGACGCTTCTTGTAATATCACGTATGCATTACTTATAATCATATTTTTATATGACTCATCTGTATTAAATAGCTCAAACCAATTTTTTTCAATATTTTCAAAATATTTATGATTTGGAAATAGAATTTCATTATAAATTATATAAGGAAGATATTGGGGATCAAATTTAATTTTTTCAGATATTCCTGGTATTGTTATTATCTTTAATATAATATCTTCAGAATAGATTTTATCTTTATTATTTGAAGATATAGGTTTAACATCTGCTTTTACTATGAAAGAAAAAGTTATAATAAATAAAATATTGATAAATAATATAAATTTAATCATTAGGTAAAATATTATGAGCCTTATATTTTTTAATGACTTAATAAAAAGTCTATATTAAAAAAAATGTATTTTGTAATACGCTAAAGCCAACAATCCACCGGCTAAAGCCGATGGCGGGATCTTGCGATTAAAGTCGCTTAAAAGAACTACATTAACTACCACCGGCTAAAGCCGGTGGTCTATACATCAATCAAGTCTAAAAGAGCGCGCTTTATCAATTACTAATTAAATTTATATATATTACCATATGGAAGTAGATCTTGAATTGGCTAGGCCGCCATGGACATAATCAGTCATAATCAGAGCCCCGACAGAGAAAAATGACAAAATCCAATAACCACAATATAATTGAGTTGGCCTTGAGTCAAGTTTTTCAGCGCAAATGCTAAAGCGCGCCAGCTAAAGTTGGTGGTTTTAATCCACCTATTCTGAGGCAATAACTAAAATTTATTAGCAAAATTTTTAAAAACATTAAAAAATGAGAAAACAAGGGCTTAAATTTTGCTAAAACTTCTCCTGAGGGCTTTAAATGAGCGGTTCCCTTGCGGGGAAAAAACCGTTAAAATTTAATGAATCCGACCAGCTCCTCGCCAGCCCAGGCGGTCAGTTTAAGCTTTTCAAAGCCGCGAAAGGGTTATTGAACGGGCCTTGGGGCCGGGGCTTCTGGGGGCTTCCCGGGGGCAGGCTTTTGACTTCTTTACTCGGGGCGTTTCTGGTCTTGGGCTCGGTTTTGAGGCTCAAAGACAACCGCCGGCGACTCACGTCCACGCCCAGGATGGTGACCAGGACCTCCTGGCCCAGCCGGACCACGTCGGTCGGGGTGCGAACATAGTGGTCAGCCATCTCGCTTAAATGGATCAGCCCGTCCTGATGCACGCCCACGTCCACAAAGGCCCCGAAGGCGGTAATGTTAGTGATCTTTCCAGGGATTTTCAGGCCTGGCGTCAGATCCTCAAGCTTCTCCAGGCCCTGGGCGAAGGAAAAGGGCCGAAAAACCCGGCGAGGGTCGCGGCCCGGTTTTTCCAGCTCAGCCATGATGTCCATGAGGGTAGGTAAACCCACCCGGTCCGAGACATAGGCCTGGGGTTTGATTTTTGAGCGCAGGGAGCTATGTTCCAACAGATCGGGCACCGTGACCGCTAGGTCGCGAGCCATGGTTTCCACCACCCAGTACGACTCCGGGTGAACCGCGCTCTGGTCGAGAATCTGAGGGCTCTGGCGCAATCGCAGAAACCCGGCGCACTGTTCAAAAGCCTTGGGGCCCAGGCGAGGCACCAGCAGAAAGTCCTGGCGGGTTTTAAACGGGCCCTGGCTGGTCCGGAATTTGACAAAGTTTCGGGCCAGGCTGGGGCCGAGCCCGGAAACGTAGGACAACAACTTTTCCGAGGCGGTGTTGGCCTCCACCCCGACCCGGTTGACACAACTGATGACCACGTCGTCGAGGCTGTTTTTCAGCAAGTTCTGGTCCACGTCGTGCTGATACTGACCGACCCCGATGGATTTGGGATCGATCTTGACCAGCTCGGCTAAGGGATCCAGGAGGCGCCGGCCAATGGAGACCGCTCCTCGGAAGGTCAGGTCCAGATCTGGGAACTCGGCCCGGGCTTCCTCGGAGGCCGAGTAGATGGAGGCCCCGCTCTCATTGACGAGGACAATGGGAATATCCGGCAGATCCGGGATGGCCCGGACAAAGGCCTCGGTTTCCCGGCCAGCCGTGCCATTGCCAATGGCGATGGCCGTTAGCTTATGGGTTTTGATCAGGGTCTGAATTTTTTTGGCCGCCTCGACTCTTTCCCCGGCGGAGGCGTGGGGCTGGATGGCGCAATATTCCAGCAGCCGGCCATCTGAGCCCAAGGCCACGGTTTTGCAGCCAGTCCGGAAGCCCGGGTCAATGGCCAGGATGGCCCGCTCGCCCAGGGGAGCCTCCATCAGGAGCTCCACCAGATTTTGGGAGAAGATCTCCGTGGCCGCCAAATCGGCTTTCTTTTTGGCAGTGAGCCGGATCTCCGTTTCCAGCGAGGGCGAAAGAAGCCGTTTGAAACTGTCGTGGATGGCCTCGCCCACCTGGATCCCGGCCAGGGAATCGTTTTTCTGAAAAGCCGATTTCAGAATTTCCAGGGCCCGCTCCGGGTCAGGCTGAATGGTCAGGGTCAGGATCCCCTCGGCCTCGCCGCGTCGCATGGCCAGGTAACGGTGGGAGGCGATGGTGGCGACCGGTTCCTGGAAATCAAAGTAATCGCTGTAATTCTGGCCTTTTTCCTCTTGTCCCTTGATGAGCAGGCTTCGGACTATGGCCGTGGTCTCGTACAGGCGCCGGAGGCTCTGGCGGGCCTCGGCGTCCTCGCTGAATTTCTCGGCCAGGATGTCGCGGGCCCCGGCCAAGGCGGCGGTGGCGTCCGGGACGCTTTTTTCCTCGTCCACGAAAGGCTCGGCCAGGGAGCGGGGATCGTCCTGGGGGTTTTGCTCCAAGAGCGCCTCGGCCAGGGGGCCGAGGCCTTTTTCCAG
Source organism: Deltaproteobacteria bacterium (assembly GCA_031276635.1). Taxonomy (GTDB): domain Bacteria; phylum Desulfobacterota; class Desulfarculia; order Adiutricales; family Adiutricaceae; genus JAIROO01. The sequence goes on along the minus strand of JAISMU010000137.1, from coordinate 3,688 downwards.
GGCGATCATGGCCCGGGTCCGCCTTTTGGGGCGGAAAGGCAGGTACAGGTCCTCCAGCTCGGCCATGGTCTGAGCCTGGGCCAGCTTCTGGGCCAGTTCCTCGGTTAAGAGCTCGCGCTCCGTGAGGGACTTGTTAATAGCCTGCCGCCTTTGGTCCAGCTCGGCCAAAGCTTTGAGGCGATCGCGCACGGCGGCCACCTGGACCTCATCCAGAGCCCCGGTAGCCTCTTTGCGGTAACGGGCGATGAAGGGAACCGTGGCCTCCTCGGCCAGCAGATTGGCGGTCGCGACCACTTGCCAAGGGGCCAGGCTTAACTCCTGGGCGACTTGCGAGGTAAAATCCAGCATGAGGGCTCTTTTTCAGATAATTATAGTTAGGACCCTGTAAGGATCAGTTTTTCGAGGCCTGGTTAATGGCCAGGCTCTTCTTAGTAGCCATGGCTTCGGCCCATTGTATAGCGAATTGAGTATCATTATTTTTAAAATAATACAAGGCGCTGACAGTCAATCCCACCATCGTGGCGGCTTGGGCCACAGATTGGCCGGAGCTGAGGGCGCGGAGGAAAGGGGCGAGATCCAGGCTTTGGAGCCGGGCCAGTTTTTTGGCTCGTCCCGCCGCGTAGGCGTTTTTCCAGGCTTGGTCAAAGTCCGGTTCCTGGCGACGGTCCTCGGTTAAACGCCAAAGGCTCCGACCCACCAGGCGGGCGGCGGAGCTCACGCCCAGCCCCTCGGCCAGGAGGTGGAGAAATTTTTGGCGGGCCCCCTCCGCAAACTGGGTGGCGACCTGACCCGCCTCGGCCCAGGCGGCGGCGAAATTCTGGTCGTGTTTTTTTCGTTGTAAAAAACAGCTGACCGATTTGCCGGCCTTTTGGGCGGATTGGCTGATGGTCAAGCCAGAGGCCATCGCGGCGAGGAAAATCAGATTGACTTCCTCATAAATTTCCGCGGCCGTCAATAATTCGCCGGCCCGGGCCGAGCGGGCGTGGGGAGGGAGGCTGGACCGGGATTTGGAGGGGTTGGATAATCTGGTTTCCGATGATGGGGGCCGCAAGCCCTGCCTCCTCTCGGCCCCAACCAACCAGGGGTCGGGATAGGCCAATAGTTTTAAATGACTCTTTAATATAGCTTGAATTTGGGTTAATTGTCAATAGCCCTCCTCAAAGTAAGCGGATAATGGGGGCGCTGGCTCAGGGAAAAATATCCGGTTAGCCCCCAACATTTAGGCTGTCTCGTTGACCAGCCCGGGCGAGATTTGAGCTGGCCTGTCGACTTTGGCGGCTCAGTCGGGTTCTATGATAAACTAACTAAGAGCCTGTCGGTTTTAGGATTTTGCCGCCTTCCTTCCCTTTCCAAGGGGACCCGATCGTTTAAAGCCTTTAGGAGACGTTTTATTAAATTTCTAGGATTATTTTGATATATTATCGTTTTTAAACCTCCTACAGTGATTTTAGAATGGTTTTTTGGCGAATTTTTGAGGCAGTTCAAATAATTTACGATAACGAGTGAATTTTTTCAGGTTGTAGCGCGTGGATCAAAAAATCCATTAAGATTCGCAATTAACGAATCATCTCTGACTGAACTGCCGAAAGCCTATCCCTGATTTTATGACCACAAAGACAGGCTCAACCACCTGTTTTCTCAATTTGTACCCAGCTTTTCTTTGTAACATCCTAAGTTTATGCCTCATTTTGTCGATAGTCGTGGCATCTTCTGGAATTTCTGGAGGCTCAGGCGTTAAACGCTCAGATAATGATTGGTGGTGAGGGACCCGGCCAGCGGCAATATACTGGTCGATCCCTTTGTCCTCGCGGGCCTTCACGTTTTGGTCGCTGTAATAGCCGGCGTCAGCCGTCATAATGTCAACTTTGCCCAAAGACTCAGGGAGTTTTTCCAGTCTTTCCAGAGCTGGCTCCATCTCTTTTTTGTCATTGGGGTTTTGGGTAAGATGAGCCTCGGCTATCAACAGGTTTTCCGGCTCGACGCGGGCTTGAGCGTTGTAGGCTTGGGTAAAACCTTTGTCGCTGTTCGGCGTTATGCGGGATTCAGAGTCAGTGAGGTTGGTTTGATCCTTGTCGTTAGGCCCTTCCTTGGGGGGAGAAGGCTCCTAGCCGCCAGGTTTTTTGCCGGTTTCCTGGAATTTCCGCTCCCGAGCCTCAACCTTGGCTTCATAGGCCGCGGTTTCATAAACGTACCGAGCTTTGGCCATTTGAACGATTTCTCTAATAGCCTGGCGAAGAACCTCTATCTTATTTTCGCGAAATTCGATCTCTTTTGGAATCTCAATTAGAGAAGATGATGAATCGGCCTCTTCCGCTGATCTATTTACAAAGGACAGGCGAAGTGTCATAATTTACTTTATGATGTTTTGGTCTATTAAAATCCTTGGCTTTACCGCCTTTTTTTTGACTTTACTTTTTCCTAGAAATTACTGTAGAAAAACGCCTTTTTACTACAAAAACTGTATAAAAAAATTACTTAACTAAATATAAAAACATTGGAAAAAATATTACTAATTTATAAAAAATTGTGATGTGATAAAAATAATAAAATGATACTAAAATAAAGGTAATATAGACTACGGCTTTAGTTTATGTTGCTAAGAGGGTTCAGGCGGTCGGCTTAATTTGCTCATAAGAAACGTCTAGTCTTAAATCAAAACCACCGGTTTTTAGCCAATGGTCGCGTTGACTGAGTTTTCGATTGAGGGGAGTTGGCGGAAACCAAATTTCAGGCCAAAGATTTCTAGCCCACAGGTTTAGAGCGTGAAAGATTTACCAATTGGCATGGCTGATTTTGAGGAAATTCGCTTGGCTGACAGTGTTTACGCCGACAAGACTGAATTTCTCCGCAATTTACTAAAAGTCAGAAAACCTTACTTCCTCTCCAGGCCCCGTCGTTTCGGCAAATCTCTTTTAGTCAGTACCCTTGAGGCTATCTTGCGGGGTCGCCGGGAGCTGTTCCAGGGACTGAGGATCGACTCCTCTGATTATGATTGGACCACTTATCCAGTCATCCGTTTTTCCATGGACAGTATCTACTCTGATGACCCTGAGGAAGTGAAAAAAGAACTGCGCCACGCTCTAGACACCATTGTCTCTCATGAGAGTTTTTCACCCGATTGCCTGGAGCTACTCAAGAGCTCGCCCTCGCCTGGGACCTATTTGGCGAGTTTGATCCAGGAACTCCATTTAAAGTATGGCTTGAAGCCGGCTATCCTTATTGACGAGTACGACGCCCCGATTATCCGTCATCTCGACCAACCAGAGAGGGCCAACCAAGTCCGCAAGATTCTTCAACAATTTTACAGCGCGCTAAAACACGCGGAAAAAGATCGAGGTTTCACTTTTATAACCGGGGTCACCAAGTTCACGAAAGCCTCTATTTTTTCCGCTTTAAATAACTTGGTTGATCTTACGCTTGACGATGATTACGCTAATATTTGTGGTTTTACCCTGGAAGAGTTTGACGCGCTTTTCCAGGATCATCTGGTCGAGACCCTGGGGTATTTTAAAAGCAAGGCCGACTGGGCCACGGAGTGGGCCATAGCGGATCTGAGGCGGGAAATTTTGGCTTGGTATGACGGTTACTCTTGGGATGGAAAATCTCGGGTTCTCAATCCTTGGTCGGTCTTAAATTTTTTTCGATCTAATTCTTTTAGTAATTATTGGTATAATTCAGGTGATCCTAA
>JAISMU010000164.1 GCA_031276635.1 Deltaproteobacteria bacterium | reverse complement strand
CTTTTCGCGGATCGTTATGAGGAAACTCTCCAGGATCTCATAGCGACAGAACAGATGAAGCCAGGCTCCACCATCACCGATTTAAAAGAAACTATCTTAAAATGGTATGATGGTTACGTCTTTGATTGGAAAACACCATTTAATGAATCGTCTTTAGATTAGGTAACCAGGGTTTTAAACCCTTTTTCCATCAATAATTTCTTCAATTACCGTTTATTTTCCAATTACTGGTTACGGTCTGGGCCGCCAACTTTTCTAGCCAAGCTCATTGCCCAAGATCCTGACTCTTTTGTTCTGAACAATCTTCCCAGCGGCGACCAGGAGACTTTGACCGGTTTTCCTCTTGATCCTATCGACCCGATTTCCTTGTCATTTCAAACAGGCTATTTAACCTTAAAGAGTGTTTCTTTGACCAACGAAGAGCCTTATAACTTCAAGATCCCGAACCTGGAAGTCGAAATCGGTTATCCAAAAGCTTTTTTTCAGACATTTTTCGGCCAGATTAGTAAAAAATTTATGTCTGAAACTGCTTTAAAATTTAAAAACGCGATTATTAATAAAGACTCTTCCGCTATTGAAGAAATTATTGGAGTAACTTTAGCTAAAATATCATCTGATCAACATATTTCATTAGAAAAATTCTATCATTATATTATCCTAATATATATTTACGCCTTACAAATAGATGTGAGACCTCAGGTAGCGTCATCTATGGGTCGCTCAGATTTGGACTTGGTTTTACCAACTGGTCATTATGTTATTATTGAAATAAAATTTGAAAAAGATTTAAGTAAGTCTCCTAAAAAGGCAACTTTGAGTAAACATAATAAAGCTATGATTTTGGCTCAAAAAGCTTTAGGTCAAATCGCTACTAAAGAATACTCTAAACAATATCGCTTATCTGCCAAAGAGATAATTAAAATAGGCATAGGCGTTTATGGCCGCTCAACAGTTGGAGTAAAATTTGCTTAATAAAAAAAATAAACCGTGATTTTGTTTATTTTATTGTTATAGAGTCATTGAAAATCGACCTTTCTTGAATAAAAAAATTAAGTACGGATATTTTTTCCTTAATTACCAGTTTTTTCTCTTAAAGTGAGGTTGTCTTAATCTCCCAGCTTAGTGGGGCCGTCGCTAACTCGCGAGTTCTCTGGGTAGCCGCCTGTTTTCATTTTTCGCGATCTTCAGCTCCCAGTCTGTCAGAGGGGAAACGAATCGCGGGCCATCTCCCCAAGGTTAACAGTTGAACGATCTTTAAAGGCGAGTGAGGCGGTTGTTCGCCAGAAATTCTCTTGTTAAGCGTCGCTCGACCCCTGGCCCGCCAGCGACTTGACCCAGATTTGAGGCCCTCGTGAAAACCAGGTTAGATTCTTTTTCTTCAAAAAAATGGATTAAATTTAATATAGTGTTAAAAGATATTTTAAAATAAAAAATTTTAATCTTTTAAATATAAATTAGTTGAATTTATCATATTAACTGTTGCTAATTGACTTTTATTAACTTTAAAATTATTCGATAAAAGGACTTTTCGCCAGAACTCAATTGCCCAAAAATGGAAATTTGGGGCAGAGCTTTTGGGCCTCTTTTGTGGTATAATTTGCGAATACTAGGTCATCTAGAGGCTCTCAAAGTGATTTAACCGGTCGCGTCACTGGGGCCCTGTGATATAAATCGCGCGTAAATCTCCCGTCAGGGCCGGTTCATAAGGGAGTTGACCCCTCTGAGATATGGAGGAGAAATAGTATGGCCGACATTTTGGCCCCCATGAGCGGCAACATCTGGAAGATCTTGGTCAAACCAGGGGACACTGTGGCCGAGGACGACGAAATGCTCGTCATGGAAGCTATGAAAATGGAGATTCCCGTCGCCGCCCCTCAGGCGGGGAAAGTTGAGAGGATCCATGTCCAGGAAGGCGACGCGGTGGAAGCCGACACCCTTCTGGTAACTTTGGCGTAAGCCCTCGGGCCAGGGGCCCGCTGTTGGCCCCTGGCCTGAAAATACCCGCCGGCCTTGAGGTGGGAGTTTCCTATCTGAGTTTTAAGCTTTGGCCAATGGACCCAAGAGGCGGCTTGGGCGGGTTCGGGGGGAGCGGAAAAAAAGGGCTGGCGAAAAATTGCGAAATTATGAGGTCGTCTTCCAATGGCGAAGGTTTTTTTCTTTAATATCTGGAAATTATTCTATTTTTTTAGACGGTAATTTTACAGGCTCGCCCGCGTGGGGGGCACAAAATAAGACGCGCCTTCAGGCCAGGTTTGGAAGGTCTTGGAATTATTAAAGAGTACTGGAACAAAAAAAACACCAACTAATATTGTTAAGAGTAAGCTATATCAGAGAAAAAGTAAATTTTTAAAATAAGCTAATTTAATAATTTTTATATTATATATTCCCAATATAAAAAGTTCTATTTGTTAATAATATAAAATTTTTAATTGATTAGCTATAGGGATGTTAATCGATATAATATTATATAATTATTAATAAGCAATTGATATTAAAAAAAATTTTTTAGTAGTAATAAATAGTTTTATTCAAGTTAAAAATTTGTCGTTTTGAAATCGCTTCCTTGGCCGCCGGCCAAGGTTATTTTTGGGTCGAGTTTTCCTTTAGCGAAGGTTTTTTCCTCCATGATAGTCGACGCGCACATCCATCTGAGCCCGCCGGACCTGGTCGCGGATCGCCGGCCCTACCTGGCCGGGGAAAAGGGCTTGTCCATCCTCTACGGCGACCCCAAGGCCCCCCTGGTCACCACCGCCACCCTCTTGGCCGATATGGACGCGGCTCAGGTGGATAAGGCCATGGTCATGGGTTTTCCCTGGGTCGTCGAGGACAACGCCCGCCGCCACAATGATTGGCTTCTGGCCGAATGCCAGAAGTATCCAGACCGCCTTTATCCTTTGGCCGCCTTCGATCCCCGAGCCCCCTGGGCGTACCAGCACGCTGAGGCCTTTCTGGCCGCCGGAGGTTTTGGCTTGGGCGAGTTGTGCGTGTACGACGAGGGGTTGACGCCGGGGTTGCTGGATAATCTGGCGGCTCTGGGCCAATTGTGCCAGAAAAATAACGCCCCCATGCTGGTTCACGTCAACGAGCCCATCGGACATCAGTATCCCGGCAAGGCCCCCATGGAGATCAGTCAGATTCACGAGCTGGTTAAGCGCTGTCAGGGCGTTAAGCTGATTCTGGCCCATTTCGGGGGCGGGCTGCCGCTTTTGGCCACCCTCCGCAAGCAAGTCAAAGAATATCTGAGTCAGGTTCTGTTTGACACGGCGGCCATGCCCTATCTTTTCCAGCCCCAGGCCCTGGCCATGGGGTTGGATATTCTGGGCGACCATTTCTGTCTGGGCACTGATTATCCGCTGTTAAAAACCGCTCGTTACCAAAAGTATTTTCAGGACGCCGGGGTGGCTCCAGAGGCCTTAAAGGGCTTGATGGGCGAGACTGTGGCCAGATTTGTGGGGTGGCGCGATGCGTGATTGGTTGGGATTGACTTTGGCCGTGCCCCCGGCTCTGGGGGAGGTGGCCAGCGCTCTTCTTTTTGAGGCCGGGGCTCAGGGGATCTGGGAGGATCAGCCGGATCGGGCCGGGCGACTGGTTTTTCGGGCCGGTTTTCCGTTGGGTCTGGAGTCCCGGCTCATGGCCGAGCTGCCAGCTGGCCTGGTGGTGGCTTGCGAGTCTTTTTCCGAGCCCCTGGACTCGGTGGCCTTATCCATGGATATCAAGCCTGGCGAGGATTACAGCGAGACCTGGAAAAAGGATTTAAAACCCTTTCCGGTGGGCCCGCGCTTGTGGATCTGCCCCAGCTGGTGGACTGAGCCCTTAAAACCCGGACCCAAGGCCAAAATCCTGAAAATTGACCCCGGGCCGGCTTTTGGCAGCGGTCGCCATCCCTCCACCTTTTTGTGCCTGCGGCTTTTGGGCGATCTAGTGGACCAGATCGCCCCGGCCCGGGTTTTGGACGTGGGCTCGGGGAGCGGGGTTTTGTCCTTGGCCGCGGCTATCCTTTTTCCCGCCGCCCAGATTGAGGGGTTGGACTCAGACCCAGACACCTTGGAGGTGGCCGCGGCTAATCTGAAGGCCAACCAGCTGGCGGACCGAGCCTCTTTCTCGGGCCGGGCCTTAAGCGAGTTGGAGCCGGGGTATGGTCTGATTCTGGCCAACCTGACCCTGGGGACTCTGACGGAGCTGGCCCCAGAGATTCGACGCCTTCTGAGCCCGACGGGCCTTGCGGTGGTCTCCGGTCTCTTGGCTGACCAGACCCAGGCTTTAACTGAAACCTGCGCGGCTCTGGGCCTGGCTCTCCAGCGCCACGTCGGGCTGGAGGAGTGGTCGGCTCTCCAGCTGGCCCCGGCGTCTCCAGAGAGCTCGGGGGCGGGTTCGGGCGAGCTGCCCCGGGAACTGGTCGAGGGGCCATTGATGTGAGGCCGCGGCGGCTGGCTTGGCCGTTGGGGGCGCCTCGAACTGAGCGGGAGATTACCTTGGACCGGGCTCAGGCCCGGCATGGCCTTTTGGCTTTGCGTTTGACTGTGGGCCGGGAGGTGACTCTGACCAGTCCCTGGGGCCTGTGTCCGGCGGTGGTTAAGCGAGCCGACCGCCAGCGACTGATTCTGACCGTGGAGCCGGTGGGCGAGTTTGAGGCGACCCAGGCCGCGACAGGCCCGACCCTGGCGCTTCCGTTACTCCGACCGAGCCGGTTTGATTGGGCCGTGGAAAAGGCGGTAGAGTTGGGGGCGAGGGAGCTGTGGCCGATTTTGCCAGCCAGGAGCCGGGCCCGCCAGCCCGACTCCCAGAAGCCGGAGCGCTGGCGGCGGCTGGCGGAGGAAGCCCGAAAGCAGTGCGCCCGGGCTCAACCCTTGGCTATCGCTGAGATTCTGACCTGGCCGGACTTTTTAACCAGAGCCAGTTCCTTCGCGGGGCTCCGGCTGCGGCTGGACCCGAGCGGGGCAAGTTGGCCAGTGGAGTCGATGGGGGACCCTTTGTTGGTGGTTGGGCCAGAGGGAGGGTTGACGGAGAGCGAGACGGCTGACCTGGTGGCTTTGGGCTTTCATCCGGTCTCTTTGGGTCCTTGGGCTCTGCGGTCAGAAACCGCCGCCTTGGCGGCCTTGGCTCAGTTAGGCGGCCTGGTCCGGGCGGGTTAGGGCGGCCAAGCGATTGTATTTTGGAGTTGGTCAAGACGGATTGACTATCATGTAAGCCGAAAACATCGGAGATGAAAGGAAAAAATATAAAATAGTTGGTAAAAAAGCAAATAAAACTTCAGATTCAAGTCTTAAGAATCAATATGTTAATCAAGCTAAATCTATAAATATTAATAATATTATAGTTAAAACTTTATCTTTATTCCAACAAAATGATAATTTTAATAATTTTATGGAATTTGAATCATATTTAGCTAACTGCTAAACAAAGTTGAATACATATTAGAGCAATTTATACTTAACAAAATAAAAAAATAAAGTTTTAAAGTATAAATTTATTTAATTATAATTAAAACTATAATATCGTAAAAATAAAGTATTAATTTTATTTTTTGAAGATGAAAAATTGTTAACCAGTTTTTTTCAGACCTGTTCAAAAAGGATTAATCGCATGGATTTAATAGTTGAAAAATTTAAAGCCTGTCTTTACGGCGGAGCCATAGGCGACGCCTTAGGCGCGCCAGTCCTTGCCTTGAGCCGGGAAGGCATCCGGCGCAAATTTGGCCCAGAGGGCCTGGTTGATTACGTTCCAGCCTATGGGCGCTATGGGCGGCTTGGGGCCATTACCAGTAATACCCAGATGACCTTGTTCACCCTTGAGGGCCTGTTTCGAGCTGACCTAAGATTTGAGGTCAGAGGCATAGTTCATATGCCTAGTATGGTCCTGATGTCCTATAAAATGTGGTATTGTTCTCAGGCATATAGACAGCCGATACCAATGCTTAGGCGTTTTTCAGGTTATTTGCTCTCCCGCGCTGAGCTTCGCCATCGCCGCGCCCCCAGCCGGACTTGCTTAGTAGTTTTAAGCGAACACGCGCTTAGCTGTTCCTTATGTCCGACGAAAGCTGATAACAACAGCCAGGGTTGCGCCGCCTTGACCAGGTCGGCTCCGATTGGTTTGTATTGGTTTGTAGACCCTTTCAAATGTGCCGTGGAGGTTGCCCAGATAACTCATGGCCATGTTAACGCTCAAATCGCGGCTGGATTTTTTGCCTTAGTCATCCATCAGTTAAGAGATGGGGACTCATTGTCAGTCTCTTTGGATAAAGCTTTTCAAAAATTGGCGAAATATCCTCAGAGCCAGGAAATGCTGGCCGCGCTTCAAGCGGCCTTAACTCTGGCTAAAGATGAGTCCATCGCGCCTGAGGACGCCATTGCCCGATTGGGGCTCGGCTGGACCGCCGCACAAGCTCTGGCCATAGCGATTTACTGTTCTCTCAAGGCCAAAAGTTTCCCTCACGGCGTTTTGCTGGCGGTCAACCATGACGGAAATTCCGCTGGAACCGCCGCTTTGACTGGCCACATTTTAGGCTTGATTTACGGGTTGGCTGGCGTTCCAGAAAGATGGCGGACCGAGCTGGAGGTGAAGGATCTCATTGAGGAAATGTCCATGGACAAATATTTAGTAGGTAAAGCCGATAGTTATAGTAAAAATGACGACTTTGATCTATTGTTAAAAAAATATCCGTGCTGATTCGGCGCTCTCTCGGGACAGGTTGATTTAACCGGAAAGTTTCCTGGTTTAAGCGATTTTTAGGTCAGGGCTGGTAAATTTACTGTTGAGACTATTTTTTCTCGCAAGCCCGAAAGCCAGGAGGCGATTATTTTTGTGACGTTAGGTCAACTCCTGTTGTCCAGATAGTCATTTTGGAGCGCGCTCGCTGGCGTGTCCCGAATGCGAGGCCCAAGTTAAACGCCAAAAAACTAAATGAATCAGGCGAGAAACTATGTTTAATTAATCGTCCTTGACAAACACGTTTAAATTGAAATTATCGGACAAATAGGAAATGTTCTTTTCATTTTAGACCGAATTTTTTAAACCCACTGAACCAACCTGGTCGAAATCCCTGTTTTTAATCTTAAGCGCGATCTGTCAGGAAGAGGGGTTATTCTTGTTATCCTTGGGCAAAAAAGTTTGAAACTCGAGCCATTGGGGCGTTTGGTGAGAGTAGACAAAAAAATCAATCCGAAAACTAGGTGCGGCGCAGGCTTAGACTATTGGCGAGAGGAAGGCGATCGCCTACGGGTTGAAATGACTATGGTGGCTCTCTGACTATTTTCGAGCAAATCCTGATTTCCCCGCCTCGGCCCCAGCGCGCAACTGTGGAGATTCCTTGGACCTCAGCCGCTTTCTTAAGCGATTGAGAGTAGTATTTTTCAATTGTTTTTTAACCTCGGCCAGCTAGGTCCCAAACTATTTATTGAGATGACCCTCAGACTTTGTCGGGTCAAGCTTAATACGTTTCAATTCGATCAGGATTCCTTGGCGATTGTTTTGAGTTTGGGGAACAGATCTAAACGCCCATACCTGACCTCGTCGCTAGCCATTTACTCAAATTTTGAGGATTGCCGAGTTCATCCGCCAAGACAATCAATGCCTTTTCAACCCCTCGGCCAGGAGAACCTTCGGATAAACCACCGATTAACGCTTCATCGACTTCAACTGTTTCTGACAATTGCTCGCGGTTTGGCTGAACCATGGTCGAAGGCCGGCGGAGTTTTTGAGGAGGCTCCAGCAAGCCGAGAAACGAATCGCGTTGAACCAGCGCTTTAGGGAAAGATGGGGGTCCTGGAACAACGTCCCTGACAAGATACGAATATTTCTCTGATAATTGACCAATTTTCAGGTCGCTCCGCCCTCCAAACTTGTCTCTCGGGCGTTTTGGGCAAAGAGGGCCGTCAGGTCAGCGTATTTCCAGCGGGTATTGGCGACAGTCGTCTTCAAACTTGCATCTGGCCTTGGAATTTAACTGTGAAAAAGGGCGGTTTTTCAGAAAAAAATTCTAGAAAATTATTCCTATCAACAAATAAATTAATTAAAAAATTCTTGTAATCTCTATAAATATATTATATAATAATATAAAATATTTTATATTTGATAAATAACAACAGAATAGCATAAATAATGTATCAATATTCAATATAGGTCAGAATAGCCACGGTTGGCGGTTTTTCCTTGACGTCGGCGATTTCTGGGCTTATTCTTAAATTGTATAGTTATCTGGTGGGCTATCAGGCCCTGATGAGGAGTTTTTTTCATGATCGCCATTACCCCTCTGGCCCTGGAGAAATTGACGGCCTTCTTAGCTGAGAGCAAGACCACGCCTCAGGTCCGAGTCTTTTTGCCTCAAGCCGGCTGTGGCGGAAGCGTCCAGTTATCTTTGACCGTGGATGGGCCCAGCGAAAATGACTTCTCCGTTCAGCGGGGGAGCCTGACGCTGTCGATTGACAAACAGCTCCAACAACTCACCGGCTCAGTTAACATCGACTTCCAGGATGATGGTCAGGACTCGGGGTTTGTGGTTGAGCCGGAAAAAATCCTGCCTCCCGTGGATTCTGATTGCTGCGGTTGCACAGATTGCTGCTGAAGGTAATCCGTTCCTTCGAGTCAGGTCTTCGTTATGTCACCACCTCAGCCTCCGCCCATCTTCTGTCCGGTTCTCTGGGGGGACCTGGCTGACCTGGAACCGAAACTGGTTGAGTGGCTGGCCGGGGTCGAGCTAATCCGCCAAGGTTACTCAATCAATTTCCTTGGCCAGGAGCACCTGGTGGATCTGAGCCAGCGGCAGGTCGTCGGGCCACCGAGTTTGCTACCTGTTGGTTTTGTCAAGACCATGATCGTCTTAACCTACCTGGCCAAGTCCGCTTTGGGCCCGGCCCCAGGCTTGGCCGAAACCCAGGTCGGGGTTATGGAAATCCCTGGAGGGAGCCTTTTTTTTCGCGGGCCGCACGCCTTGCCTGAGGATAAGCTGATCCAGGCCTTTGGGCGCGACCCCGCGGCCTTGACCGCCCGGGCCTTGGAGCTTGGGGCCAAAGCCGCTCCCCCGGCCTCCTTTCTTTTTCGGGTCCTGCCGTTTGTGGAGTTGGGCTGCTATCTGGACCAGGCTGACGAAGAGTTTCCAGCCCAGGTCCGTTGGATCTTTGACCGCCATAGCCACTACTACCTGGCCCTTGATGGTCTCTTGGGCCTGTGCCAGGTGTTGGTGGGCGAGCTGGTGGGGGAGTCTTACAACCTGGCTGGAGAGCTAGGGCCTTGAGGAATAAATAATTTACAGCTGAAAAAAACGCGTTAGTCAATTCCGCCCTGAGGGCGGTTTTTTTTTGCTCACGCTGGGCTTGGGACGTTTGGAGACCTGGCGGGTGAGGGGCAGTCAAAAGCTTCCAGTTAGTCAGGGCCCTGAAGAGAAAAA
>JAISMU010000145.1 GCA_031276635.1 Deltaproteobacteria bacterium | reverse complement strand
AATCATAATCAGAGGAGTCGATCCACAGGCCTTGGAAGAGCTCCCGGCGCCCCCTCAAGATGGCCTCAAGGGTACTGACTAAGAGAGATTTCCCGAAACGGCGGGGCCTGGAGAGGAAAAATGGATTTCCTTCATTTATTAAATTGTGGATAAATTCGGTCTTGTCGGCGTAAACACAACCGCGCCGACGAATTTCCGCAAAACTGGCCAAGCCAAGTGGTAACTTTTTCATCCCCTAAACCTGACAGATAGATATCTTTTGACTGAAAATTTGGCTTCTGTCTACTCTCCTCAATCGAAAATTCAGTCAACCAGACCCTCGGCTAAAACCGGAGGATCGGCTGATTTCCAAATTAGTTTTCTTGCCTCGTCCTTCCGAACTGATGTCGCAAAACAGCAGGACTAGGGCCAAAAGGATAACCTGAGCGGCGTATTTGCCTTTTTTGGCGATTGAGTCCAATTCCCCGCGCTCCTTGGAAGCAAGAGAAATTTGATATTTCGTGGCCATGGCAACCTTCTTGGTAGTTACCGAGAAGTATACCATTTTTACCGAAAAAATCTATGTTCCAATGTACTAGGATTTTTCCAACTCCAATCGGGGGGGAATCTCCCAGATAACCAAGGCGGTCTTGGCCTCAACCTCCTCCAGGACTTGCCCTTCGTGAGCCAGATCGGTCAAACTCTGGGCGATAAATTTTTTTTCGTCTTCAGAGAGAAGGATGAGCCGGTCGAGATAACGGGTTTGTTGATAGATGGCCTCCGCCAGGGAGCGCGAGGCGGACCATTTCTGGTCAAAGTAGCTTACCTCCGGGTAAAAGCCCAAGAGCCACAACATGTTTATTTCCAGATAAACGCTGCGAACAGCCCGGCTGATTTCTGGATCCACCGACCATCGCTCTAACAGGGGATCCCTTAAGCTGTGGCGCGTTTCCACCGCGCTAACCAAGGCCCCGTAACCGCCCTCGCTAACCGCCTGAATCATCTTTTTTAAGCTGGCCAGATTGTGGATGGCCGGGGTGCGGGAGGCCAAGGCCAAATGAAACTTATTATTCCAGCCCAAACTCCCCAGATCGGCCTCGTCCCAGTCCAGAACTCGGAAATCGATCTTCTGGCTTAAAGAGAAGTCAGCTGTTTTAGCCAGCTCAATCATGGTCGGGGAGAGATCAAAGGCCGTAACGTTCCCGACAATTGGAGCCAACAGGCGGCTATGGCGACCTGGGCCACAACCGATGTCCAGAACCCGGTGACTGGCGTTTAATCCGGTCCGCCTGGTCAGGGCCTGGATAATTTTTATATGCAAATCGTCATTGCCACCCTCAGACTGACGCTCATGGTAGGAGGGAGCCCGCTGGTCCCAGTAATTGGTGGCCTCAAGCTTGGTTTCCGCCCGCCCCTCGGAGGCCGCCTGATCAAATAGTTTCAAGGAAGGTAAAGGCCAATCAGCCATCAGACATAGTCCTCTCGCAGAAGATTAACCATCAGCCCCCCTCGCTCAAAAATTTCCTCAGCGCAACCTTGAGCGACCGCCGCGGCCATGGCCGGGAAATCAATGATTAAAGTTCCCGAGAGGGAGGTGAAACCAAATTTAAAAAGCTCTGGAAACATGGGGACGCTGGGCCCGACCAGAAATATGTCCCGGCCTTGGGCCAACTCCAGAAGGCGGGGCAGGGTTTTGTTGATAATGGTTGTTCCGGTCAGAAAGACCGCCTGCTGCTCGTCCAGAATATACTCCGCCGCCGGGTCCGGCCAATCGCCGGGCCGCGGCTGACGCTCCAAAATGGTCAAATCCGCCACCTGGGCCATTTTTTCCAAATTGGGAAAATGACCCACCACCGTCACCCGGCGACCGCGGACCCGGTCCAGGAAAAAATCAAAAGCGCAGCCGCCTCGAGGGGAATAGTTGTTGTCTCTGGTCGCGACTAAAGAGCTCAGGCGGGCGTTGGCCGCCGCGTTGATGGCCGCCAATCCCAGGGCCGCGGAGGTTAAATCCCAGGATTTGACCAACTGGGCCACCTCAACTAACGGCCGGCCTGTCAAGGAGTCCGGGCTGGGGGCCTCGGCGGGGAGATTTTGGCTCAGGCGGTGAGCCAGGCCAACCGCCCCCTGATCCGATTCCACCAGGGTCCAATAGGGACCCACCACGCAGCTTTTGACCGTAACCGCCGGAGGGATCAGGGACAGAAGCGTGTCGTAAAAAAGCCATTTTTGTTGAGCCAAAAAGCCCATGAATATCTCCTTCGTTAAGAGCGCGAAACGTAATTTTTGCCCTTATCTTAACCAAAAAAATTAAAAATATCCAGGTCGAAAAGATAAGTAAAATGACGGAACTTGGGTTTAAGGTCATCTTAAGACAGGGGAATTGAGTTTCGGGTGGGAATTTAAGCGAAGAGATTAAATCAAGCGGTAAAAAGTCGACCGCTAGGGCTCAGGCGGGATCAGGGGGCGTGGCTTTCAGCCGGGGTTTCAGGTAACTCTGAGCCAGGGGCTCGCTCATCGCTTCCCCATAATCGGCCAGAAAAATCGACAGATCGGGGCGCTCCATCTTTTGGGCGGCCTGATAAAGCCGCCCCAGCTCCCTTAAATAATATTTGGCTAAAAATTCCCGCAGGCTCCTGGTCAAATTATCCTGGGCCAGAGTCAGGCTCACCGCTGGATCCACGGTTAAATAAGCCTCAATCAAGGCCAGGCTGGAATTTAGGTGGGTTTTGACGATATCGTAACCATCAGTGGGCAGAGGTTGGGGAAAAAGCCGAAAAACTCGTAAAGCCTCATAAGGCTGATTTTTGCCAATCAAGGCGATAACCAAATGATGGGCGGCCTTTTTCCGGCCAATTTTAACTGATTCCAGGTCGGGGAGCGATAACATTTTTTCCAACCAGTATAAACCCCGGTTAGTCTGGTCCAGCTCCTCGGTCTGGGAAGGTTTTCGCGAGCGTCGGGCCGTTGGGCGGGGTGGCTTGGCCAGCTGAAATTTGCCAAAAAAGAGTCCGGCTTGGGCGTAGGCTTTACTGATCACCAAAAGGGCCTCAACCTGGATCTCCAGGATTCCGCCCGCCGGCCGCAGCTTGAGGAGCTCGCGCAAATAGGGTTCCGCCTGCGGCATTCTTTTGAGGCTGACCAACCTTTTGATGGCGAGCAGATGGATTTTGGCCGCAACCAGGCTCAAAAAAAACTCATCTCCCCAGGGCGCCAGTTTCTGGCCTAAAGCCTGGGCCTCGGGAATGGCGTCTTGGGCCACTAGAGTCGCGGCCACCATTTCCGTGGCCAGGAGAGGCAGGTCTGAGTCGCCATTCGGTTGGGGGGCGCCCAGCAGGGAGCTCAACATTTCCCGGGCCAATTCATCTTGACCCTGACTTAAACTGACCAGAATGACCAGAACGGTCAGGCTCATTTTCAGGGGGGCGACGACGCTCGGCCAAATGTGGTCAGCCAGCGCGGATAATTCTTGGTGGCGCGCCAGAACCTCCGGCCAAAGCTTTTGGGCCGCGGCCATGGCGGCCAAAGAGACCAAGGCCTGAGCTTGGCAGGAGAGCACGGTGGACTGCTGGGAGTCCAGGGCTTTTAAGGCCTCAAAGTTTTCCTGAGCCTTTTTCAGCTCCCCGGTCGCGCCCAGGCTCTGAATGATAACCAAACGCAAGCGGGCTTTTTCGGCGTGAAGTGAGGGCGAGTCCGGGGCGTTCTCAATTTTTCGGGCCAGGCCCCGGGCTTTGACCGAGTCGCCATGAGCCAGATAGTTTTTGACCAGCTCAATCCGCAGGTCGGCCTTGACCGCGGTCAGGTTGTCGTCAGTATCCTCCAGGGAGTCCATGACTTTTAAATACAGCTCCATCTGGTCGCGTCGGCCATCGCGGGCCAGGGAGCGCAGAAGGGCCGACAAAGCGTGGGTCAGCTGGGACGAGTACCCACTGGCTTCCCCAATTTTAGTCAAATTGTGAAAAATTCGCACCGCCAAATCAGGATCGCGCATTAGGGCGGACTGAGAGATCATCAATAACGCGGCTCGAGCCTTCTGTTTGTTGACCTGAGGGCTCGAGCCCAATTGGATCAACATCTCCAGCGTCTCCATGGCTTTTTCGCTCTGGCCAGCGGCCAACCAGGCGGTTAGCAGAGCGTAGAGGACATGGGCGATGACTTCCTCTTCCTGGGTCGTGTTTGCCTCGGACAGTTTTTTCTGGCAGAAATTGAGAGCCTGGATCAACTGGCCGTGGGCGCAACAGAAGGAGACCATCACGGCCCAGGCTTTCAGGCGCGTTAAATCCTTATCCGATAATGAAGGGAGGTCTTCCAGTATGGCCACCAGCTCCCGGGCCCGAATTAGGTTAGGATCGTCCTGATGAAAAAATAAAGTCGCCAAAATGCCCTTGGCTTTATGTTCAACCACCGCTGGGTTGTCCGGCAGGGTCAGAAGCTTGGCTAAAAAATCCTCCGCCAACTGCCGATGGCGGCTGGAGTCAAGGGAATTGAGGATTTCCACCAAAAGTGAGCTCTTGTGGGTCAGATAAGGCTCGGTCTCCGGCCAGTGAGCCAGAGTCCGCCACAGCTCCGGCAACCGGCCCCACAGCCCGCGATTGGCCAGGGATCTGACCATTAACAAAGCGGCCTGAGCCAGATATTCCTCGGCCAGAGTCCAGGCCTGGGGCTGATCCAGGGAGAGACCGGGTTTGGCGCCCTTGGCCAGGATTTCTTTTAAAACTTTTTCCAGTGGCTTCTCTAGCGGGGAGTCTTCAGAGATAAGGTCATTTAGCTCCTGGTCAGATAAAGCCTGAGAGTTCGGCGGCGGAAGAGGGGAGTCTGGGGTTGGGGGCTGGTCAGGCCAACCTTTTTTAGCCTCAGGGAAGAGAGCCAGAAAGGCGTTGTAAATCTGGTCAGCCTTCCAAGGAGTGACTCTTTGATAAAGACTAATGAAACAGATATAAAGCTGGGAGAAGATGACTCGGGATTCCTCGGAGTGGTCTGGTGGGGCCATCTCCTGGAAAACCTCCTCCGCTTTTTGAGGGGCGTTGACCTTAAAGAAAGCAATGGCTATCGAGCTTTGCAGGCGTCTTAAAAGCGGTCCAGACACCATTTGCCGGAACTCAGGGTCCTGAGAGTAATGGCGGAGGAGGTGCCAGGCCTCAGCGGGCAGATCAGCCTGAATGAGGGTCTCCAAAAGGGTCAAAGCGGCCTCAACGGCCAGTTTCGAACCTGAGTCCAGTTCCCAGATTCGCTCCAGAATATTGCGGGCCTCCAGAATCTTGATGGCCACGCTGGAGCGAGTTTTGGCCGACTGACGCTCCTTTTGGGGGCTGTCAGTCGGGATTTCCCTTAACTCAACGCCGAGCTTGATCGCCTCCTGGGTCAGGCGGGTCAGGTCGGCTATTAAAAGGGAGGTTGTTAAGTCTCGAACCAGGCTCATGATTTCCTTTTGACTCGGGGAGGCTTACTCTTCGGCCAAAGTCGCCAGAAGATCCCATGAGGGGATGAAAAATAAAGTCCCGCTGATGGCCCGGCTGTACTCCAAAAGGCGGTCAGAGTTGCCCGGAGGATCGCCGATGAACATGTTTTCCAGCATTTTTTTGGTGGTGGAGAAGGAGCCAGCGTAGCCGATGAAGTAAGTTCCGTGCTCACCTTTGGCGGGGTTGGCGAAGGCGATGTTGGCCCGGACGATTTTCAGTTCCCGACCGTCCTCGCTGGAGATGTTGGTGACCACGTTATGGGCGTTGGTCGGCTTTTCCTCGTCGGACAATTCCTGGTCATCGTATTTGTGGCGCCCGATGACCTTTTCCTGTTCCTCAACGGGCAATTTAGACCAGGCGGTCAGGTCGTGCAGGTATTTTTGGGTCATGGCGTAACTGCCGCCGGCGAACTCGGGGTCCTCCTCGCCAATGGCCGCGGCGGTCAGCGCCTCGTCTCGCTCGGGGTTCTCCGTGCCATCCACGAATCCGATGATGGCCCGGCTGTCCAAGTAGCGGAAGCCGTGGGTCTCGTCAATGGGGTGGGCCACCTGGCTCAAGGCGGAGCTTATCTGGGTGGCCAACTCCACGATGACGTCCAGCCGGCCAGCCCGCAGATGGAAAAAAAGATCTCCTGGAGTGGAGACCGCCACGTGCTTTTTACCCTTGATTTCCTGAAAAACCTCCAGTTCCTTGGGTTTGGCCCGTTTGGGGAAAAGCCCCTCATAAGCCTCGGCTCCAAAACCCATCACCGCGCTGATCCCCAGTTCGGGGAAACGGTTTTTCAGGCTCCGCGTCAGGGCGGGCAATTTGCCACACAGGTCCTTGACCGGCCCTCTGGCCTTTTTGGGGTTTTTCAAGCCAAAAATGATGAAGATAGCGTTTTCTCCTGGCCGGGCGGTGATGTCCTGAGGGTTCACGAAGCTTCTCCTTATTGGCCCATGAGCGGTCTGAGTGAAATTAACTCCAGAGGCTGGGCATGTTGTTGGCCCCTTGAGCTTTTTTAAAATCCTTCAAAATCTCCCCTAACCAACGCAGAATCAGGCCTTTCCAGGTAGCGGCCAACCGAGAGTTTGTCTTGATTTTGCGATGCTTGTGGTCATCAGCGATCATCATGGCGTAACTATGAGTTAAGATGTCCGAGGACAAGATTTTGGCCTCCCGAATGGCCTCGGAAACGCCACTTTGGGGAATGGAGCGAAAAATCTCAATGGCTTCCCCAATCTTGTCTTTCATGGTGTAATTGGCCACCATGAGGCTGGCGGCCATGGCCCTGGCCTCCTGGGCCAACCTGGAGGAGCCCAAGGTTTTCAGGCTGTGGTAAAATAATTTGGCTTCCGTAAAATTATTGCGCGCCATGACTCCCTGAAGATAATGAACCGCCAGGGTCCCTAGGGCCACAATCAGTTGAGCGACTGGCGACTCGGAGTTCAGTTGCTCCAGGGGAAAATCAGGTTGGCCAAGGTGGTTGAGCAGTTCCAGGATTATTTTATGGGCCTCAGTCAGCCGACCAGTGGTGGCGTAAAACTGGATCAACGGCAGGGCGGCCCAGGCTCGAGCTGGGACGGCCACTTGGGGGTTGGGCCACAGGGCGAGCTCCTCATAGAGCTTGAGCGCCGCCGGCTCGATACCTATCTGTAAAAAAAATTCAATCAAGGTGGTGGCGGCCTGGGCCTGGAGGATGATAATCTCCTCGCTCTCGCCCAGACCGATGAGCCGGTCGTACATGGCCCGGGCCGCGGCGATATTTTTTTTACCCAGATATTTTTTGATTAAAGTGACCGCGGTCTCGGCTCGCAAGGTTGAGATCCGCTCATCGGCCTCGGTCCAGTCCGCGTCAAAAATATCAATAGCCTGGCTCAAAGACCCGGCCTCAGCCAGCGTGGCCACCAGATTGAGCCGGACCTTGAACATTAAAAAGAGCTCGTCAGGATCAAGAGGCTCGGCCTGGTCGCTCTGGGGCTGGGTGAATATAGCCTCATACATGGCGGTCGCCTCCGCCAAAGTCGCCTTGGTCGGTTTGGCCGCCACCGCCTTAATGAAGGCCGCCGCGTAATAAAAAATAAAAGGCCGCAACTCCTCGGCCATCTTTGGCGCCGCCCCCAAACGGGCCCGCCAGCCCCGGGCCGCCTCCAGATTGCCATTTTTGGCCTGGAGAGCGGCCATGCTTAAAATAGCCCGTCCCCTTTCCAAAGCCACCCCCTCATCCTGGCCGGCCCGACCCGTGGAGTAATTCATGCTCTGAGCCTCCATGAGATCTCCGGCTAGGGCGTAATCGGTGACCAGATTCAGGGTTCCTCGGGTGGCCTCCAGCCGGACCTCGGTTAAAAACGGCAGGCTGGAGAGCTCTTTGAGCATCTGGCGAGCCTGAGAGGTCTGGCCCATGGTTCCGTAAGCGTCCATCAGGCGCGAGAGGCATCTGGCTCTCATGACCACGCTATCGGCGGATAAGTCATCGATCTGGAACATGATTTTGTATTGGATTTTGGCCTGTTCCAGGGTTTTTAGGGCCAATTGGGGATCCTGGTCTTCGTTGAGGTAAATTGTGAGACTTTGATCTAAAAGCTGATCAAATTTCTCCATCATTTCGACCGGGCTGGATTTGGCTATAGCGGTCATGGGCTCCTCAAAAAATAAACAGAAGACTAGCCAAAACCCTTGACAGACGGCCAGGTCTGGGTCTGGCGAACAAGCTGGAAACAGGGAGCGCGGCTCAATTGCCCAGCAATTTACCATTTTTA
The DNA here is from genome assembly GCA_031276635.1 of Deltaproteobacteria bacterium. Classification (GTDB taxonomy): domain Bacteria; phylum Desulfobacterota; class Desulfarculia; order Adiutricales; family Adiutricaceae; genus JAIROO01. Next base: position 4,367 of record JAISMU010000145.1, on the reverse strand, counting down.
AAAGTGTTTGTAAATAGAATTCCAGGAAAATTTTAGTATAAAATGATACCTATAACCCAACAGGCCGATTACGGGCCAATAAGGGCGGCCAGGGCTGATTTTTTCCTTCAGGTTTCAGTTTTTTTGAAAGGTTTTTTTGATTTTGCCAGCCAAAATTTCCAGGCCCAAGAAGGTCGGATGAAGAATGACCCCGGCCAGCAACCCCCAGAGCCCGCTCAATAAAGGCGGCCAGATGGGCCAGTTTTCCCCCAGATGGGCGACAAAAGGTAGGCCATGAGCTAAAATCCCGCCCCCAACCATGAACATGGCCAGAGTGCCGACCAGGGTCAAAACCTTCATGAGGACCGGGGCGGCCACCACCAAGGCGTTACCAAGTTTCCGTAAAAGTATTTGAGTTGGATATTTTTTGACTAACCAGTAGCCAATATCATCTAACTTAACAATAAAGGCTACAAATCCATAAACCCCGCCGGTCATCAGGAGACCCACAACCACTAAAAGGGCGGCCCGGATGGCCAAGGAAGTGGCCAAGGGGATGGAGCCCAGAGCGATAACGATGATTTCCGTGGAAAGGACAAAATCGGTTTTAATGGCCCCGGAAATCTTCTTTTTTTCCAAAACCTCCAGCTCAGGCGGAGTCAGGGTGGCCAATTCCGGGGCCATCGCCTCTGATTCCTGGCTCATCGCCGCTGGGTGGGGTTTTTTTCGCTGGATCAGGTGACGGTGGATTTTTTCCCCACCCTCGGCGCACAAATAGGCGCCACCTATCATTAATAGGGGGGTGATTAGCCAGGGAGCGAACGCGCTGATTAAAAGAGCCCCGGGAATCAGAATGAGCTTGTTGAGGAGGGAGCCCTTGGCCACGCTCAGGACCACCGGCAGTTCCCGCTTGGCCCGTACCCCAAAAACCTGCTGGGCGGTCAAGGCCAGATCGTCCCCAAGAACCCCGGCGGTTTTGCGAGCCGCCACCTTGGCCATGACCGCCACGTCATCCAGGACGGTCCCAATGTCGTCCAAGAGGGCCAGGAGGGAAAAACCGGCCATCATGATCTCCTAACAGGGGCCTTCCCCTGGAAAAAGTCAGGCAATAAAGCGAAAAATTTTTGGCCCGGGCGCGAGACACTTTGGCGAAAAATTATTGTGACAAAAATTTTTAAGAAAAACCTTTTCAGGGTCAATTTCTAGCGAGGGCCGCGTCAGCTGATCTGGGCTGGCCTTTTGAGAGTAATGAGGCTGATCTCTGGCCAGGTTATCAGCCGAAAGGGCACCCCCACCGCGGCCAGGCCACAGCTGACATTGAGCCAACCGCTCTCCAGCGGGTAAAGGCCAGCGGTGTACTTGTAGAAAAAGGTGGCCAAGTTAAGCTGATGGTCCGAGCCAGGCCAAGAGTACTGGCCGCCGTGGGTGTGTCCGGCCAGATAAAGGTTAAAGCCGGCCCGCATGGCCTGGTTGACTCCCTCCGGGCGATGGTTCAGAAGGATTTTAAAATCCTCCGCCCGGACGGGCGGCCCAGTCAGCGGGTCAAGAACCAAGAGGTCCGGGTCACTGTGGGGATTTCGGGCGGCGATAAAATTGCGGCGGCGATCGTCTAAGCCCACCAAGGATAAGGGCAGATCCGGGAAATTGTGCCGTTGGTCAATCAGCATTTTGACCCCCACCAGCCGAAGGATTCTGGCGATGCGGGCCGGGTCAGTAAAATGGTCGTGGTTACCCAGAATTCCCCAGACCCCATAGGGAACATCACTCAGATGCCGTTGAAGTGGCGGGCCGTACAGAGCGGCCATATCTGGGTCGCGATCCACCAAGTCGCCGGTCAAGACCACCAAGTCTGGCTTTTCCACTCGGGCCGCGAGCATGGCCGAGTCCAATTCCTTTTCGGTGGACCACAGTCCGATGTGGATATCGGAGAGCTGGGCGATGGTAAACCCCTCAAGGGATTTAGGGAGATTGGCCACCTCAAGGGTCAGGCGCTTGATTTCTGGGGAACGGTACTGGCGAAAGACGGCGTAGGAGCAAAGACCAATAAGACTGAAAAAGCCGACATTGGCGGCGGTTTTTAAAAATTGTCGCCGGTCAGGTGGGGCCAATAAGGAGGGCAGGGGAGCTGGCGGCTGAGTCTCGGAGTCCTGTTTGGTCTCAGGGGCTTGAGGCTGAGGGGCTTTGGAGAGTTTTTCGCGCAAAAACAGCCCCAGTCGAGCCAAGACGGAGGCCAAAGCCAAGACTGGCAAAATTATCAGGGCGTGGAGAGTCTGCCAGGCGATGGCGGGCCGAGCCACCCAGGCCAGAAAATTTCCCCCAAAATCGCTCTTGTTCCGCCACTCATAGAGCGTGACCAGCCAGCCTATATTAAATAGGATAAAAACTATGGTGACGCTTAGTCGATAAACAGGATGGTTAAACCTGCGGCGCCACACCCGCCAGCCGACAATCTGGGCCAGGAAAAGAAGGACAAGAAAAGTTATTACTCGAAAAACAGTAAACATAATTAACAACCATTAAAAATTTAATAGTTAGTTATTTTTCACAATAAAAATTTTTAAACTTAAATTGTTACTTTTTTATATATTTTTATTGTAAAATCAATAGATTAAAAAAATAGGCTTTTTTTAGCCTTGTTATGGTATTGTAAGGCCCTGACTCCCAAAAAGCAAGAAATTCTCCTCATTTGATTTTCTATGAAACAAACCAGTTGCCCTGGTCTACAACCTTGTTTACTTTACGCCAGCCCACCCGGACCCAGAGAGCGCCCCAGACTTAGCCAACCCACTCAGACCTGCCCCAGCCCACGCTGACCTTGCGATCAACGCGGACCTAGACAACCGACTCTAAACTCTTCAAATTTCGTTGAATCAGCGAGCATTCTCTCTAAATTCGGGCAAGCCACGCGGAACTAGCAGCGAGCCAAACGAACATACCAATCGACTTCGACTTAAAACTTGTCTAGCCTAGCAATTTGGCTAAAATATTGTTTGATTGAACTAAAGTAGAATTACTTATTTTTTTTTTAGATTTTTAAGTCTTTTTAGGCTTATATAATTTATCTTTCGCTGCTTTTACAGTAGATTAGTTGATTTTTTTGGTGAATTACTTTTATTTATAACCTTTTTTAACATTTACGGGAGCCTCTGGGGAAGTGTCCGTAACCGCCTCAGAATTCAAGGAATCTGGAATAAAAATGGCGACTCCAAGATCTTCGGCTTGCTTAACTAGTCGTTTTAACTTGCGTTCCTTAGCTTTGGCTTCCTCTTCTTCCATGTTTTTGGCAACATATTCCTCGCTTTTTGTCAACAAAGCGTAAACTAACCTAGCCAATTTATACGCTACTGCAGTTATCGTTTTAGCTGACCCAAGTCGGAACAACAATCTCCGGAAATAGTCCCCTAGCCAGCTTTTTGAGCGTCTAAGACTGTTGGCAGCCATTCTAAGCGCTGCTGCAGCGCGACAAGTAACCTTGTTAGTTTGATGTTTTAATACTTTACCTCCGCTAATATTGGTACCTGGACATAGACCAAGAAATGAACAAAATCGTTTTGAACTAGGAAACTTACTAAGATCGTTTCCAAATTCAGATAGAATAACTAAGGCCGTTCCATGACCTATACCTTCAATTAATTTTAAATCAACGTCTTTAGCATAAACTTGAAGTTTTTGGGCTAAACTTAAGCAAGATTTGGAACAAGCGAAAAAATCGTAATCTTTGCCTGTCTTCTGGCTCTGGCCCTTCTTGTGACCCAGGGGACTCTTACAGGCAGGCCGGACACTTAAAATTGGATGGCTCATCCCTGGGCTTCCTGGCTACCTTCTCGCCTGGCTGACCATAATGAAATTTCCCGCTTTAGCTTTAGCCTTCCCATTATTGTTAAACCTCGCTCAATATGTCATAATTAAGACGCCTTAGACGCCCTGGCAATTTTGTTCTTCCCTTAACAAGGCGCGCTTAACCTGACCCTTAAAAGCCAAGGCCGTCAGACTGATAGGATTGGAATTATGACCCTGAAAAGATTCTCTCTAGCCGATCAGACCTTCGCGGATATAATTGACAAAAACTATTTCTACGTGGATAAGACCAGATACATCTACGAGCTCTGGAATAGCGAGGAGAATAGTTTTTTTCTGTCCCGGCCTCGCCGTTTTGGCAAGACCCTTTTTCTATACACGTTAAATGAGCTTTTCTCCGGCAATCGCGAGCGTTTTAAAGGGCTTTGGATTGACCAGTCCGATTACGACTTTCCCAGGCTGCCGGTCCTATTTTTGAGTCTATCCATGGGGTCAGCCAGCTCGACAATCCTGGAGAGGAACCTCATTTTTACTCTCAAGGAAATAGCTTCTCGGGCCAAAATAAATTTGAGGGTAGAGAATAAGGCTTC
>JAISMU010000130.1 GCA_031276635.1 Deltaproteobacteria bacterium | reverse complement strand
CGGCTAGCCACGAAAGCGTGAGTGACGAAGCCCTGGCCGAGGCCGCTCTGAGCCAGATCCACGAAAAAGGTTACGCCGCGCCATACAAAAATCCTGTTTTGTTAGGGATTGTCATCAATGACGCCCAGCGAACCATCACCGCCTGGCGGGCTGAGGGGGGTGAGGGGGCGACCGCCAACCACGGGCCGGAGCCCTCAAGCTAAACTTTGGCCCTCAGACGTGTCCTCAAAGGGCCGGGAGGGGAAAATTAGATTGACCTCTCTTGAGGTGAGGGGATTACGACCATAAAAGCCTGAAAATTGCCTTTCAAGCCACCCAGGCGGTGAGTCGTTCCCAGAAGGCGCCCTGGCTATTTGAAAAAAATGACGAAAAATACCTTGTTTTTGATATTTTTTTGTATTTTACTGGAAAATTTATAAGCTTTGATATAAATTCAGATTTAAAATATGACTATCCTAAAGGTGTCTTCGCTGTGAATGAGGGTATGGTAGGGGGTTGTGGCTCCAGGGCCCACTACCGCCGGATTGGGTATTTTTGGCTCCCAACAAAATCCTGAAAACTCGTCGCTGGGGCGGGTTTAGGGGCAGAGCCATGAGACACCCAACCCGTGTATAATTATTGGTAATGGACCCATTCCTGAAAACTCGCAGTTTGTTTTTTTGGCCAAGGAGTTCAGCGTGTCCGCGTCCAAGAACGGGTCTCAACTCGATCCCCAAACCTTCTGGAACAACAAAGCCCGGACTTTCCCCCGTTACAGCCCTGGGGAGGACAACTATGAGGCCCGGGTTCTGGCTCTGGCCCGAGCCAACGGGGTGGTTTTCCCAGGAGCCAGAATCCTGGACGTGGGTTGCGGGGCGGGCCTCTACACTCTGCGCCTGGCCCAGGAAGCCCGGGAGGTGGTGGCGGTGGATTTCTCCGAGGCCATGCTGGCTATTCTGCGCGAAGACGCCCGCCAGCTGGGGATCCAGAATCTGAAAATTATCCAAGCCGATTGGTTGAGCGTGGCCATCCCCGGTCAATTTGACGTGGTCTTCTGTTCCATGTGCCCGGCTCTGGCCCTGGCGGGAGGTTTTGACAAGCTCCTGGCTCAGCGAGCGGCCCAGGTGGTCTACCTGGGCTGGAATGGCCTGCTGCGCTCCGAGGTCCAGGATGGCCTTTACGAGCGTTACCAAATTTCGCCTAAAAAATTTGACAGCTCCACCCGGACCCGGGCTATTCTTGAGGAAAAAGGCCTTCAATATCAGTCAATCCCGGTGGAGGGAACCTGGCGGCTGACCTACGCCAAAGAGGTTTTGCTGGACAGCGTTCTGACTAACCTTCACGATTACGGGGTGGAGCCGGACCTGGGGGAATTGGCGGCCTATCTGGAAAAATTTCGACAACCTGACGGTCAATATCTGGAAATAACAGATTATAAAATCCTGATGATCTTGTGGAAAAATCTCTAACCAGCCTGGCTTTGGTCGGGTTATTTATCAGCTATTTTGACGCGAAATTCGCAGTTAAAACTTTTTGTTGACTCAATAATTGGATTAAGTTAGACTTATCTAACAATACTTTTTTCGGGAGCCTCGAAAGGGTCGGCTCAATATCTGGCGTCCAGCCAAGTCAAAATTTATGACTCCCCAAGGTTCCGCTTAGCCCCAATCAATTTCAAGGTTGTTAAAATGTTCTCCTGCCTTGAGTTTTCCCCGGGCGACCATCTCAAAGTGAGGCGCACGCGCCTGCCGTTTAGCCCGCACCTGCCCTGCCCGCCATACACGCACCATGGCATCTACGTGGGTAACGATGAGGTTGTCCACTACTTGGAAAAAGGCCTCGGCGTCAGTAAAACCAGTTTCCAGGAGTTTTCCGATGGCGCTACGGCCAAAAAGGTCGTCCATGATTCCCCGCCCCACAGCCCCGCCGAGGTAGTCCAAAGAGCCCTGGACAAACTGGGCGAGGACGAATATAGCCTATTCACCAACAACTGTGAGCACTTCTGCAATTGGTGCGTGGAGGGCAAGAAAAGAAGCGGCCAAGTTCGGAAAGCCGCCGCCACTGTGGGGGGTTTGATCTTGACGGTAGTGACGATTATCTTAGGCGGAAGAAAAAGAAATCCCTGAGTTAAAGAGCCCCCGAAAACCCTCCTCATGTCGTAGCCGCGAGCCGATTTTACCCCGGTCAGGAAATCGGCAAAATCAGCTCGCCAGCCGCGAGGGCTTTTTTGAGCCCTTTTTCCAGAGAGAGGCCTCTCGGCTCCCTGACCCCCAGAGGCCAAGATCCGCCCACCTTCTCAGCCCCTTAGTCTCACTTCAAGTAAGGCCGCTCCGAGCTGAAAAGAAAGCCCTTGGCTTTCTCCCGACAATCCGCCAGACTCTCGGGCTCTTGAGCGGTCAGATAGGCGGCCAGGCAGGCCTCCCCCCACAGACGGGCGTCCACATTGGCCAACAGGCCGGGTATTTTTTCCGGCTCCCTGTTTTTCAACGCCCCGATGAGCCCGACCATCAGCTCCTTGTTCACGGCTTCCCCCACGATGAGCTCCTCAATCAGCCGCGAGTCCTGGCCAAGTTTGAGGGCCAGGGCCAGTTTGACCCAGGCGTTGTCGCGAGTCAGGCCCCGCTCGGGAGGTTGGGCCAGGATCTCGGCCATGAGCTCGGGCTCGGCCCCCTCAGAGGCGGCGACCAAAGGCAGGATCCTGTCCCGAAACTCGCCCGTGGCCAACTCCAGGGCCTCACTCGGCTGCCCCTTAGCCAGATAGCAATAAGCTCTCGCCTGGCCCAGGCTCTCCTCAGGATCGCCCGGGTCCTCGCATTCCTCCCAAACGGCTTTCTGGCCCAACTCGGGAACCCAACGGTTGAGGAGCTCATAGATCTCAAAACCCCCCACGCCCAGATAATGCCCCAGGCGCCCAAAATTCTCCAGCTCAAAAACCATCTTGCCCGAATCCCGGCGCATGACGTCATTCCATAGGCGAAAAGCCTCGGGATACTGGCCCTGGTCAAACTCCACCCGCCCCAAAGCGGACAACAAATAGTTGTCGTTGATAAATTCCTTGAGTCGCTCGCGCAGATGCGGGCCTCTCTCGGCGGCTGGCAGGCACCAAGTCACCAGGTACTGGTCATCCAACCTCTCCTGCTCCACGGCGATCCGGGCCAGGGTGTCCTGGCACAACTCCGCCTGGGCCTTAGGGTCAGACAGATCAAAAAGAAACTTGCGCGTGGTCAGATCGCTGGGGTAATACTCCCATCTGGTCTGGAGAATCGCCCGGGCCTCATGGGGAAAAGCCTGGACCAGCCGCAACAGCCAAAGAGAAGCCCACTGGTCCCAATAGGCGTCATAAAGACCCTGGGCCCGCAAGAGATTTTTAAGGGTCGGGTCAGACGAGCCCGACCGCTGTTGGTCTGGCTTCAAGGCTCGGATAACCGAGTCCGGGTCCAAGCCGGCGATGGCTCGCAGCCCTAGAATATTCTTGGCCTGGTCAGGCGGGTTCCACAAAAGGATGGGATCCAGGCCCAGGTTGGGCGGTGGCAGAAAAACATTGGCCCGACTGTAGAGGACCTTCGGGGCCCCCAACGGCAGACTCGGTCGCCGACCCAACTCGCCCGGCGCCTCCTTGGTTCCGCCCAACTGAGCCAAAGCCGCCGCCTCGGCCACGTTATAAACCAAGGTGATCTCCAGGTCGCTCAAAGGAGGCCTGGTCAGGGCGATTTCCTCCACAAAGGGCCCATCGCGCAAAAAAACCTGAGCTTTGGTCGTCTCCTCCCGCAGATGAGTCAGCTGAGCCGCCCCTGGCCCAATCGAGAGAGCGCTCTGGTTATTAAAGAGAACGGTGATGGTGGCGGCCAGGCCATTGACGACCAATAATCGCCCGGGCCGCGGTGGATTCTCCGGCCCCATGGCCCGCGTCTTCAACACGAAGAAGTAAACCAGGGCCAGGACCAAAAGGAAGAGCGTAACCAGGGTTAAAATCTTCAGCGGCTTAGGCTGAGGCTTTTCCGACCAGGCCACCTCATACAGCCGGGGCACATCCACCGGCTCAGGGGCTGGCTCTAAAACCTGGTCCTGAGCTCGGGCCAGGGTCAGAAACTTTTCCGCGATGAGGATCCGGTCCAAGACCCGCAGACGCTCCTCTTCCAGGATCGCCAGAATTTTGGCTCCGGCCTCGCGAGCGGCGGCCCCTCGCGAGCCCTTGGGCAACTTGACCTTGGCCAACTCCGGCAGATCCAGCAGCGAGGCCCGCAGTTCCTGGGCGGTCTTGATCAGATGCCCGACCGGGTTGCGCGGGCTGGGGTAATTGGTTTGCTCCATGAGGGATTTCAGGGAAATTATCTGACGGGCGAAAAACCGATGCCGCAAGCCCAAGCTGGAGAGGTACTCGGGCCAATTATGGCCTTGGATCTTGGCGAGCTTCTGGTAGTCGGCCCGCAGCCGCTCCCACCTCAGGCCCAGCCGTCGCTCCAAGGACGAGACCGCCGCCAGGTTTTTGCGATACGCCTCTTCCTGGCCCTTGACATTTTTAAGGTTTTTCAGGCTCGCCAACAACCGGGCCCGCTCGGAGATGGCTTCCTCAAGCTCAGGGGGGTAAGGGTTTTCCAGGGTAAAAAGCGGGTAGCGCTCCTGGCCCAGGCCTCGCGGCTCCGGCAGAGGGCCCAGAAGATACAGGCCCCGGTACTCCAGGTCCTGATGTTGGCCGGTTCCGGCCAAAGCCTGATAAAAAGCCGCCTTATCCAGAGGTAAGGCGAGGGAACTCGGAGACTCAAGCGTCTCTGAGAGATGGGACTCGACAGAGTCAACCCCCGGGGAAGACTGAGGGTTGGGGGGAAAGTTTTGGGTCATAAGGCGTTTCGGCTGGGGAAACAGATTTTCCCTAAAGATCAAATGGAGCAGAGAAATTTCAACAAAGTCGGCACCCCGAACCCGCTGCCACCTTCCGGGCCGCTGGGGCTTTTCCGATTCTTGCGGGCGGTCCCGGCGATGTCCAGGTGAGCCCAGGGCACGCTAGGTTTGACGAAGCGCCGCAAAAACAAGGCGGCCATGATTGCCCCGCCGTTACGATTGGAAGCCTGCTTAAAGTCCGCCAACTCGCTGCGCAAATCCTCCTCATACTCATTTAGCAGCGGCATGGGCCAATAAGTCTCGCCCACCAGCTGCCCGGCCCGCAGCAGACCGTTTCTTAAATACTCGCTGTCCGAAAAAAGACCAGCGCATCTTTCACCCAAAGCCACCAGACAAGCTCCGGTCAGAGTGGCGATATCAATGAGGCAGTCAGGTTGATAACGCTGACCTAACGTTAAGGCGTCCGCCAGAATCAAGCGTCCCTCAGCGTCGGTGTTGACAATCTCCACCGTTTGCCCGGACAAGGTGGTAATCACGTCACCAGGCCTATACGCCTTCTGGCTGGGCATGTTCTCGGCCAATGGCATAATGCCTATGACTTTATGAGGAATCTTCAGGGACGGCACCGCCTCCATGGTGGCCAGGACCACAGCCGCCCCAGACATGTCCGTCTTCATCTGGGACATGTTTTCCGCCGGTTTCAAGCACAAACCGCCACTGTCAAAGGTTATGCCCTTGCCAACCAGAACCACGGTCTTGGACCCGCGGGTGGTGCCAGGGTACTCCAGGATCACCATCCGAGGCGGTCGAGAGCTGCCTTGCCCCACCGCTAACAAGCCCCCCGCTCCCTCGGCCTCAATTTTGCCCTCGTCCCAGACTGTAACCTGCAATTTCTGCCTATTGGCCACATTGACCGCCATATCGGCCAGAGTCACCGGGTCCAGGTGATTGGCCGGCAGATCGGCCAGCCGCCTGGCCTGAATCTGGGCCTCGGCGGCGATCTGGGCCCGAGTGATGACGGTCTTGGGGCGAGCGATGGAGGCCAGATGGTCAGCGTTCCAGAAAGTCAAGGTCCTGAGGGTGTTGGTCGGTTGGTCCGTCTTGGTCTTGAAGTTGTAGCGGGTCTCCGCTCCCAGACGCGAGCCCTGAACCACCAGCTCCATGACCTGAGTGGGGGTGAGCTTGGCCAGGATAGGCGCGGCGATGAAAGCTTCCCGCAAAGCCAACTCAGTCAGGGTCTGGGTAGCCGTGGCCCCCGCCTCCAGAACCCGGTTGGCCGAAAGCTTGTCATATTCCCCCAACCCCACGAGGATCAGCCAGTTTTCATGCTCGGGAAAGTACAACGGCAGGGTCTCCAGGTATTTGCCCTTGAACGAGCCGTTGGCCAGAAGCTGCTGGATGGTCAGGCGAAAGGAGGCCAGCTCGGGGCGGTCCTTGAGACTGTCAGGCCCCTGGGTCAGAAAAATGATCGTCGCCGGTCGGACCGGGCCATTGATCAGATCGGAGTTGTGCTTGAAAATCATGGCGTCTCTCAAAAAAAAATTAAGTCAAAAAAAACCTCGAAGGCTCCCGCCAGTCCTTAGACGGGCCGAAAAACGTCCGCCTCAGGCCAAATCGCTAGGCCAAACAATTGATGGTTTCCCGAAAAGTTCGAAAATGCCTGGCCATAACCTCGCCTGGGGTGAAATGGTGCTCCTGGGGGCCGCCCTTCTCCACGCAGAAGGAGGCCACTGTGGAACCCAGGCGACAGGCGGTAATCATCTCCTCCTTATGGGCCAAGGCCTTCAAAAGCCCGGCCCGGTAGGCGTCCCCGGCCCCGGTGGGGTTGACCACGACCTCGGCCGGCCCGGGCATAATATGCTGACTACCGCGGGGGGTAATCAAGCGGCTGCCTTCCGAGCCCAGGGTGGTGACCACGGTGGTGGTGTACTGGAACAGGTCATCCAAAGTCGTCCCGGTCCGCCGCAGAAAAAGCTCAATCTCGTACTCATTGGTTATGAGCGTGAGGGAGCCATCAAGCATCTCCAAAAGCTCCGGCCCGGAGAAGGCCGGCACCTGCTGGCCGGGGTCAAAGATGAACCTTAGCCCCAGCTCCCGGTAGCGACGGCACAAATTGCGCATGTCCGCCAGACTGCCGGGGGAGACAATGGCCAGGTGGCTCTCCACGGGCCCAGGCAGACTCTGAGGGTCAAAGGGCGACTCGTCCAGCATGGCCCCGGGGTGGAAAAAGCTCAGCTGATTATTGCCCTTGTCGGTGGCCACATAAGCTCCGCTGGTGGGCTCCTCGGAGATCCCAACCTGAGTGAGATCCAGATCCCAGGACCTCAGGCGCTCCAGGTAGTCCTGGCCATCGTGATCCCGGCCCACGGCCGACACCAGCCAAGGCTTTTCCCTCAGGAGAAACAGATTGTAAACTATGTTGCCAGCTGTCCCCCCATGGGCCCGCTCCACCCGGTCCACCAGAAATGACAGGTTTAAAAAGCTCAGGTTCTCGGCCATTATGTAGTCCTTAAAATAGCCGGGAAAATAGGAGATGCGGTCAAAGGCCAAAGAACCGGAACAGATTACGCTCATATATCACTCCAAAACCAAAAACAGAACCATTATATACAATAAAACGCGTCGCGTAAAATTTATTTCTCAAGAAAATTTAACATAAAATAAAATTAATTAAATCTTTAAAATAATTATAAAGACTTATTTGGCTATTAATTAAGGAAATAAGCCACCCCTGGAGAGGACTCGGGTCCGAGCCAGGCCAATCACAGGTCAATCAAACTCTTGACCGGCCCCGAGCTCATGGAGCGGAAACGGGTGTTAATGGCCCCCTGGAGGTTGTTGAAGGCCCGGATCATCTGAGGTTGGGCCCCAGCCAGAAAAATCAGGGGCGCGGTGGTGGAGACCCCGCGGGCCTCGTAAAGCAGCTGACTGAGCACAAAGAGCTTGTCCGCCTCCACAGCCAGCTCGCTAACATCCTTGAACTGGTGGCGCGTCTCTCCCCAACCGGTGCGGTAAATAACGTCCATAGTCCGGATGACCCGGGCGGTGGTGGGCTCCTCAAAATTGAAGGTCACCAGAACCGGCCCCTGAGCCTGAGCCTGCCAGAGGGTCTGAGGATTCAAGGTGTGAAACTTGATGGGCGGAAACAACTCGGCCAGTTTGGCCAGATACTCCAGCAAAAGCTCGTCCGAGAGAGCCTCCTGGTCCTTTTCGGCCACCGAGACCGTCATGGCCGGGGAGTAAATCTGATTGGCCACCAGCCAGGCCGCCGCCTTGGCCGCCCGGAGGGATTGATAAATAACGCTTTTATCCTCCAACCCGGCTATGCCAAGGGTCAGATCCCGCACGCTCCAGCCACCCCCTTCCCGGCTGAAGCGTTTGTGGCCCGAGAGGTGCTGCCGGAGGATATGGGAGGGCAGCAGCTCCACCGTTACCTCGGCTCCCCCCAATCGGCCCAGAATGCGGGCGGCCATGGGGGCCAACACCTCATTTTGCGCGTCCACCTGGCCAGGGAAGTGAGTCATCAACGTGTTGGCTATCAGCATATAGCAGCTGAAAAGCAGCTTGATCAGCTCCCGCGCCTGGGCCAGTTGCTCGCTGTTGGGCCAGTTTTCATAGTTCCGCAGGCGCCGCAACTTTTCCGGGGGCCAGTTCCACTCCTTGATCCATTTGACCAGGGCTCGGCTCTTCGGGTCAGTCTGGCCCGGTTCCAGGGATATCTGAAAATCCGAGGAGTGGCCGAGAATTTTCAAGACCGCGGCTTCCTCCACCAGATCCAGCTGGTCCGGGGCCAGGCTTTGGGAAACGAACGCGATGACCCGCTCCACAGTGACCACATAGGGGTCAACCGGGTTATCTGAGTCTGGGTTGTTAAAGATCAGCTCTTTGACCTGGTCGCACAAAAGGGGAGCGGTGAATTCCGTCTGCACGGCCTCCAGAATGGGCATGATCTTTAAGAGGCCTTTAAAAGGATCGTCCTCGGATTTACAGGTCAGCCACATGGCTGAGGCCAAGTACTCCTGAGGCTGGGGCTTGGAGGGAAACCCCAGGTCCACGTACAGCGGCGGCTGATCCACCCAGCCCAGGGGGGCCAGCTCCTGGACAGCCTGGCGATACTCGGCCTCCGGGCCCGCCACCGGCCAGACGCACCACAGGGGAATCCGGCCAGCCACATATAAAATGGTTCGATAAAGCTCCTCCATCAACAGCAATGGAGCCACTTCCCCATCGCGCTCCTCACTGAGGGAATTCAAGTTCCCCTGGGCCAAGCGCGACAAATCCACGGGGTAGAAATTGGCCTCGGTCCCGTTCTCCTCCATGGCCCACTTGGAGATAGCCGCCAACTTTTCCAGAAATAGCCCCAACCGCTCGCCATTTAAGCGCTCTGGGTTATAGCAGACCCAGTAATCCAAATCCGAGTGGGAGGTATGCCCCACCGAGCCCGAGGAGCCGATGAGGACCAGGCTCTCCACCACCGGGTTGAGCGGTGGTTGGGCTCCTTCCCAGGGGCCCTCTTCCGCTATCTGGCTTCTCTGGAGCCACAGATCGTAAAACAGCACCCCCCGCGGCGGGTCCGGCCCGGCCAGGTAACCGGGTAAATCCGGGTGGTTATGGTGCAGCAGACTGGGGGCCAGATCAAATGTCCGCCGGAAACCTGGGGTGGCCAGGGCGCGCAAATCCCGGGTTCTGGCCCGGTTGTTAGCGGCCAGGCGGGGTAGCCTGGAGTTCAGGCTAGTATCTGGGAAAGCTGATTGGGGTAGGTAAAGCTCCGTCATAATTGATTAATAGAATAAGATTTCAAGGCCTTTTGGTCAATAATAAAGATCCACTCCCCGGTGGGGCTCGCGATGGCGAGCCCCACCGGGGAAGTTAAGCCTGACCTTTGGCCTCTGGCCCGCTCCCGCCAGGCTCGGACTGAGGCAACCCCGTTGGGAAAATCCGAGGGCTATAAAAATAACTCACTGATTTTTATCATTTTTTTAAAATTTCCGCCTCGCCGCCGAACCCAAGGCCTCCAACCTCTCAGCTTAACCTCGGTCCCCGTCTCAGCTCGACCCAAAGAAAAAAACGAAAAAAAAGAAAAAAAACTTCAGATTTGGCTAAAGTTCCGAGCCAGGATTCCCGATAAGATAACTGAACCAGGGATTCAGGTTTAACTGACAACCCTAGTGAGCTTTATCTCACCTTAAACGCCGACAAGGACGCGCGGCGAAAAATATCATGGAGGAAGACCATGGCTCTCATCATCAACCACAATGTTCCCGCCATAAAAGCCGCCCGTAACCTTGGCGTCATCTACAACAGCCTCACCAAGAGCGTGGAACGGCTTTCCTCGGGGCTCCGGATCAACAACGCCGCCGATGACGCGGCGGGCTTGGCCATCCGAGAGCTGATGCGGGCCGACATCGCCGCCACCAACCAAGGCATCCGCAACGCCGCCGACGCCTTGAGCCTGGTCCAGACCGCCGATGGGGCCCTGGGGGTCATCGACGCCAAGCTCATCCACATGAAGGAACTGGCCGAGCAAGCGGCCAACGCCATTTACACCACCGTCCAACGGGAGCTGATCAACTCTGAGTATCAGGCCATGGCCGCGGAGATTGACCGGATCGCCGCCTCCACCAATTTTAACGGGGTCAAACTCCTGGACGGCTCCATGAACTCCCTCAATAATGGGCAAGGCATGATGATCCACTTTGGGGTCAACAACATCCTCAATGAGGATTATTACTACATCAAAACTGATGACGCCCGGGCCACCACCGCCACCGGCCTACAGATTGGCGGGGATGGCAAAAATGACATTTGGAGCACCGGGTCCTACCCGGGCGTTACCCCCGGAGGCTTAAAGGGGTGCTGCGGCGGCGGCTTTTCAAGCCCGACTGAGGAAGTGCAAAATCTTGCCGCCCAAGGTTTCGCTTATGGCTATAATTGGGACAACAAGCAACCTGATGAAGACAAACTTATGTCCGCCTACTATTTGGCTGGGCGCTACTCGAAGTCCGGAGCGACCCTGGAAGATATTGTCAGTCTGGTTAACCAAGGCACCCAAAGCCGTATTGGCATAAAAATCGCTGCGGATTTGGCGCCCACGGGTACTGACTACACTGTCATTTGCCTGGGCCAAGACGAGGCGTTTTATGTTGGCGACAAGGACGCGGCCTCGGCCGCGGCCAACGCCAATCTCCGTGTTAACTTCGGTGGAAAAGCTGAACAACTGGCCTCCGCGATAAACAACCACTCCCAAAATTTCTGGGCCATGTTGGAAGGAAGCACTGTCTATGTTTTCGCCAAGGACCCGGGCGACCACAATGACTGGGAGGCGGAGGAAAAAGGAAGTCAAGCTACTGATTTACAAAATATTACATTTATAAATGTCCTGGACGGCACGACTAACGATAAAGGAGGCAAATTCTCCATGGGCGGCGAGCATTGGGCGACCATGGAAATAAATCCGAACGGGACCTCTTACGCCGCCAGCTTGCTGGGCCGAGACATCGGCAAAGATAGGGACTTACGCATAGTCAAAAGCAATGACACCGACTTTAGTGACGCGATAACAGGCATAACGGCGGCGGTCTTGTCAAAGTTAAACGGTGACACTTTTTCCGAGATACAAAACGCCGCTGATGGGATCATTGGGGCCGAAATCCGAACCCAAGAGGCCGGGCAAAAGGCCCTGGCCTCGGTCACCAACGCTATTGTCAAAAAAGACAATATCCGGGCGCGATTCGGGGCCTACGCCGAAAGACTGGAAGCCACCATGGAGGCCTTGACCATCCAGGCGGAAAACCTCCAGATCGCTGAAAGCCGGATCTCCGACGTGGACGTGGCCACGGAGATGACGGAGTTCACCAAAAACAATGTTCTGGCCCAGGCCGCCACGGCCATGCTGGCCCAGGCCAACAGCTTGTCATCTTTGGTTTTGACTTTATTGCGTTAGTCAGTTCCCTGGCTTAACCTGACCTACCCTCTAACGCCCCCGCCGCCGGGGGCGTTTTTTGCCCTGTCTTTTAAAAGCCATTAAATAGATATTATTATTTTTGAAATTTATTTATAGTTATAAATATTTTACAACTTATTCCTTTGCCTTCTGAGCGCCTCTGCAACCGGGAACGGCCGACGCTAATTTAAAGAAACAGAGTTGTTTCACAGAAGAATCTTTCTTAACCCTCCAGATGACGGGCCTCCTGGTCCCTTTTTTCCATTTCCGGAACCCTACCCCGCCCGCCAGTGGGCTAGCCCCTGACCTATCTAAAAGCGGATCATTGTGAAAAGCCATGTTTATTTGGCTCCGACCTCACTAGACTTCTCGAAGGCCAAAGGGCCAAATTAGCTCTTGTCAGAAGAAAAATTTTGTTGTACATTAACAGGGCTTCATGATTTTCCTTGAAATATGCCAAATTTTTGAGGACAAGCGAATTCTTGGGAAGAACAAATACTCGGAAACTAGACGGGCTTTAGGTTGCCCACCAGAATGGGGTTCCAGAGGGCGCTGATTCAAATCCAGCCAGACCGACCTTTAACATCTGGTATTTTCCTCCAAAATAATTTAGAAGCCTTCTAAAATTTCAATGGCATTTCCTAAAATTTTTGCTAAATCAAGGCTATAATTTTATTCTGCCCAGCTGGCGCGGCGCTGTTAGGTTACCTGAGAATTACTCTTGGTTTCTTTATTGAATAGCTAATTATATTGAATTTGATAGTTTTTAATTTATTCTATATTTGTTTATTTTTTTAATAATCAGAGGTTAATAAAAAATGAAATTGTTACCTATTGGAGTGGCTGATTTTCAAACAATACGTAAAAGAGACTATATTTATGTCGATAAAACTAAAATTATCTATAATTTATTTCAAATCGATTCTCCATATTTTCTCTCCAGGCCCCGCCGTTTCGGAAAATCGCTTTTAGTGAGTACTGTTAAGGCTATTTTAAGAGGCCAGAGAGAACTATTCAAAGGGCTGTGGATCGACCAGTCCGATTATGACTGGCAACCTTATCCGATCATTCATTTGAGTCTATCTTCCGTCAGGACTGACAGCGTGGCGACAGCCAACGACGCTTTACTGTCTAAGGTCAAAGATATCGCTGAAGCTGAGGGCTTGTTGTCAATTCAGGAGCCCACCCCGGAGCTTTTTTTCCAAGCTTTGATCAAAGGGCTTCACACCAAATATGGCCAGAAACCCGCGATCCTCATTGATGAGTGTGACTCCCCCATTCTGAGTAAAATCACTGAGCCCTCGCTGGCCGCGGGTATTCAGGACACTCTTAAGTTTTTTTATAGCGTTTTGAAAGATATGGAGAAATATAGAGGTTTTACCTTTATCACCGGAGTGACCAACTTCGCCCAGACTTCCATTTTTTCTGGGCTTAACAACTTGGCGGATCTAACTCTCGATCGAGAATACGCCAATATTTGCGGTTTTACCATTGACGAATTTGACACTCATTTTCAAGACCGACTGGAAGAATCGCTGGAGGAATTAAAAGAATTTGGCGAGCTTGACCAGGCCGACACAGTCGTCGATCTCCGAAAAAAAATTCTGGAATAGTATGACGGCTACTCCTGGGATGGAGTAACCCGGGTCCTTAACCCGTGGTCTCTTCTTTTCTTCTTTAAAAGGCGGTCCTTCAATAATTATTGGTTTCACTCAGGGACACCAATTTTTCTCATTAATCTTGTTAAAAAACAAAATTTAGATCTAAATTATTTTAGATCTGATAATTTTATTTCAGATATAATTAATAATATTGATTTAGCAAAATTAAATGCTACAGTTTTAATGTTTCAAAGTTGTTATCTAACTATTAATACTAATAAACATCCAGAAGGTTCAATATACAATTTAGTTTTCCATAATTTATAAGTCAAAGCTTCTTTATCACCTCTTTTTTTATCTTTTAAAGATGATTTTATAAAACCACTCCTGATGCGGCGCTAGGCTCTGGCCGCTCTGGCCTTTCTGTTTCAACGAGACAGCTCAGGTTTTTAAGCGACTTTTGAAAGTTTTCTTTCTAACGTTCCCGACGAAATCCATCGGGCCCAAGAGGCTTTCTACCACGCGCTTTTCATAACGGCCATGGCTATGGCCGATCAGTATTTTGAGTCTGAGTTATCGGGGGCTGGCGGTCGGCTTGACCTTCACCTTAAGGAGCCTGATGGCGATGATTTCGTTATAGAAATAAAATATCGCCAGAAAAATCAAAACCTGGCGACAATGATCCAGCTGGCTTTTGACCAGATAGAGGAGAGAAAATACTATCTCAAGTTCCAAGGCGAGGGTAACCGAATCTGGAAAACCGCCTTGGTTATTGGAGGGGCGCAAGACGTGACGATCGACTTTGAGCAAGCCCTGAACTGGAACCTGGAGTCGGCTGGGCCTTATCAGGTCATCCCCAAGCCTCAAGAGGAGTCAGAAGAGAAAACCCTTGACTAACCAATTCGCCCGGCCAGTTGGTCTCTCAACAGATCGCTCAACATCTGTTGTCGTCATTTTTCTGGTTCCAATCAATATATTATTTTTACCTCTAAAAGAAAAAATAATAACCATTTTAATATATTTTTATATTTTTAATTATAATAACAGTTTTATTATAAAAAGTATATAATTTTTAAAAAATTTTGTATTTATTTAATTTATTAATAAAGTTTATAAGTTTTTTACTGAAAATAGTTTAAAATACAAACTTAAAGGTCTAACTCCCCAAATTAAAATCGCCGATCCCCCAAAAAAATCTCTGGAATTTCCAGGCGTTTCCTGCTAATATTTATCGTTTCCAGATCGCTGGAATGTTTACAATACGGCATTTTGGCGATTTTTTTCTGGTTATCTTCTTCTATTTGGATGATGTATGGCTAAAGACAACATTTTTATCGAACAATTCGAAAGCGTCAACATCGAAGATGAGATAAAAACCTCCTACCTTGATTACGCCATGAGCGTCATCATCGGTCGAGCCCTGCCAGACGCCCGCGATGGCCTTAAACCGGTCCACCGACGCGTTCTCTTCGCGATGAACGAGCTCGGCAACGACTATAATCGCCCCCACATCAAGTCGGCCCGAGTGGTCGGTGACGTCATTGGTAAGTATCACCCTCATGGGGACCAGGCGGTCTACGACACCCTGGTGCGCCTGGCCCAGGACTTTTCCATGCGCTATCCCCTGGCCGATGGCCAGGGGAACTTTGGCTCCATTGATGGTGACCCGGCCGCGGCCATGCGTTATACCGAGGTGCGTCTGGCCAAGCTGGCCCACGAATTCATGGGCGACCTGGACAAGAAAACCGTTGATTTTTCCCCCAACTATGACGGCACTCTGGAAGAGCCCCTGGTCATGCCCACCCGGGTTCCGGGTCTTTTGATCAACGGCTCCTCCGGCATCGCCGTGGGCATGGCCACCAATATTCCGCCCCATAACATGGGCGAGGTCTTAAATGGCCTGATCGCCATGATTGATAACCCGGGGCTGACCATCCCAGAGCTGACGCGCCATATTCCGGGGCCGGACTTTCCCACCGGTGGTTTCATTCTGGGTCGCGATGGCATCCGAGAGGCTTACGAGACGGGCAAGGGCATTTTGAGGATTCGGGCCAAGGCTGAGCTGGATGTCCTGGAGAATAAACGCACAGCCATCATCATCACCGAGCTGCCGTATCAGGTTAATAAGGCCAAGCTGGTGGAGACCATTGGCGAATTGATGTCGGAAAAGAAACTGGAGGGCATCCAGGAAATCCGCGACGAGAGCGACCGCGACGGCATGCGGGTGGTCGTGGAAATCCGCTCCTCCCAGACCAGCATGGCCGACACCATCCTTAATAAACTCTACCGCATGACCCAAATGGAAATCAGTTTTGGGATCATCATGCTGGCTATCGTCAACCAGACCCCCAGGATCCTCAACCTCAAAGACGCCCTGGCCCATTTTCTGGACCACCGCCGGGACGTGGTGACCAGACGGACCCGGTTCCTTCTGGCCAAATCGGAGGCCCGAGCCCATATTCTGGAAGGCCTGCGCCTGGCCCTGGACCACCTGGACGCCATCATCGCCCTGATCCGGCAGAGCCAAAATCCCCAGGAAGCCAAAACCGGCCTGATGAGCCAATTCAGCCTGACCGAGATTCAGGCCCAGGCCATTCTGGACCTGAGGCTCCACCGGCTGACCCAGCTGGAGGGTGTGGCCATTGACAACGAGCTCCTGGCCGTCCGCAAGGACATTGATTATTATCGGGCCATCCTGGGCTCGGAGACCAAGCTCAACCAGGTCATCAAGGAAGAGTTCCTGGCTCTCAAAGCCGAGTTCAGCGACGCCCGGCGCACAGAGATCTCCGATACCGGCCCGGTCAACTATAATCCTGAGGATTTCATAGTTGATGAGGAGATGGTGGTCACCATCAGCCACGGCGGTTACATCAAGAGAACGGCCGCCTCAGTCTACCGGACCCAGAGGCGGGGTGGCAAAGGAGTGGCGGCGGCCAAAAAAGACGAAGACTTTGTGGAATTGATGTTTGTGGCCTCGGCCCACACCAACCTGCTGTTCTTCACCAATCGCGGTCGGCTGTACTGGCTGAAAGTCTATGAGGTTCCCGACGCCAGCCGCACCTCCAAAGGCAAGGCCATGATCAATGTCCTCCCCATGAGTGAGGGCGAAAAGGTCTCCGCCGTTCTGCCCATAAATGATCTGGCGGAAAAGGATCGCTTCGTGATCATGGCCACCCGGGCCGGAGTGGTTAAGAAAATCGATCTGTCCGCCTTCCAAAACCCCCGCCGCAAGGGGATCCTCGCCATTACCATGAAAGACGATGAGGACGAGCTGGTTTCCGTGTCCCTGACCGATGGCCAGAATCTGGTCGTTTTGTCCACCCGCAAAGGCAAGGCCATCTGCTTTAAGGAAAGCGACATCCGCTCCATGGGCCGGTCCGCCGCCGGGGTTAAAGGCATCTCCTTGGCTTCCGGCGACAAAGTGGTGGCCATGGAGGTCATCACCATGGATCGCCACGAGGAGCTGATGACCGTAACCGAAGGCGGCATCGGCAAGAGAACCCCGGCCACCGAATACACCATTCAATCCCGGGGCGGGCAAGGCAACGCCACTATTAAAACCACCAACCAGAACGGGGTGGTGGGCGTTTTCAAAGTTGATGACCGCGACAAGCTCATGATCATCACCCAGACCGGCCGCCTCATCTCTTTCAAGGTCTCCGAGGTCAACTCCCAGCATCGTTTGACGCGGGGAGTCAAGCTCATCGGCCTCAACGAGGGTGAGATTGTCGTGGACGTGGCCAGGCTCGGCGAAAAGGACGAGGAGAGCGACGCCCCCGATTCCCTGTTCCCGCCGGACGCTCAGTAAGGAAAAACCGGAACTGACCAGAAATAAGCTGGCTTTTTTCCCAGAAGATAAGCTGGCCCGGTCGACCTCGACCGGGCCATTTTATTTTTTAAAAGAACCGCCGGTCCCCGAAAAAACACCACCCCCCCAAGACGGAAGCTTGAGCTGGACAACTTTATTCGTAGCGCGGCTTAGTCGCGAGCCTACTCCCCAGTCCTTCGCCGCCTCCCCTCTCCCGCCGAGCTCGTCGCCGCTGGCCGCCCTCGACCCTGCCCCAGGGCCGCTAGGACCAGCGCCCCGCCCGACTCTCGCCCCACTGGGGGCCGCCTTTTTTGGCCAAAACGAGTAAAAAAGTTCCACCCTGCCCTATTTTCCTGGCTAAAAAATATCCACTCCCCCCTCCTTCAATAAACGCGCCTGTCCACCCTGACCGCCAAATTGTTTTTCCCCAGGCGGATATAGGCCCACTTGAGCGACTGCCCGCCCGGCTAAACCTTGACTTGGCCCACTTATTGCTCTACTATCATTTGAAAAATAAATGCGACGCGAAAGCTAAAATTTAAATTTTTAATGCTATAAATATACTTTTTTTATGAGGTAAAGCATGATCATTTCCAAAAAGAATTTTTTTACTTATTTCCTACCCATCTTGGCGGTGGCGGTCGGCTTTTGGGCCAACCGGGCTGAGGCGGGGGCTCTGGACACGGCCCAGAGGGACCAGGTCTTAAACCTGGTTAATGAGGCCGCCCTAGCCGGGGCGGAGCTAGGGAGCCTTGAGGGGAGCCCGAATCCGTTTGAGCCCATTTCCGCCAAAGGCGATCGTCTCCGCGAGCTGGAAAAACGCGACTCAGATTGGGATAGCTGGTTCAGGAAAGCCTATCCCAGCTGCGCTAATAACGGCACATCTTATCTCAGTGAAAGCAGAGATGAATGCGTCCGGGAGAAATACGGCGAAAGACTTAATGACCGGGAATATTGGCGCCAAAGGGAAGGCGGGAGCTCTGGTCGGAATAACCGGGACCGAGTGGACAGAGGCTCCCGGCGCGGGGATAACGATCGCGATCGGTACGGTAAAAACAAGCGGCCCAGATCTCGCGATCGCTATAATAATAACCGGGGTTCCAGGAACCGCCACGATCGTTATGATAATGACCGCCGCCCCAACCATCGCCGTGGGCAGTTAGATAGAAACCGGGGCCCCAAGAACCGCCACGATCGTTATGATAATGACCGCCGCTCCAACCATCGCCGGCCTAATCTCACTAAAGACCGCCGTCCCAAGAACCGCCGGAATTATCGGGATGACGACCGCCGCCCCAACAAACGTCGAAACTCTCGGGATGACGACCGCCACTACCGAAGGTAACCATTAAGATCTGAAAAAACCCATGACCTCGTCATGGGTTTTTTTTTCGCCAGCCTGCTGATTATTTCAGCCCGTCTGGGGCCCAGGCGGCTCAGTCGGCCTTCTCAATACTCGCCCGCAGGTTAATCCGATCGCCGACCACTAAGATGATTTTGCTTTTTCTGACGCCAAGTCGCTTGAGCTTGTCAGCCGGGTAAACTCTGTCAAACCACAGCCGGTCCTTGAGAGCTTCCCGGTCCAGGCTCCTCTTGATCGCCTCAGGATCTTTGATTTTAAACGCCAATTTTGCGCCATTCGACTTGAGGGACAATTTCCCCGAACCTTCCGACAGATTGACGTGACTCATTTTCATAAGGCAAGTTTCCCTGTCGCCCAAGTCAAATTTGAAATCCATAAACTCGTTTTCCTTGGAGTCCAGGGTCCCCACCCGAACTCCCGCCATAATCAAGGCCAGGCTGAAGGCTAGGAAGTAAAACTCACCATTTTCAGTGTATTTGTTGGCGGGGATGAAGGCAAAAAACTGCCGGGCCGCCGCCTCAAACTCCGTCTCGTCAGCTCGTCGCAAGGCGTCAACAACCCAGTTAGCCCGGATTCTCAGCTCAACCGGGTCTAAAACTTTTTTTCTGAAACAAAACGCCGCGGAGTATAAGGCCGCTATGGTCTCCAGGTTAGGCGGGCCCAGAGAAAAAGTTTTTTTCTCAGGATAGGGGTTGACCTCATCAACGGTCAAAAACCCGGTTTGAAACGACACGGCCATGGCGTTTAAAGCGCCGACAGCCACCACGTTCGCGGACTCATCTATCATCGAGGTATAGAAGCAATAGTTAGTGACTAAAGAGAATCCTTTGAATAAATAGCGCTCATCCAAAACGGCGCAGGCCAGAGAGGCGTAAAAGTTACCCCAGAATGACGCGAAAACTTTTTTGGCGAAAAAATTGAGAGTTGACCAGGGATTAAAAAGCCTGGACTGAGCGTTCCAGGAAAAGCCCCCGTAGAAGGCCGCGATTTCCGCCTTGAGCTCGGCGGGGGTGGCCTTCGCCGGCCAGCCGCCTAGGCCTTTAACGCCAGCCAGGGTGTCGGCCAGGCGGTCCGAGAATAACTCGTCAAATTCCTTCTGGGTAAAACCGCAGATGTCGGCGGCTTCTGGCTGGAAAGTCAGGTCAACCAGATTATTGAGCTGGGAAAAAAAGGAAGACTCGCCCAGCTTGGGTAAGCCGGTCAAAAAGGTCAAACCCCGGTAGGGCTCGGTTTCCGCCAAAACCTCGTAGAAGGCGTTGAGGAGCTCCATCGGTCGATGGCGCGGGTTTTCCGGCTTAACATAGGGAATCCCCAGGTTGTACTCGTCCACGAGGATCGCGACCGGCCTTTGGCCCCGCTCTTGATAAAGATTTTTAATGAGAGCCGCGAAATACCGGGCCGGGGTCGCCTCGGCGATGGTCAATCCCTCGCTGGCCGCGACGCTCTGGAGCCTGGCCAGCAACTCCAGATTAAAAATTTCTTCGTTCACGACCTGGATATTTTCCAGGCTCAGACGGATGACCGGGACAGGCCGCCAGTCATAGTCGGAGGAATCAATCCACAGGCCCGCGAAAAGCTCCCGCTGACCAGTCAAGACCGCCTGGAGAGAGCTCACCAGCAGAGTTTTGCCAAAACGCGGGGGGCGGGACAAAAAATAGGTTTTCTGGCCCTGAACCAGGTCATAGATAAATCTGGTCTTGTCAGCGTAAAGATAACCGCCCTGACGGAGGGCCACGAAATCAGAAACGCCTATGGGCAAGGGTTTCATTGGTAATTGTCTTCCTCAGATTTGAGCCTGGACTGAGGCCCGGATCCCGGCCCCCTCTTTTTTCTCTGGGGCCACGGCGGGCCGCCGGGGAGCGAGCCCGCCCCCGCAAACCCGAGCTAAATCGCCCGGGCCAGCCCATTGACCGGCCTCTGGACGGCCTCTACCGAGAGACTTGACGTCTCCCAAGGGGCTCGTCCCCCCAAACCTCGCTTGAGATGAAAAAACCAAGGACAAGAGCCCTTGGCCGAGCGTCTGGCTGTTGTGAGCCTGATTGAGCCAGCCGCCTTCAGCTTAGCCCCCGGCCCTTTCCAAAAATTTACCCCTCATTTTTTCGCCAAGCCCAACTAAAAGTCAAGAAAAAATTGTTTTATTCATAATCGAAAGGCCCGCGGCCCGGCCCCCCGAAAAGCGAGACCGACTGGGGCCGGACGACCCCGACCTAGGCTGGCCGAAGTTTTTTGGGGGACGGAGAGAGTCAGGGCCCGGCTAAACTTTTAAACACGGCCCACGAGACGCCGCCCCAGAGCCGCCAGAGCCAGAAAACCCAGACTCGTCAAAACCACGGTGGCTCCAGCGGAGGCGTTGACCCCGGGCTGATAGGAGATCCACAAACCCAGCTGGCCAGAGATCAGGGAAAAGACCAGGGCCAGCCAGAAAAAGGAGCGACCAGTGGCGGCCAGAACCCGGCTGGTGGCCGCCGGGGTCACCAACAAGGCGGTGGCCAGCAGAACGCCCACGGCCTGGACAGCCAGAACCGAGACAACGGCCAGAAAAGCCCCGAACAGATAGTCCACCCAGACTTGGCGGGTTAGCCCGGTCGGAAAGACGGAGGTGAGGATCAGCCGGTTATAAAGGCCCAGAAAAATCAGGTAGGCGATGAGGTCCAACCCCAGCAGGGCCACAATCTCCTCGTCCCCCACGGTCAGGATGTCCCCCAAGAGCCAGCGGGAGAGCCCGGCCGTGACCCGCGGGCGTCGACTGATGAGGGCCAGACCCAGAGCCACGGCCCCAGAAAAGACCAGAGCCAGGGAAGTGTCGGCCCCGAACTTGGCCCGTCGACTTAAAAAAACAATCAGTAAGCCCAACCCTAGCCCGAAGAGGATGACCGCCACCTGGGGATCCAGGCCCACCAAAAGACCCAGGGCCAAACCCGCCAGGGCCGAGTGCCCCACCGTGTCGGGGAAAAAAGCCATTCGCCGGCTGACCGCCAGAACCCCGGCTCCCGAGACAGCCAAGGATAGTAGAAAAAGAGCCACCATCGCCCGGCGCATGAACATGGGCTCATAAAAAAAAGCCAGCTGGTCATAAAGAGATTGTAAAAGAACCATGGCTCAGCTTTCAGGCTCAGGCTTTCAACCGTGGGAACAAGCGGGGCCAGCGGCGGAATCAGACGAGGGCGAGCCAGTCGCCGAGCCAAAGATGAGCCCCTGGTGGAGGCCAAAAGTGGCGGAGAGAGTCTGGGGTTGAAATATTTCCTCAGGCCGCCCCTGAGCCACCACCCGACGGTTGAGACAGACCACCCAGTCCCCGTGAGCTCGGGCGGTGGCCAGGTCGTGACTTACCATGAGCACGGTGAAGCTATCCTTGAGGCCCTCCAGGATCTCGCACAACAGCTGCTCCCCGTAGACATCCACCCCTGTGGCCGGCTCGTCCAGGATCAGGATGTCCGGCTCGCTCAATAAGGCCGCCGCCAGCAGAGCTCGCTGGGTCTCCCCGCCAGAAAGGCCGCCCAAGGGCTTGCCATACAGGGAGCCGGCCTTGACCAGCTCCAGAGCCGCCTTAACCTTAACCTGAGTCGCCCGGCCTAGACCGAGCCAAATGGGCCGGCGACTCAAGCCCAGAGCCAAAAACTCGCCCACAGTTAAAGGCAAAAAACGGTCAAAGTCCGGTCGCTGGGGCACATAACCCAGCCGGGGCCCGGGAGGATCAAAGAAAACCCGGCCCTCGTGGGGAATCTGGCCTAGCAGGCAGTGAATCAGAGTGCTTTTGCCAGCCCCGTTCGGCCCGATGATGATGGTCTGGCGGCCTTTGGGAGCCTGAAAGGTAACTTCCCGCAAGACCTCGAACTCCCCCAGGGTGGCCTTAACCTCGACCAAGCTGAGAGCCGGAACCCAGGCGGTCGGCCAGGAGGGTGGGAGCTCAACGGGCCCAGCGACCGATTTCTTCGCCGGGCTCTCAGTCGCCGGACGCTCAAAGGTCTCAATCACTGGGGTCGGGGGAGCGGTTGGCGGGAAAGAGTCGAGCCAGAACGATCAGATTCTCCCGAGACACCTTTAAATAATAGTCTGGCTCTGGATCGGCTGGCCCGGTCGTGGCCGGATCAATGACCGCCGCCTGGACCCCGCCCTCGCGGGCCAGGGTTCTGGCCAAATCCAGGTCCGCCTCCGGCTCGGTCAGGATGGCGCTGATACCCTCGGTTCGGGTGAGGTTAGCCAATTCGGTCAGGCGAGCGGCCGAGGGGGCGGTCTCAGGGGCCGGCTCAATGTCAGCCAGGACGATCAACCCCAGGTCCTGGGCCAGATAGTCCATGAAACCATGGGAAACTATAACCTTATAGCCCCGTCGGCTCTTCTGGAAAGCCCCGATGAAGTGGCTCAGGTAATCCATGTCCGCCTGAAAGGCCGCTAACCTATCCTGATAGTGGCTCTCGCCCTCGGGGTCGACCTTGGCCAGGCCCGCGGCGATGTTCTTGGCCATCAAGGCGGCCAGACGCGGGGAGGAGAAAATATGGGGATTGGGGGCCAGGGCGGCCAAGCTGTCCGCCTGATCAGTGGTCTCAGGGTCGCCCAGGTCCAGGCGGCCCCAGTTGAGGGGCAAGGTTGGCGCCCCCTGGCTGGCGTCAATGATCACCAGATCCTTGGGAGCCACGCGGAGGGCCCGATCCAGGTAAGCCTCCAGGCCCAGGCCGTTTTTGACCAGAACCCGAGCTTGCGAGAGCCTTTCCAGGTCCCGGGGCTGGGGGGCGAACTCGTGGGGGCAACCGGTGGCCGGGTTGGTCAAAAGCTCAACCTGAAAAAAATCCCGGCC
Source organism: Deltaproteobacteria bacterium (assembly GCA_031276635.1). GTDB lineage: Bacteria > Desulfobacterota > Desulfarculia > Adiutricales > Adiutricaceae > JAIROO01. The sequence continues at coordinate 4,695 of JAISMU010000130.1, read as the reverse complement.
CAGGGTCAGATAACGGGTAAAAAGCCAGACCGGATAGCTGGCGGCCAGGAGCCGGGGACTGGCCCAGGCCGCCAGAGGGCTGACCAAGAGGGAACAGAACAAGATCAGGGCCGCGAGAATGGCCCACCTAGCTACTGGTTTTGGGAGACCCCGGTCAGCGTGGCTGGGGGGCATCCCGAACTTCCCTCAAGATCTTGGCCGCCGGAGCCGCGTTCGGCAAGACGCGCAGCTGCTGGGTCTGATCCGCCGGCAGCAGAATGCGGGCGAAAGAGCCGCGCGTCATGTCCGCCGGGGGCCGAGTGGCCGAGGCGGGCCGGACCGGGCTGGCGGCGGGGGCCGCCGCCAGCGCTCGAGGCGGGCTCGTGGCCACCGCCACGGGGGCCGGGGACGGGACCGGCTGGGCGATAGAGGGAGCGCCCGTCGGCGCGGCCCGGGGAGCCGCCACCGGGGCCCCGCCTGGCGTAACCAGGGCGGTCTTGACGAACTCGGGCTCCTGGGTGTGCTCGGAGCGTGAGGCCATGCCCGGAACCTTGGCCTGACCCTGACCATTGCCGCCAGCCGGCCCTTTGCCGGCCTCGGCCTTCTTGGCGGCCAGACGGGAGAGAGCCGAGGGTTTGGTGGAGGTGGCCACCACCACCCCGCCCTTGGGGGCGCTGGCGATGGGTCGCGAGCCGGTGGGGAAATTGCCCGCCGAGCCTATGGTCGAGCTCAGCTGATTGACATAGGTCCGCTCCAGCTCAATGCGATTCTGCATCATCTCAGAGAGCCGATTGCCGGACTCATTAAGCCGCAAGACCAGGGTGTCAATGATCTGCTTGGAGATGTCCGGGTAATTCTCCAGAACCTCGCCCAACTTATCGCCCGGGAAAACCTTGACTATGCTCCGGCCCTGGCTGCGGATGGTGGCGCTGCGGCGAGAGCCGACCAAAGCGCTCATCTCCCCAAAGTAGGTGTTGGTCTGGGAAATCTCAGCGATGAGATTCTGCCCCTTGTAAACTTCCAGGCAACCTTGAATCAGGCGGTAGAAGGCGGTGTCTGTGTTGCCTTCCTTGATGATGACATCGCCATTCTCAAAGACCTGCTCATCGGGGTTCAACAGGTAATGCGGTAAGCTCTCCTTCTGGATGACCGTCTTCTCCAGAACCTGATCCAGAGTGGTCATGCCCTGCTGGGCCTTCAAAAGGCCGTCCTGGCGCAGAGTCAGCATACCTTCCTTCAAGGCGATCTTGCGCAACTGGCCCTCAGGCACCTTGGAGGCGATGGCGTCCGACAGGGTGGGGGAGTTTTCCATAACCTCAAAAACCCCCAACCGACCCTTGTAGCCGGTCCCTTTGCAAGTCGGGCAACCCCGGCCCTCATACAGCTGGACCGTGGCCACTTCCTTGGAATCAAAGCCGGCCTCCACCAGCTTGTTCAAAGGCAGTTTATTGGCCGTGTGCCGGCAATTGGCGCAAACCCGCCGCAGAAGACGCTGAGCCGAGCAGACCACCAGAGCCGCGGCCACGTTAAAGGGAGCCACCCCCATATCCACCAGACGCGTGACCGTGGAAGGGGCGTCATTGGTGTGAAGGGTGGAAAGAACCAAGTGGCCGGTCATGGCCGCCTCAACCGCGATTTCACCCGTCTCAATATCCCGGATCTCGCCGATCATACAAATGTCCGGGTCCTGGCGCAGGAAGGCTTTTAGGGCTTTAGCGAAGGTCATGCCCACATCTTTGACGACGTTGACCTGATTGACCCCAGGGAAGTTGAACTCGACCGGGTCCTCAGCGGTCAGGATCTTCACGTCATCGGTGTTGCGCAGGTTCAGGGTGGAGTACAGGGTCACTGTCTTGCCGCTACCTGTGGGCCCGGTAACCAACAAAAGGCCATTGGGGCGATAGGCGGCTCGCATGAACTGGTCCAGGTTCTTTTCGGTGAAGCCGAGCTTGGTCATATCCACATTGAGGCCCGACTTATCAAGAATACGCAGAACCACGGACTCTCCGAAGAGGGTCGGCAGAGACGAGACGCGAAAATCGATCTCCTTGTTTTTGCCCAGGCGCAGTTTGATGCGGCCATCCTGGGGCACCCGGCGCTCGGTGATGTCCAGGCTGGCCATAATCTTGAGGCGGGCGATGAGCGCGTTACGGATTTCCAGAGGCAGACGAGTGTGCTTGTAAAGGGAGCCGTCCATGCGGTAGCGGACGTAGAACTGCTTCTCAAATGGCTCGATGTGAATATCCGAGACCCCGGCCTGCACCGCCTGAATGAGGATCTGGTTGGCCAGATTGATGATGGCGCTGTTCTCGGCCGAGTAGGTGTCGCTGGAGACCTCATCGTCCTTGGCTTCCCCAAAGGCGAAATCGTCCAGGGCGTCAGAGATGAGGGCCCCGAGGTTATCGACCGTGACCGGGCCGCTTTCCTCCACCGCCGCGTTAGGATCAAGGGGGGACAAAAAGGCCGCCGCCTCAGCCTCGCTGATCTTGTAGTGGATTTTAAAGGCCCCGACCAGGTCCTTTTCCGTGATGACAGTCGGAACCACCTGACACTTGGTCAAGGTGGTCAACTCCTCGACCACCTTGTTGTTGGTGGGCTCCAACATGGCCATCATGACCTTGTTTTCCTTGATCTGATAGGGGATGACCATAAGTCTCTTGGCCACATCGTAGGGAACAAGGCTCAGGACCTGCTGGGGAATTTCCCTTTCCGAGAGGTTGACCATGGGATAACTGTACTGGCGGGACAAGACGCTGGCGATGGTGTTGTTTTCCACATAGCCTTTGCGCAGCAGAAACCGGGACAGTAATTCCTTGGGATGAGCCGACAGCCACTTGGTGGCCTCCTCCAGATGGCCACGGGTGATCTGCCCGGCCTTCAGCAGGTATTCCCCAAGTATCAATTTGTAATTGTCTGAGCCGTGATCCTTGATCGTACCCGAAAGAGTGGATCGACGACGAGATATCTCCGCCATAGGCTCCTCCCACCAGACTAACCCAAAAACCAAGAGAGCTGTGTCAAATTAACAAATATTGACCCTAAAGTAAAAAAAGAGAAAAAATATTGTAAACTGAAAAAACAAACCCGCTGGGGAAATTAGTCAGGCCCTTTAAAATCAGTAAGCGTTCACAAGGGAGAGTAAAATTGGACCCGTGGCTTAAACCTCAGACTCTCTATGTATGAACTTAACCCTCGAAATTGAAGAGTAGACTATTTTCAACTTTAATAATGAGAGCTGACAGGTTTTGAAATGGCGTAATCATAGCCATCATTTCTTTGGAGTAACCGAACGCGCCGCCAATTTAACCCAATTTTTCCATGATTAACCGCTATTCCAAGGCAATTAGTTTTGAGATCAAAATAGCCACTTTTCCTGAGCGCTACCCGGCCCTGGCGCTAACCTTGAGCCTTCCCCCCGGGCATCACCGCCTCAACCAAATCGCCAGTCCTGAGTCCAGGAATCTCTTTCTCCCGCGTCCGGCGCGCTTTCGGCCCGTTCTTATTCTCTCGCGGGAACCCCTGGGCAGTAACCAGCGTCCGTTGTTTAGGCCCTCGACCCCTCGATTTAATCGCCAAAGTCGGTTGATTCCAGTCGATCAGTCTAGAAACCTTCGCCACGCGAGCCGCGTCCAGCGCGTGAGTCTTCGGTAAATCCAACTTAAAACGATTGTATTGAGTTAAGGCCCCGTACCCCATAGTCATCGGCGGCCCGAACTCCTTAACCTTGCTCCACAGAGCCCTGCGAGTAATATTCACCGCCGCCGCGTCTTGCAAAGGAGCCTTAACCTGGGCCTGTGTCCTGGCCAGTTTGGCCAGGTCTTTGGCCAAAAACACCTCAAGCGGATTATCGGCCTTCTTCTGATTACAAGAGGCGCGCGCGATAACCAGATTAGGGGGCCGATTACTCCCGCCCTTAGCCCTGGGGACCACGGGAACAACCTCTAACTTCCCCTCTTTTTTCCCACAATAAAAGCGCTTATAACCAAATTTTTTAAGAAGGCGCGCTCTTAACGTATAAACCCACAGAGTCCCATGTTAATACTTGATCCCAGATATCTCCAGGTTCTCCATCGCCTGGGGATCAAATTTGGTCGTCTCTAGGGCTATTTCCCCTATTGGGGCCAGTTTCCGCGGTTTCTTGATTAATTTGACCTGTCTGTCCACAAAATGTTGAACAGATGGGGCCAACCAGCCCTTTTTCTTAACTTGATTGTTAAACCGGGGCTTCTTATATCTCAGATTCGCGCTTCTCCGCTGTTTGTCAACAACGAACACTTGCGAATGAAGCGCCGATAAAAGCCTCTAACGGCCAGGTTATTCGTTAAATGAACGTCTCCACTTCTTCGGTAATGTTGAGTATCGGCCCATGACTCACCCCATTTCGCGCCTGTTCCGGCTTGTCCGCGAATGAGTCTTCAAGAGGTCAGAACTGGAGAAGCGTTCTGACGTTGGTCTTTAGCCATTTTATTCAACGTAGTCTCTGAGCCGTAAGATCCAGAGTCTGACCCTGGTAACCTTGGGGCTATTTCAAACCCAACCCTTTATCGTGGGTAAACGGTTACTAAAATCATTATACAGATCTGGCCAGTTTTTTCAAGGAAAACCCGCGATTTTGATTTTGGCTGAGCCTATCAGTCAGCTTAACCTGGAATCAATAATTTAAATCCAATTTTTATTTATAATAATTCTATATAAATATCAAAAATTAGAAAAATT